>JAYTUV010000001.1:0-40987 GCA_043744395.1 Aestuariivirga sp.
TCGATGATGGCATGGCGCAGTTCCTCCTTGCACCATGGAATCAGAGTTTTCGATTCGTGGGAATCCCCCGTGAGTCAGAATTTGGAACCTTTGGTATTATACTGATGCAGGAATTTTGCATCACCATGCAAGTGATGTGGGCGTTGCGGTTTCTGTTGAAGGCGAATTGTTCACACCAATCATTCGCAGCGCTGAAACCAAATCACTTTCTCAAATTTCAATTGAGATGAAAGACTTGGCCGGCAGAGCGCGTGCTCGCAAATTGCAATCTGCTGATTATACGGGCGGCACAACCGCAGTTTCAAACTTGGGCATGTTTGGCATTGAACAATTCACCGCGATCATCAATCCACCACAAGCGACTATTTTGGCTGTGGGGGCAGGGGTTGAGCAGTTTGTTCCAGTCAACAAACTGCCTGTCCTCAAAACACGAATGGAGTGTACTTTGTCGTGCGATCACCGCGCAGTGGATGGAGCAGTGGGCGCGGAATTGTTGCAAGCCTTTAGAGCTTTCATCGAAGAACCAGCTTTGATGTTGGCCTAAACCGTAAACGCGTCTTTGAATGCGGCAAGTGCAGCTTCAACATCACCCGATGCATAGGCCTCCAATGCAACAGCGCCAGTATAACCCATTTTCTTGAGGGCAACGGCGATGCCTTTATAGTTGATCTCGCCAGTGCCGGGTTCCATGCGCCCAGGCACGTCAGCAACTTGAATTTCACCAATCCATGGCAGACAACGCCTGCACATTTCGATCAAATTACCTTCACCAATTTGCACATGATAAAGATCAAGGTTGAGCTGCAAGCGCTTGTGATTGATGCTTGATACCAATGCTAAGGTATCTTCGGCCCGGCCAAACGGCACACCGGGATGATCGAGAAGCAAGTTCAAATTTTCGAGTGTGAACGTAACGTCTTCTTGTTCGGCCATATCTGCGATGCGGGTCAACGTGTCTCGGGCTTTTAGCCACATGGCTCCGCTTACAACCTCAACAGATTGCATCGGCAATCCGCGATCGCCTAAGCCTGTTCCATGCAAATTAAGGCGAGCAACACCAAGGCGTTTGCCCACCTGCGCTGTTTCACGCGCTGATTTCAAAAGCTCAGCCGCACCTTCATCATCAGTCAAGCGGCCACGAATATAGCCATTCATGATTGAAAATGTGGCACCAGATTTTTCAAGTTTCGCCAAATCATGCGCGGGATAATTCCACAAGCCGACCTGAAAGCCCAAGTCTTTGAGCTTTGCACAGCGCCGCTCAATTGGCTTGTCGCGCCAAATCATTTCAGCGCAAGCAGCAAGTGTAAATTGTTTGGACACAGTCGAAACCTCAATTGGTGGGCGATAGCAAGTTTTATAACGTTGAAAACAAATTACTGCCAGCCGGAAGCCTACAAAGCATTTTGCGTTTTCTGTTTCAAGCAGTCCCCTTGATTTTCTTCAAATCTTCGTGCAGATTTATTTGGTAAATCAAAAGGCGCGGCGAACATGAACCAATTCATCGACAGCAAAGAAACTTTGGTTAGAGACAGCATCGATGGTTTACTCAGAAGTTCTGGCGGTAAAAATCTGGCGCGACTTGATGGTTATCCCGGAATCAAAGTTGTTCTAAGAACAGATCATAAATCAAATCAGGTTGCTATTGTTGCGGGCGGCGGTTCTGGCCACGAACCAGCTCATGCGGGATTTGTGGGGCTCGGCCTCATTACCGCTGCAGTATGCGGCGAAGTATTCGCCTCACCCAGTGTGGATGCGGTTTTTGCGGCGATCATGGCGGTGACCGGCAAGGCAGGGTGCTTGGTGATTTTTAAGGATTATACTGGCGACCGCTTGAACTTTGGCCTTGCCGTTGAACGCGCAAGGGCACTTGGTAAAAAAGTCGAAGTCGTTGTGGTGGGCGATGACATCGCAATTCCGAATATTCCGCATCCTCGTGGCATTGCTGGTGTTTTGTTTGTGGAAAAAATCGCAGGGCACTATGCGGCCAAGGGTTGGAGCTTGAAGAAAGTCGCAGCCATCGCGCAAAAAGCAACGGATGGTTTAGTGTCGCTCGGCATATCACTCAGCTCATGCACTTTACCCGGCATAGGCCGCGAAGACCGAGTGCCGAAAGGGAAAGCAGAACTTGGCCTTGGAATACACGGCGAACCCGGTGTTGATGTGGTCGAATTTAAAGGCGCGCAAATAACAGTTTCAATTCTGTTGAAGCACCTCTTTGCAAAAGCAAAGCCTGCACGCAGCTATGCAGTTCTGATCAATAATCTAGGCTCAACAATGCCGATTGAAATGAGTCTGCTGACCAATGAAATTCTGAAACATCCACTGGCTAAGAAAATTAGATTAGTGTGTGGGCCTGCTGCGTTAGTAACATCACTCGATATGCATGGGTTTTCGTTAAGTTTATTGGCGCTTAATCCAGAATTCGAAGTGGCATTGAAATCACCAGCCACGCCTTTGGTTTGGCCCGGTGTTCATACGAATGTGAAACCGAAGCTAATCAAGCTTTCGGGCGCCTTGAAATCCAAGTCGGTTCGCGCCAGCGCCAATCCAAAGCTGGCAACTTTGATCAACAGCGCTTGCTCAATCTTAATTGCTGCAGAAGCAAAATTAAATGCGCTGGATGCAAAAGTTGGCGATGGCGATACTGGCTCGACCATGGCAACGGCGGCGCGTGCTGTACAGGCGAATTTAAAGAAGATGCCATTGGCGAAGCTTGATCAATTTTTCGGCGCATTGAGCAACGAGATGACCAAGGGTATGGGTGGATCTTCAGGTGTGCTGCTTGGCATTTTCTTTGCCGCGGCATCGCAAGAACCAAAATCATGGCCGCATGCCCTGCAAGCTGGTTTGAAAAGCATGATGGATTTTGGCGGGGCAAAACTTGGTGACCGCACGATGATAGACGCATTGCAGCCAGCGCTCGATGTGCTTTCGCATTCTGGTGATTTGCCCGAAGCTGCAAGTGCCGCGCGTAAGGGTGCTGATAAAACCGCAGCGATGACCAGCGCCAGAGCAGGGCGCTCCAGTTACATTTCGGCGGAAAATTTGAAGGGTTTCAATGATCCGGGGGCTGAGGCTGTGGCGTTGTTGTTGGAGGGATTAGCTAGGCGTTGATTCTGCATCCAACACTTTTGCGGCATTGCCAAAAGCCTTTTCTAAATGGTTGCCCATCGCGGTGCGGGCTTTTTCGGGGTCGCCACTGTTCAGTGCACGGATGATTTCGCGGTGTTGTTCTAATGTGGCTTCGGCTTCACCTAAGCGCGGCAACATCATATGACGACAACGATCCAGTTGCGCTTTGGAAATTTCAATGGCGCGCCAAAGCCGAGGCAGATTGCTGATTTCGGAAATAGTGCGGTGAAATTTATCATCGGTTGCAATCGCTAATACATAGTCTTTGCGTTCAATGGCGCGGGCATGAGCCATCAAAATATCAGCCAGTGTATCTGCATGTGCAGACGTCATATTTTTGACAGCCTGCGCAGCACTTTCCATCTCTAACGCGCGGCGGATGATGTAAGCTTGCTCAACCTCATGGCGATCAATCAATGCTGCTCTGGTGCCTGATTGTGCCACGACATCAATCAAATGCTCGTCGCTGAGTTTTTTCACGGCCTCTCGAACTGGAGTGCGCGAAACTTTTAATTGTGCGGCGATGAGTTTTTCATCAACGACATCACCCGGACCAATTTTGCCAGTCAAAATGAGATTGCGCACCAGCTCGTAAATCTGATCGGGCAAGGGTCGCTTGCGATCCACTTTTGTTTTGGCGAGCTCATTTCTCATAACTGTCATACTAATATATCAGTTATAGACAGCAAGCAAAAACTTGCATAGATTAGCGAAAACTAAAAAATTCTAAGGGAATGCAAATGGCGCATGCAAACAATTTTCCTAAGCTTCACAATGCGATGTGGCCTGGCCTCGTCGGCAAAGGCCCAGAATCGGAACCTGGCATTGAGCTTGATATATTGATTGATTTGACTGCCAAAGCAAACGTCAACGGCGTAAAATTTGATGGCATCGACATTTTTCATGTGGGCCCGCACACCAATATCGATTGCGACGATGATGAAATCAAACGCCTTGCTGAGAAAGTGCAAAAGCGAGGTTTGATGATCGGTTCAATCGTTGCGCCAGTTTGGCCACCCGTCGGCGGGGGGTCCGCAATGGGGTCGCCATCTGATCGCAAGAAATTTGTTGAGAATGTGAAGAAGTCTTGCAAACTCGGCTACCGCCTGCGCGAATTGGGCGTGCGCCCCTACGGTTTAATCCGCATTGACTCAGCAACTAGCCCCAGCGAATGGGCCAAAGATCCAGCAGGCAATACCAAGAAAATCGCCAAGACGTGGCGCGAGGCTTGCAGTGTTGCAGTTGATTATGGTGAGCGCTTAGCCGCTGAAGGTGAAATCTGCTGGGGCGGCATGCATTCATGGAAAGACATGATCAACACGCTTGAGGAAACCGATCGGCCCCAAACCATTGGCTTCCAAGCCGATATGGCGCACACGCTGCTTTACACAATGGGCTACAACGCACCAAAATCGCGCCTGCTGCCAGCCAAGTTCGATTGGAAGAGCAAACCGACTTTAGATGCCGCATTAAAGAAAATGACTGACGCGCTTCGCCCTTGGACGATTGATTTTCATGTGGCTCAGAACGACGGCACCGTGAAGGGGCTTGGCTATCACGACAAAACCGGCCGACACTGCATGGTGACTGATAAGAACGGCAAATTGGATATTCCAAAACACGCGGGCATGTGGCTGCGCGGAAATGACGGCGAGGTGACGAAAGCTTTCAAACATATATGTTGGGACGGCTGCATGTTCCCCAATGATGTGATGCTGAAACAGCAAACTTGGAACGACATCTTGGCCACCATGATCAAGGTGCGCGATAAGCATGGTTGGGTGGCCTGACATGGCGAAGAAAAAGCTCAACATCGGCATGGTGGGTTATGGCTTTATGGGCCGCACACACTCGAATGCCTTTCGCCAAATCAATCCATTTTTCAATTTGCCTTATGAAACTGTTTTGAAAGCCATCTGCGCGCGCGATGAAACAAAGGTGAAACCATTCGCCGATCAATGGGGCTACGAGTCAACCGAGACAGATTGGCGCAAACTGATTGAACGCAAAGATATTGATGTAATCGATATTGCCAGCCCTAACGACACACACATGGAAATCGCAATTGCTGCTGCCGCCGCTGGTAAAATGGTGATGTGCGAAAAGCCGCTGGGGCGCAACGCTGCCGAATCCATAAAAATGGTTGAAGCGGTTGAGAAAGCTAAGGTGCCGAATATGGTGTGGTATAATTATCGCCGCGCACCAGCCGTGACCCTTGCCAAGCAAATGATTGAAGAAGGCAAGCTGGGCAAGATTTTTCATTACCGTGCGAAGTTTCTCCAAGATTGGACTATCAGCGCGGATCTTCCGCAAGGTGGCGCAGGGTTATGGCGGCTCGACGTGAATGTGGCGGGCAGTGGTGTGACAGGAGATTTGCTGGCACACTGTATCGATACGGCCATGTGGCTGAATGGCCCGATTGAAAAAGTAACGGGCATGACCGAAACATTTATCAAAGAACGTCATCATAATATAACTGGCAAATTAGAAAAAGTAGGCATTGATGATGCCAGCCTTTTCCTTGCACGTTTTAGTAATGGTTCACTTGCCAACTTTGAGGCCACACGTTATGCACGCGGTCACAAGGCTTTAAACACATTTGAAATCAATGGCGAACATGCGTCAATCGCTTGGGATTTGCATGATTTACATAGACTGCAATATTTTGACCATCGCGACGAAAGCCGCACCCGTGGCTGGCGTTCGATCCACGTGACCGATGGCGATCATCCCTATATGAACAAATGGTGGGTGCCCGGAACCCAGATCGGATATGAGCACACATTTGTGCATCAAGCCGCTGATTTTGTGGATGGCCTTGTGAGCGGCAAACCTGCATCACCAACCTTCCGCGAGGCTTATGCAACTGATCTGGTGACAGATGCAGTTCTTAAATCTGCAAAATCTGGTCAGTGGGAAAAGGCGCATTAGTTTTTATCAGCTTGTAATATTTAAAAAGAACGATAGTCTGAATTAATAAGAGAGCCAAAAAGGCCAAATGGGAGTGAGATGTCCGAAGCGTTAAAATATGCTCTGCGCCTAAATGGGGTTTCTAAATCCTATGATTCTGTACGAGCACTTGCTGGACTGTCCTTTGATGTGGTCGAAGGCCGTTTCTTTGCTCTCTTTGGCCCAAGCTCAGTTGGCAAGACCACGGCGCTGCGCACGATTGCAGGATTGGTGAAACCTGATTCAGGCAGTGTTGAAATCAATGGCACCGACGTGACGGATGCACCCATTACAGGGCGTGGTGTTTCGATGGTGTTCCAGTCTTTCGCGCTCTATCCTCACCTCACAGTTTATGAGAATTTTGCTTATCCCTTGCGCGAAGATAAAGTTGGCCGCGAAGGAATTGATAAACGCGTTAAAGAAACTGCTGCAATGCTGAAGCTTTCGCACCGGTTAGAGCGTAAACCAAACACACTGTCGGGCGGTGAACAACAGCGTGTTGCTTTGGGCCGTTCCCTGATCCGCCGCCCAAAAATTTTACTACTCGATGAACCACTCACCAATCTTGATGCAAAATTGCGCCATGACATGCGGGCGGAACTCAAACGTCTGCACCGTCAATTTGGTATGACCATTGTTTACGCAACGCCAGACGAGCTTGAAGCCTTATCAATGGGCGAAGAAATTGCAGTAATGCGCGATGGTGCTGTGGTGCAGCGCGGAACACCTGATGAACTTTATGAAAACCCGGTCGATATGTATGTGGCTGGAAAAATTGGTTCGCCGCATATGAACATGATCAAAGGCAAGGCCAGCAGCGACAAGACGGTGTTTGAAACTTCGCTGGGAAAAATTGTGGCCAAGTCGAAAATTAAATCAGCAGAATCTGGCGAAGCTGCGATGCTGGGCATCAGACCAAGCGATGTTCGCTTTGCGGTCAAAGGTGAGACCGGCATTAAATCCACCATCCAAATGCTTGAGCCATTAGGCGACGTGACTGTTGTGTCTGTTGATACAGGCGGTGAAACATTGCGCATGGTTGTGCCTGAATCTCAAGCCACGTCGATCAAGCCGGGGCAGAGCGCTTCTATCTATCTTGATCCCAACAAATTTCACATCTTCCGCGCTTCGAGCGGACAAGCAATGACTTGAATCTCGAAGACAGAAGTCAATACGCAATTAATATAAAAGGGAGGAAACCTAAGATGACTGCGATAACAAAACTAAAAGCACTAGCGACAGCAACTGGCTTTGCTTTGACCTTGTTCGTCGGAGGCGCAAGTTATGCCAACGCCGAAGACGTGACACTCCACATGGCCGTGCCAGATTGGCCGCCCACACGTATTATGAAAAAATACTTTGACGAACAGTATAAGCCGGCATCGGGCAACAAGGTAATACTCGATGTTGATTTTATTCCATGGCCTGATTTCTACACCCGTGTGAATGCTTCGCTCACCTCGGGCGAAAAGAAATACAACATGTCGGTTGCCGACTCGCAATGGCTCGGTGCTTTCGTTGAAGGCGGATATTTCCGCAAAGTGAATGACTATATAGAGGCTGATCCGGTATTGGCCAAAACCATGGCCGATATTCATCCTGCATTCTACAATGCTTATTCAACCTATCCTTATACCTCAAAAAACATTTACGGCTTCCCACAGTTCCCAGACGTTTTGGTAACCTATGGCCGCAAAGACATTTTGTGTGATGCGGGTGAGCAAGCGGCATTCCAAGCCAAGTTTAATTCCAAGCTGCCATGCACCGGCGAAGAAATTGACGCGATGGATTGGACAGCGTTTGAAAACGTCGGTAAATTTTTCCAACGTAAGAAGGGTGAAATGCTTGCGGGCAAACCGCTGGATGATGATTTCTATGGCATCGCCTTCCAAGCCGGCAAAGGCTACGACTTCTCTTCGATGCAAATCAACGGATTTATCTGGCAAGAAGGTGGAGACATCTGGGATGAAACAAAAATACCAAATGGCAAAGCAGAGGGCGTTGTGAACTCGCCTCAAGCGATCAAAGGTCTTACCCATTATCTCAGCCTGATTCAATATATGCCACCTGTCGCCAAGACCGGAACGATGGACATTTTCAAGTCCGACGAATTGTTCCGTGAAGGCAAAGTGGCCATGAACATTGACTGGATTGGTTTAGGCGAAGCTTCGCTTGATCCTAAGACATCAAAGGTCTCAGACAAGCTCGTGTTCGGTCTGCCACCCGGCACTAAAGGCGCAGATGGCAAGCTTGTTCGCTGGAACAATCTTGGTGGTCAACCCTTCGTATTCACCACATGGAACAGCGACTTGCAAAACAAGGAAGGTATGGAGTTTGTGAAGTGGTGGCTTTCACCAGCCATCCAAAATCAGTTTGCTTCTGGCGGCGGACAATCGGCTGTAAAGTCGGTTTACTCTGATCCGAAATATGTGACTTATCGCCCTTGGAACCGAGCTTGGGCAGCAGCTTTGGATTGGCAAAAAGATGTGTGGCATGTTCCACAATTCTTTGAATTGTTGACACAGCAACAAGACCAGTTTGACCTTGCCATCACCGGCAAGCAAGATGCCAAAACAACTTTGGACAATGTTGCAAAGTTCCAACAGGATCTGCTGTCAACAGCGGGTTTGATTAAGTAACGTTTCGGATTGCGTCATTTTGGGTGACGCACTCCACCTAAAATTACCGTCACCCCAGCGAAAGCTGGGCCCCGCTTTCTTCAGGCGCAGTGCCTTTTGTCAAGCGGGGTGCCAGCTTTCGCTGGCATGACGGGCTTTTGGCGGCCTCGATAAATTAATTTTTTAAAAGAAGTGACCCGGTTTTTCATGAGTGCCTTATCATCGACCACACCTGTCCCGGCCCTATTCGACATAAAGGCACATAACTGGAAACTCGCCATAATCATAGGCTTGACCGTTTCCATTTTATCAATGTTTGCATTACCGCCAGAAACCTCATTCTGGATCACAGGCGCATTGGCCGCCATGGTGGCGGCCGCCTTTGTGGTCAACGCTTATCGCCGCCACTATTATGGTGGCTTGCTGGTGGCCCCGGCCATCGCTGTTCTATTCGTCATGAATATTTTTCCGTTGCTGTGGTCTTTGGGCCTCTCATTTTTTGCCTATCAAAGCAACCAACAAACTATTCGCTTCGTGGGCCTTACCAACTACATCAAAGTTCTGACCGACAGTTTGAAGGCACCTGAAAACTGGGCCAACCTGACCAACACGGCGATGTTCGTGGTGCTGACTGTGACTGTACAAATGATCGTTGGTTTTTTGTTGGCATTGATGTTCTCAAAACAATTCCCATTGCGCAAGTATCTGCTGATCCTTGTGCTCACACCAATGATGTTATCGGTCGTTGCTGCTGGCGTATTCTTCTCATACTACTATGATCCGACATTCGGTCTGCTCAGCTATTTCGTGCGCATCTTCACGGGCGAGCAGTATATTTTGATGGATAATAAAGCTGGTGCCGTTGCAGGGATCGTGTTTGTCGATGCTTGGATGTGGTCACCTTTTGTGATGTTGCTGGTGCTCGCCGGTCTCGTTTCAGTGCCAAAATATTTATACGAAGCCGCAGCGATCGACCGCGTATCAGGTTGGCGCAGATTTTGGTCGATTACGTTCCCTTATATTCGCGGCCTTCTGATGCTGGCGCTTTTGTTCCGCACCATTGAAGCTTTCAAGATGGCCGACCTTGTGATCCTGCTCACCAAAGGTGGCAATGGAACGATGACGATTTCATATCATCTGATCCGCATAGCCAATGAGCAAAACAAAACCAGCGAGGGTGCTGCGATTTCTTATGTCATGCTTTTCATCGTGATCGTGCTGACCAATCTTTATCTTTATATCGCCAATCGGCGCACGGAAGGGGCTTGAGACATGATTGAAGCGACTTCATTTTGGGAAAAACTTGGCTTTCGCAAAGCATCGGGCGTGAGCGAAGCGGGCTGGAGGCAAACACTTTTTGCTGGCATTATTAGCTTGATCTATTTCTTGCCTGTGCTGCTCATCATCATCACGAGTTTTAAATTACAAACCGAGGCACTGTCCATTCCACCCAAATTCATGCCGACCAATGTGTTTGGCCTGATCCCCGATGCCTATGTCTTCAGCCCAACACTGGAAAATTATACATCTGTTTTCTCACGCGCCATGACCACGGGCGGTGTGGCTGAAAACACAGGATTTGATCGTTATTTCTTCAACTCCATCATGATCGCCAGCGTCTCAGTTTTACTGGCCTTGGTCATCGGCACACTGGCCGCTTTTGGCTTTTCGCGTTATCCATTGAAAGGCAATGACACATATTTATTTGTCATTCTGACCACCCGCATGTTGCCCGCCATCGTCGTGATCATTCCGGTGATTTTGATGTTCCGCGTGGCTGGCCTGTCGGGCTCATATATCGGCATCATAATGCTCTACACGGCATTTAATTTGCCTTTCACGATATGGATGATGAAAAGCTTCTTTGACGAGTTGTCGCTGGATGTGGAAGATGCAGCACGCCTCGACGGCTCATCTGGCTTGAAAGTGTTTTTCAAAATCTGCCTGCCGCAAGTTCTCGCGGGGCTCGCCGCGACTTTTGTGTTTGGATTGATTTTAACGTGGAACGAGTTCCTTTTCGCTCTCCTTCTCACTGGTATAGACACGCGTACTGTTCCGGTTGCCATGAGCCAAGCTGTGGCCGGCGGGGGAATCGGCGTGCTCTGGGGCCTGTTGGCAGCCATTGAAACGCTGTTCCTCATCCCAGTTTTCTTCGTTACTTTCTTCTTGCAAGACCATCTCTTACGGGGCGTCACTTTCGGAACGGTAAAACGCTAATGTCCACGATTGAACTTAAAAAAGCGACCAAGAAATACGGTGACTTTGTTGCCGCGCGAGACGTTGATCTTTCAGTGAAGAAGGGTGAAGTGGTTTGCCTGCTTGGACCTTCCGGTTGTGGTAAAACAACAACTCTGAGGATGATTGCTGGCCTAGAACGCATGACTTCTGGCGATGTGATTGTGGCAGGCCAGCGCATGAATGACCTACCACCAGAAAAGCGCGACATTTCAATGGTTTTCCAATTCTACGCGTTATATCCAGCACTAACGGTTGGTGAAAACATCGCGATGCCGCTCCATCACGAAAAAATTAGTGCAACGGAAATGAAAAACCGTGTCGATAAAGTTGCAGAAATTTTGCATCTGGGTTCAGTTTTAAACCGCTTGCCAGGACAGGTATCAGAAGGTGAAAAACAACGTGTAGCCGTGGCCCGCGCTATTGTGCGCGATCCCAACTGTTTCTTGTTTGATGAACCGCTTTCTCGGCTTGATGTTGAGTTACGTCATTCTATGCGGGGTCAAATTAAGCAGGTGCTTTCTAATCTTTCTAAAGCCACTGTGATTGTTACCCATGACCAACTCGAAGCCTTAACAATGGCAGACCGTATTGCCATTATGAAAGACGGCATTATTGAGCAAGTTGGCACCCCACATGAAGTGTTTGCCAAACCTGCCAATGTTTTCGTCGGTAGCTTCATTGGCACACCACAAATGAATTTGATTGAAGCGCAGTTGAGCAAATTCCAGAATGGCAAAGCGACGGTGAACTTCGATGGGGAAAACATTGATATCACGACGAATGATTTGGTCGGGAAACTTTCGTCACCAAAAATCACCATCGGCATTCGTCCTCGTGCTTTTACCGCTGAGGCAAAAGCCAGCAAAGAAAACATTCAAGCAGTGGCAGAACTGATTGAACCCATGGGTGCTGAAACATTGGTGCACGCCCGCACCAAAGGTGGCAATGACATTCGCGTGGTGGTGCCGCGCGAGAAGCGCGTGAAAGTTGGAGAAGCGCTGCATCTGCGCCCAGACCCCGCCCAAACCCATGTGTTTGGCGAAAATGGAAAGGCTGTACGCTTATGAATACTGAACCTGAAAAAGGCATGACATCAAAGCAAGCCTTCAAAATGGAATATGCCATAATCAGCCTTGGGTTGTTTGCAATGGCATTGATATTCCAGCCATTCAGCATTGGCCTGTTTTCAATCGGTTGCATGTTGGTGGTGTTAGCGGGTCTTGTGAACAACATCCTGCCTTTGGCGCAACCCGGTGTTAAAGTAAGTTCTGTCATCACAACGGCTATGGTCGTGGCAATGATCTTCTGCATCGTGTTATTGGTCTCCATTTGGGCAGCTTATCTTTACGGCAAATTTTTTCTGAATGCGCCAGATCCGAATACAACAGCAGGTAAAGTGATGCTGGCCGCAACGCCTTTTTATATGCATCCTTTTGTGTGGAGTGTCGCTGCAATTGCCGCCGTGCTGGCGCTTCTGATCTGGTGGCGCGGCAAAAAATGAGATTTACGGGCAAGCGCGCAGTCGTGACCGGCGGTCTTTCGGGTATTGGCGAAGCGGTGGTGAAGCGCATTGAATCCGAAGGTGGCAAAGTGGCGATCTGGGATGTGAATGGCGGGATTAAAACCAACATAGCCGATTTCAATTCAGTAATGAGTGCGCTAGAGCAAACCATCAAACAAATCGGTGGCATCGATATTTTGGTGAACAGCGCTGGCATCACCGGCCCCACTGTTCCCGTGACTGAATTTTCAGTTGAGGGATGGGAGCAAACGATTGCCATTAATCTGACGGGCACGTTCTTCACAAACAAGGCGGTCATCCCGCACATGATTGCGCAAAATTATGGGCGCATCGTCAACATTGCTTCGATTGCCGGCAAAGAGGGAAACCCCAATGCCTCCGCCTATTCAGCATCTAAGGCCGGGGTGATCGGCTTCACAAAATCATTGGCCAAAGAGCTTGCCAAAACCAATATCACCGTGAATGCCGTAACGCCCGCAGCTGTGCGCACACCGATTTTTGACCAAATGCCGCAAGCACATATTGATTTTATGTTGGCCAAAATTCCAAAAGCAAGATTTGGCACGGTGGACGAAGTGGCCAACCTCGTGTGTTGGTTGGCCTCTGAAGAATGTTCGTTCTCAACAGGTGCCGTGTTTGATGTTTCGGGTGGTCGCGCAACTTATTGAGCTGTGAATCCGCCATTTTTATTGGGCGGTGAATCCGCCATCGATCAATATGTCTTGGCCGGTCACCAAATCCGAAGCTGAAGAAGATAAATACAATATTAAATCTGCAACCTCGGTCGTCGTTCCAAAACGGCCCAGCGGAATTTTTGCTTTCATGGGATCTCCCTTTTCTGGCTTGCCCCAAACCATTTCACCCATGGGTGTTAAAATCACTGTGGGGCAAACAGTGTTGGATTGAATGTTATGTTTGGCCCATTCGATGGTCATTACTTTGGTGAGCATGTTGAGGCCGCCTTTGGAAGCGCCGTAAGACCCATGATCCGCCAGCGCCATCACTCCAGACTGCGAAGACACATTGATGATTTTGCCCATGCGCTGCTTAATCATGTTGGGCGCTAAGGCCTGAGCGAGTAAAAACGGCGCACGCAAATTCACATTGATGGTCGTGTCCCAACTTTCCATCGTGATGTCGAGCAGGGGTTGGTTCAGAGCGATGCCGGCATTGTTCACCAGAATGTCAATTGTTCCGAATTCAGCAAGCGCTGCTTTGGCGGCGGCTTTCGGGCCTTCGATGGTGCTCATATCAGCAGCAACGGCCAAACACTTCCGCCCAAGTTTCTGAACAGCGGCGGTTACATCTTTCAATCCTTGCACATCACGACCGACAACCACAAGATCAGCCCCAGCATCTGCCAAAACCCGACAGGCTTCAAAGCCAATGCCCTTGGTCGCTCCCGTAACCAGAGCACGTTTGCCCTCCAAGCTAAATCTTTTCAACCATTCTGACATTGCATTCCTCCTCGTTTTTTATGATCATCACCTGAACAATCACAAAGGTCAATATTCAGGAGCGATCGATGGAAAGAATGTGCCGCATTATCAATATCAATCCTGAAATCATTCCAGAGTATAAACGCATCCATGCCGCTATTTGGCCAGAAATTCTGAAAGCGATCGCTGATAGCAACGTCAAAAACTATTCAATATTTTTACGCGAGCCCGAAAATTTGCTGATTTCCTATTGGGAATATCATGGCTCAGATTACGTCAAAGATATGGAAGACATTAAAAAAGCCCCGCGCATGCAGGAGTGGTGGGATATGACCGATCCAATGCAGACGCCACTTGTAACGCGTAAAGCTGATGAGTGGTGGGCGGGCACGCAAGAGGTGTTTCACACCAACTAAAGCGTTTTGATGTTTCATGGAAAAATCAAAAGCGCCTCACTTTATTATTTTCGATCAATTTTTCTGACTTTTGACGATTCCGTCAAAAGTCAGATTGATCTAAGTTTTCTTCTTGCCGAAGAAGTTGCGTTCTAACTCTGCAAACGCTCGCTGATAAACATTTGTTTCCGTGTTCGGCATGAGGGTTAAATCATCTTGCGGGCTGGCATCCCAATCACCTGTCCACACTGCAAATGTTGTGTTGTTAGAAGTCACAGGCCAAAGCCTTGGGCCTGAAACATAATTGATCCAGGGTAATTCTGATTTGGTGATGCGGTATGAGAATGATCGCTCCATGTCATTCAAGTGCAGCAGCTCTTCGTTCAAATGCCCTGCACCAAAATAGAAATCACGAATACCAGAAATTTTGTCAGAGCGATGCTTCTTCAACATATACATCTTGGTGATGTCGCTGTGCCACGACCCCATGCCTGCAAAATCCCGCATGATATTCCACACGCCATCGACAGGCGCTTTTATCACGCGTGATGTCCAAACCTTGTTGGGTGCGCCGCCCTTCCACGTTGGTGTATCGACTGCGGTAAGTTTTTTCGTTTTGATGATAGATGCCAACGACTTCCAATTGGCTGCAAACACATCCTTCGAAACAATCTGCTCATATTTTCCCAGATCTTCGGGAGCTTCATCAAACGTTGCCGACCACTCAGCAAAAGTTTCATTGGTATGAGTGACGGGATAGAGCCGCAGAGTTGCGATATAATTTTTGACTGGAAAGGCTGGCTTTTCAAAATTGTAGGTAAAACAGAAGTTGGCATCATCCAATGCCAAGAGTCTTTCTCGAACATGTGCGCCGTTTTGCATGTGAAATGATCGCACGCAACCAACCACATCAGAGTCTAATCCATCTTCAATTTTTGAGCGGGTAACAGCAGGAACCCAACTGGGCAAGCCGTTGAAGTCTCGCACCAAACCCCACACTGTTTGCACGGGGGCCTTCAGCAAAACACTGGCATATGCACGGGCCATCAATTCACCTTCGCCCATCCTTGTTTCATGTTTTTTATACCTTCTTTGTAAACCTGCTCTTTGCTCGGTGCAAAATCTCGCCACACCCGCGTGGCCGCCGCAAGGGCGGGCATAGAGCGACCAAAGGCCTCAATCGTCATCCATCCATCGTATTTCGCAGCTTTCAGGCCCTTGTAAGTTTCAGTCCATGGCACATGACCTCGCCCCGGTGTGCCGCGATCATTTTCGGAGATATGGACATGGATCATATGACGCTTAATAGCTTTAATGGCGGCCACAGGATCTTTCTCTTCGATGTTGGAATGGAACGTATCATACATCGCCTTGATATTTGGGTGATCAACTTCATCAAGATAATCTGCCAGTTGCTCCATCGTGTTCAAAAAATAGAGTTCAAAACGATTGAGCGCTTCTAATGCAAACCTCATATTTTTCTTTGCCGCATAGTCTCCGGCGGCGCGGTGAAATGAAATGCCGCGCTTGCGTTCTTGGGGTGTGGCCGAAATGCCCGAAAAATAGCCAAGCTCGGAGTGCATTGGCCCCGCACCGATTGTCGAGCCCAAAGCCGCATTACAATCCACAAACCATTTAGCGCGTTCCAAAGCCGCCTTCCGCTCTGATTTATCGGAAGATAAAGGGTTGTTACCAGCTCCCAGCACGCTGACTGTCGTTCGCCCTAACCCAAGCTTATCAAGCTCGTCTCCAAGCCAAGCATAATGATCCTTCGTTCCTTCGAATAAAGGAATTTCGACACCGTCATAACCAGATTTCTTGAGGGCCTTGAAGATCGGTAAATGCTCTTTGGTCACGTGCGGAGTCCAAAGTAAAAGATTGAAACCAAACTTCATCGCATTCTCCCGTTTTAATACATAATAGTTCAATCGGTATTGATGAATTTGTCAATTGCTTATGCGTTTTTACTAGACGTAACTGCATAAAAGTTAGATGCTCTGAGGGACAGAATTAGGAGCTTCTAATGAACAAGCCGTTCGCACCTACCAATGCTTCAGAAGCGCTTCTGCACCGACTGCAAAGTTTGATGTCAACATCGCCCGTGCCTTCGATCTCGACCGAACTGTTGATCACCGCCGATGGCGAATTGAACCGCGAGCTTTATCATTTTCTAATCGACCCGCCTTCTGATCCAAACTTATTGAAGGGCAAACGCATCGCGATTGGCTGCACCAATGGCGTGGAAGAAGTGGAAATTCTGGGTGCTCAAAAATGGCTCACCGAACATGGCGCCACGGTGCACATTGTTTCGCCCCGCATTGGTGACTTTGACCCAACACTGGGCTTGCGCTTTCCGCAGCAAACCAAGACCCATGTGCTGGCCATCCGACTGATGGAAAATGCTGGTTGGCTCAAAATTGATAAATATATGGATGAAGTGAAAGTGGCTGATTATGACGCGGTGATCTTGCCGGGCGGTGCTTGGAATCCAGACGCACTGCGCATGGACAAGGATGCCCAGAATTTTACGCGAGATATGCACGCTGCTGGAAAACCAACCTGCGCCATCTGCCATGGCCAATGGGTTATGGTGAGTGCCAAAATGCTCAAAGGCAAAAAGGCCACGGCGGTATGGAACATCCAAATCGATCTGGAAAATGCAGGCGCTACAGTTTTAGACGAGCCTTGCGTTGTCGATGGCAATTTGATTACAGCGCGGTTCCCCTATGATCTGCCACGGATGATTAACGCGTTGGTAAAACAACTGGTAGTGGCTTGAGCTTGATGAAGTTAACGCAAGATAATCGATATGCTACGAGGCTCAATTCATTCCGTGTAAATCAAGCACAATATTGGCCAGGCAAAAATGGCAAGGTGACCACACTTGACGTGCTAGAGCGGGCCGCCAAAGTTAAAAACTTGACGGCTGTTGATCTTAATTATCCAGATCACCTTGAGGGTCACACAGAGTCTGAAATTACTGATAAATTAGAAACGCTTAATGTTAAGTTGAATGGCTTCGCTATGCGTTATTATGGCAACCCTGCCTATAAGATCGGAGCATTTACCAATCCAGATAAAAACGTTCGCCGCGAGGCTATTGATTTGACCAAGCGGGGCTTGGATTCACTGGCGAAATGCGGTGGCAATTTGATGACGCTATGGATGGGGCAGGACGGTTTCGATTATTCCTTTCAAGCAAATTATGAACACCTTTGGAATCACACGATTGAAGCTATGCGTGAAGTCGCAGATCACAATCCAACGATAAACATTAGTATAGAGTATAAACCGAACGAACCGCGTTCATTCAGCTTGATGCCTGATGTGGCCACCACATTGTTGGCCATCAAAGACATTGATCGTAGGAATACGGGTGTCACCCTTGATTTTGCTCACGTGCTTTATGCTGATGAAATGCCGGCCTTTTCGGCCATGCTCATCAATAAACATTCAAAGCTGCTCGGCGTTCATTTGAATGACGGTTATGGCAAGCGTGATGATGGATTGATGGTGGGAAGCGTACACCCCATTCAAACCATTGAGTTGCTCTATGTGCTGGACCAAATTGGTTACGAAGCTGCAATTTATTTTGACACGTTTCCTGACATCACGGGGCTTGACCCAATTGCTGAATGTTCAACTAACATTTCGGTTGTCGAAGCGATGAAACGTGTTGTTCAAAAATTGAAGCAAAGTGAGCTTTTGACACATGCAATTTTGAAACAGGATGCAGTGGCCAGTCAGACCATCGTGCAGGCTGCACTTGTTGGAAACTGAAGTGCAAGAGGTTCCAGCACAATCATGACTCTTGCATATGATGTTATAGTATGTGGAAGTTTGCATCTGGACATCGTAGTAAATGCGCCGCATTTGCCAAAGCCTGATGAAACTGTTCCGGGCACAGTTTGGAATAAAATCTGCGGTGGCAAAGGCGGCAACCAGGCTGTCATTGCGGCAAGGGCAGGGGCCAGCTGTGCCATGATCGGCCGCGTCGGCGATGATGATTTTGGTCGGATACTCAGAAGCAATCTTGCATCGCAAGCCGTCAATATTGATCATGTGTCAGTTGATACTGCGCAGGGGACTGGCATGAGCGTTGCCATCGTTGAAAGTGCTGGCGATTATGGTGCAGTCATTGTTTCGGGTTCAAATTTATCGCTGTTACCAAAAGATGCTGCCGGTGCGTGGGCCAAACTGGGCGGGGCCAAAACCCTGATCCTCCAAAACGAAATTCCTGAACATGTGAATATCGCAGTGGCTCAAGCGGCAAAACAGGCGGGCGCACATGTGATTTTAAATGCAGCACCCGCGCGGCAAATGTCTGATGACCTTCTCAATCTCGTTGATGTTTTTGTTGTTAATCGCGTTGAGGCCGAGATGCTTGGGGGAATAACGATAACCGATATTGAGTCAGTCAAGGCACTCATTCCAAAGCTGGCGCGTGTTGGCCAAGAGGTGGTTATCACGCTTGGCGGTCTGGGGTTGGTCTATTACACCAAGGATAAATCAACATGTTTTGTTGAACCTCACCAGATCACCGTGAAATCTACTCATGGTGCGGGCGATTGTTTTGTCGGTGTTTTGGCGTTTGAGCTGGCAAACGGATCAAACATTGAAAGTGCCTGCGGGAAAGCCAATGCGTGCGCGGCCCAATTTGTTGCCGGGTTGCGCTTTGTTTATTGAATTTCTCGGGGTCCGGCAAATCGCAACTTAAGGCACTCTGAGACGAATGGGCGCGACTTGCCAAGTTGAAGTTGTAGTTGAGATAAACTATGATTGCGAAGCTGAACAGACTTCGGAGAATTCAATTTAATGATCGCAGAATTCGGCCATTTTGCATTGCTGCTGGCTTTGATGACCAGCATTCTGCAGGCCAGTTTGCCACTCTACGGCGCACACCGCGTTGATCGCGGGTTGATGGCGCTTGGCAGTTATGCAGGTATTATGTCATTTTTGCTTGTGGCCATTTCGTTTGCATGTCTGACCTACAGTTTTGTCATTTCAGATTTCTCGGTTTTGCTAGTTGCCGCCAATTCACAAATCGCCAAACCGCTTATTTATAAAATAACTGGTGTTTGGGCCAATCATGAAGGCTCGATGATGTTGTGGGTTTTAATCCTCGTCATATTTGCCGCAGCAATCGCCATGTTCGGTAACAATTTGCCTGAAACTTTAAAAGCCAGAGTTCTCGCCATTCAGGGTATGATTGCGACTGCGTTTCTGGCCTTTGTTATTTTTACATCAAACCCATTTGCCCGACTTGCCGATGCGCCGATTGATGGCAATGGCATGAATCCAATTCTGCAAGACCCGGGCCTCGCCATTCATCCACCCTGTCTTTACGTTGGTTATGTCGGATTTTCAGTCGCATTTGCATTTGCAGTGGCCGCATTGATTGAAGGCAAAGTTGATGCGGCCTGGGCGCGTTGGGTTAGGCCTTGGGTATTGGTGGCTTGGTGCTTTCTGACCATGGGGATCACGCTTGGCAGCTTCTGGGCATATTATATTTTAGGCTGGGGCGGCTGGTGGTTTTGGGACCCGGTTGAAAATGTGTCTTTAATGCCATGGTTGGCAGGCACCGCACTTTTACATTCGGCATTAGTCGTTGAACGCAGGCACGCATTGGTGGGATGGACAATTCTGCTGGCCATACTCACATTCTCGTTGAGCCTCATTGGCACTTTTGTCGTTCGCTCTGGTGTTCTCACCAGTGTGCATAGCTTTGCTGAAGATCCAGCACGTGGGTTTTTTATTTTGATGATCATTGTTGTCGCTACTGGTGGAGCTTTGTTGCTTTATGCGTTGCGCATTCCCGTTGTTAAAAATGGTGCACCCTTTGCAACAATCAGCCGCGAGAGCAGCTTGCTTCTGAACAATGTTTTGCTTGTTGTTGCAACCGCAACAGTTTTTATCGGAACATTTTATCCTTTGTTTATCGATCTGATCGGCAATGACAAAATTTCAATCGGCCCGCCATTTTATAATCGTACATTTGTTCCGCTTTTCATTCCACTTTTACTCGCGATGGTGATTGGGCCATTTTTGAAATGGAAGCGCGATGATCTATCGCCGGTTTTGCGAAAGCTAATCTGGCCGCTTGGCGTTGCAGCGATAATCGTCGGAACTGTGATCGCAATGACGTTCGGCAAACAGTTGCTGACTGCTTTTGGCCTTGGCATTTCGGCTTGGATTATTGTTGGTTCAATCTGGGTCATGATAAAGCGGATAAAGCTTGGGCAGGTTGACTTAGAACAGTCTTTGGCACTGATGAAATCAACACCCCGCGCATATTATGGATTGCTGCTGGCGCATTTGGGTTTAGGTTTTGTCGTGGGTGCCATAACGGGCGTCACATCTTGGCAACAAGAAAACATCTTATCGATGAAAGTCAACCAATCCACTGAAGTTGGCGGCTATAAAATTACGCTGAAAAATATAGCGCAAGTTCCGGGCCCAAATTATGATGCAGAACGCGGCGTTTTCCAGATTTTTTACAACGAGCTGCCCATTACGACGATTAGCGCTGAACGTCGTTTCTATCCCTTACAACGCATTCAGACCAATCAAACCGGCATTCGCACAAATTGGATTTCAAACATCTATATTGCTTTAGGTGATGCTGATAGCAGCGGCGGCTGGACGGTACGATTGTATTATCATCCGCTGGCACCATGGTTGTGGATCGGCGGATTTACCATGGCGTTTGGCGGCTTTATTTCACTTTCTGATCGCCGCTTGCGCGTAGGGGTTCCAAAACTAGCTAAGCGATTAGTTGCGCCAAAAGTGGCAACATCAGCAATATGAAATTTGTTCGTAAGACTGGTTTTCTCGCAGTCGCAGTGTTGCTGACGATTTCTAATGCAATTGCAGTCTTGCCGGATGAGGTTTTGAAAGATCCTGCACTCGAAGCGCGAGCCCGGGTGATAAGCCAAGATTTGCGCTGCCTTGTTTGCCAAAATCAATCTATTGATGATTCAAATGCAACGCTGGCAAAAGACTTGCGTATGATCGTGCGAGAGCGCCTATCGGCAGGCGACAGCAACGAACAGGTGTTCAGCTACGTTGTTTCGCGCTACGGAAACTACGTGTTGCTCGATCCACCTTTCCAAGCTGATACATTTTTACTTTGGGTCTCGCCTTTTCTGATGCTCGCCATCGCATTGGGGTCTGCGATCCTGTATTTAAGTCGCCGCCCAGAGCATGATCAATTCGAAGGCATCGAAGCGGATTCAGACTCAAGTGAAATGAAAGACGATTGAGATGATGCTGTGGTTACTGATGATCGTTCTTTGTAGTGTAACGGCTGTGGTTGTTTCCATCCCATTGATCCGCCGCTATGAAGAGCAGTCGCACGGTGCGCAGGAACAAGTAATCTACCAAGACCAGCTAAATGAAGTTGATAACGACGAAAAAATGGGAGCAATTGATGTGACCGAGGCTAAAGCAGCGCGTGCTGAAATTCGCCGTCGCTTGAACAACAGTGAAGCTGCAAAAACAACAACCCAACCAATATCGTCAAGGTGGAAAAAGCTGATCCTTGCGCTATCAGCAGGTCTTGTAACCATAGGCAGTGTTATTCTTTATTCTCAACTGGGTGCGCCTCTAATCCCAACTGTTGTCACGCTGCAACCATCATCAGCTGCAACAAACCAGTCTGCAAAAGCCCAAGCCGAAGCCATGATCGCCCAGTTACAAGCGCGACTAAAATCCAACCCCAAGGACGCTGAAGGTTGGCGAATGTTGGGTTGGGCGCAGTTTAATACTCAGCACTATGCAGAGTCTGCTGAGGCTTATTCCAATGCGCTGGCAATCGATCCAACAAATACTGACTATAAATCCGCCTATGCAGAATCTCTAACGCAATCAGTTGGAGGTGTTGTGACACCGAAGGCACAAGCACTCCTCGCCGAAATTTTGGCCAAAGACCCTAAGGATTATCGTGCAAGATTTTATGATGCGCTGGCCCATGAACAATCGGGCGATAAAGGCGGCGCACTTGACCGTTTGATGACTTTGCTTGCGGACTCACCAGAAGGTGCTGGTTGGCGCGACGAAGTTAAAAACCGCATTGTCAATCTGGGCAAGGTTACGGGTCGGGACGTGTCTTCGGTAATCAATGCTATACCAGCGGCGCCTCAAGTTCAGGCTTTGCCGGAAGGCGATCAACTCGTGATGATCAAGGGAATGGTTGCTCGGCTTGCAGAAAAACTCAAAGCCGATCCAACAGATCCGGATGGCTGGATTAAATTGATCCGTTCCTATCAAGTCTTGAATGAGCCAGCTTCAGCAAAACAGGCTCTTGGCATGGCGTTGATTGTTTTTGCGAATGATCCCAAAAATAAAGAAAAATTATCAGCGGCTGCCAATGAACTTGGTGTGAAGTAAGTCCGTTTGTTTTATCTTTTTGACCAATTGGAAAATCAGTGCTTAACTTAACGCATCGTCCAAAGCGGGCGCAAAAATTTCAGGGAGATAAATCATGAAATCAATAAAACTTGTTGGCGCGGTATTTTTGCTGAGCACAATATTGACAAGCACGGCGCAAGCCAAATCGCTGGTCTATTGCTCGGAAGGCTCGCCAGAAAACTTTACACCTGCAATGAACACAACTGGCACCTCGCTCGACGCGGCGCGTCCTGTTTATAATCAGCTTGTGCAGTTTGTGCCTGGAACCACGCAAGTGGAGGCTGGTCTGGCTGAAAAATATACCGTCTCACCAGATGGTTTGACGATCACATTCAATCTCCGCAAGGGCGTGAAATTTCATTCCGGCGTAAACGGCTTTACGCCGACACGCGATTTTAATGCTGACGACGTGTTGTTCTCGTTTAATCGCCAATGGAAACCCGACCACCCCTATGCCAAGGTCTCTGCTGGCGCATATGACTATTTCAACGATATGGGCATGCCGGATTTGCTGGCCTCGATTGAAGCGCCAGATCCGATGACAATCGTTATGAAATTGAAGATGCCAAACGCGCCTATCTTGGCAAACTTGTCGATGGATTTTGCGACCATCCAATCAGCCGAATATGCTGATTTCTTGATGAAGAAAGGCACCCCAGAACAGTTCGACCAAATTCCAGTAGGAACGGGCGCTTTCAGTTTTGTGGAATATCAAAAGGACGCTGTGATCCGCTTCAAGGCTAATCCAGACTATTGGGGCGGCAAGCAAAAAATTGATGATCTGATTTATGCAATCACGCCTGACGCAACAGCCCGCTATGCCAAAATGCAGGCTGGCGAATGTCAAATCATGAACGTGCCAAATCCTGCTGATCTCGAAGCTATGAAAAAGGATGCGAATATCAATCTGATGTCGCAAGCTGGCTTGAACATCGGCTACATGGCCATGAACGCCCAGAAGCCACCGTTTGATAAGGTCGAAGTGCGCAAAGCAATTGCGATGGCCATTGACCGCGATGCTATTCTGAAGGAAGTTTATCAGGGTGCTGGCCAAAAAGCCAAGAACCCAATTCCACCTACCATGTGGTCTTACAATGACGCGGTAAAAGACATTCCTTATGATCCAGCCAAGGCTGCGGAGATGTTGAAAGCTGCAGGCATTACGTCGCTTGACACTGATTTGTGGTGGATGCCAGTGCAACGCCCATATAATCCAAATGCCAAACGCATGGGCGAAATGGTGCAGGCTGATCTTGAAAAAGTTGGCATTCACGCCAAACTCGTATCTTACGAATGGGGTGAATATCGCAAGCGTGCTCAAGCTGGTGAACACCAGATGGCATTCCTCGGTTGGACTGGCGACAATGGTGATCCTGACAATTTCTTGGCGGTGCTTTTGGGCTGCAACAAAGAAGGCAAACCAAATGGCAACAACATTCCAAAATGGTGCAACACCAAGTTCCAAGAGGATATCTCCAAAGCAGCATCGAGCGCTGACCACGACGAGCGTGTGAAGCTTTACGGCGATGCACAGCAGATTGTTGCCGATGAAGTGCCTTGGCTTAACATTGCACATTCCACTGTGTTTGAGCCTGTGAGCAAAAAAGTATCTGGCTATAAGGTCAGCCCGCTTGGCTCGCATGTGTTTGTTGGCGTAGATGTAGCTGAATAAAGTTGAGAGGGGCGGCCGGTCCGCCCCTTTTTTTCATGATTAAATTTCTTATCAAACGACTCGCTTTAACAGTGCCTACATTTGTGGCGTTGATGTTTATCACGTTCACAATGATTAGATTGGTTCCGGGCGACCCCATTGAAGCGCGCCGTGGCGAGCGCGGCATTTCGCCTGAACGGCTGGCAACACTCCGTCATGAAATGGGTTTGGACCAACCTGTGTGGCAACAGTTTCTCGATTATTGTTGGGCTATTTTCCATGGTGATTTAGGCACATCAATCGTTTCGAAAGCGCCTGTGCTGAAGGAATTTTTAACGCTTTTTCCAGCCACGATTGAGCTGACATTCTTTGCGATGATAATTGCGGTCGGCATTGGTGTGCCAGCTGGCGTTTTTGCTGCGGTTAAACGCGGAAGTATCTATGACCAAACTGTTATGGGCGTTGCCTTGACGGGATATTCCATGCCAATTTTCTGGTGGGGATTGATCCTCGTTTTGTTCATGTCAAACACGCTTCACCTCACACCAGTTTCTGGCCGCGTTGACCTCATCAAATATTTTTATCCCCAAGTTACAGGCTTTGCCACGATTGACTCGTTGCTGTCGGGCCAGAAAGGAGCGTTTGCAGATGTGCTGCGCCACCTCATTTTACCGTCTATCGTTTTGGGTACAGTGCCCATGGCGGTGATTGCTCGCATGACGCGCTCATCAATGTTGGAAGTTTTGGATGAAGATTATGTGCGCACGGCAAAGGCCAAGGGCCTTTCAAAGTGGCGCGTTGTGGGCCTGCATGCGTTGCGCAATGCTTTGATCCCCGTGGTCGTCTCCATTGGTTTGCAGGTGGGCACGTTGTTGGCAGGGGCCGTTTTGACCGAGAATATTTTTTCGTGGCCGGGCGTTGGTCATTGGTTGACCGAGTCGATTGCGCGCCGCGATTACCCAGCTTTGCAGGGTGGCATATTGTTGATTGCCACCATTGTTATTGTCGTCAACGTGCTGGTGGACATAACCTATTCCGCGATTAATCCGAGAATTCGCTATGGCAAGTGAAACAATCATTGCAGAGCCAGTGAAGCGACCCAGTGCATTTGGCGGATTCTGGAACAGTTTTTCTGAAAATCGCGGCGCAGTTATTGGGCTATGTGTGGTGATAGCAATTGTTATCATCGCTATCTTCGCGCCAGCCTTGGCACCCTATAATCCATTGGAACAATTCAAAGGCCAAACCAAAATCCCTCCGTTCTGGGCAGAAGGTGCTGATCCAAAATTTTGGCTGGGCACAGACGCGGTGGGCCGCGATATGTTGTCTCGGCTGATGTATGGCGCACGCATTTCATTGTTCATCGGTTTGGCCGTGATGCTTGTGTCGATGGTTGTGGGCGTTATTTTAGGTCTCGCTTGCGCTTTTTATGGCGGCATCATTGATGTGATCATCATTCGTATCATGGATTTGATTATGGCTATTCCGTCATTGGTTTTAGAAATCATGATCATCGCCATAACCGGCCCAAGCCTTCTCAATACTGTAATTGCAATCACCATCGTATATCTGCCGCGCTATGTGAGGCTGCTGCGTGCCTCTGCCATTGCCGAACTTTCCAAAGACTATGTGACAGCAGCAAAAGTATCGGGCGTTGGAAAACTGCGTTTGATGTTTGTAACAGTTTTGCCAAACTGCACAGCTCCACTTATTGTGCAGGCGGCCTTAGGAATTTCAGATGCTATCCTTGAAGCTTCGGGCTTGGGTTTTCTCGGTCTCGGCGCTCAGCCACCTACGCCTGAATGGGGCGCAATGCTGGCCGACACGCGCGACCTTATGCAATCTCATCCATGGGTCATGGCACTTCCGGGGTTGGCTATTCTTATCACAGTTATGGCGATCAACTTGATGGGCGACGGATTGCGCGATGCGCTTGATCCAAGGTTGAGGAAGAGTTGAAGTCATGGCTCTCCTCACCGTCAAAAATCTAACGGTCGAATTCAAAACCAGAAGTGGCTGGTTCAAAGCCGTAGATTGCGTGTCGCTCAATATTGAACCCGCACAGGTTCACGCCATTGTGGGCGAATCTGGTTCTGGGAAATCTGTGGCCATGCTGGCTGTCATGGGATTGCTTCCTCACACGGCCCGTGTGACGGCAGAGACCATGGAATTTGAAGGTCATAATTTAATCGGCATGGACCAACGCCAGCGGCGCAAGATCATCGGCAAAGATATTGCGATGATTTTTCAGGAGCCGGCAACCAGCCTAAATCCCTGTTTCACAATTGGCTTTCAATTAAAGGAAACACTTAAATCGCATCTCGGATTGGACAAAGCCGCACGTCAAAAACGCGCGGTCGAATTACTGGCTCTTGTCGGCATACCGTCACCCGAAGAGCGCTTGTCAAACTTTCCACATCAAATGTCTGGCGGCATGAACCAGCGCGTAATGATCGCCATGGCGATTGCTTGCAGTCCTAAATTGTTGATCGCCGATGAACCAACCACAGCTTTGGACGTCACCATTCAAGCGCAAATTCTAGATTTACTCAGCAAATTGCAACTCGAGACAGGCATGGCCATGGTGCTGATTACTCATTCCATGGGCGTGGTTGCTGAAACTGCAAAACGGGTGAGTGTGCATTATGCGGGGCAAAAAGTTGAAGAGCAAACGGTGGCAGGGTTATTTGCCAGACCGCAACACCCTTATACATCTGCACTTTTAGCGGCTCTGCCGGAACGCGCCAAAGGTCGCGTTCTTCCGTCGATTGCCGGTGTTGTTCCCGGGCAATTTGATCGACCAAAAGGTTGTTTATTTGCGCCTCGGTGTGGCTATGCCAAGGAGTTATGCCATTCCACGCCAATTGATCCAGCACGGGATGTTTTATGCCACTATCCACTGAACCAAAAGGCTCTGGTGTCATGAGCGTTGTTCTTGAAGCCCATGATTTGAAGCGCTATTACGCCATTGGCGGCGGAATGTTTGCTGAAGCGCGAAACTTAAAAGCGCTGGATGGCGCAAGCTTTGTGCTCGAGCGTGGCAAGACATTAGCTGTTGTCGGTGAATCTGGTTGCGGAAAATCTACGCTCGCCCGCGTTGTCACCATGATCGAAACGCCCACTGCAGGGTCATTCAAAATTGGCGAAACTGAAATTGCGGGTGCGTCAGCCGAAACACTGAAGTCAATGCGCGCTCGTGTGCAGATTGTTTTTCAAAATCCATATGGCTCTTTGAATCCACGCCAGAAAATTGGTCACGCACTTGAGGAGCCACTGCTGGTCAACACCAAGGCCGGAGCAGCCGAACGCACCGAAAAAGCACGCGCAATGATGGATGCTGTGGGTCTGCGCTCCGAGCATTATGATCGTTATCCTCACATGTTTTCCGGCGGACAACGCCAGCGCATTGCCATCGCTCGCGCATTGATGCTCAACCCTGAAATCCTGGTGCTGGACGAGCCTGTGTCAGCACTTGATGTCTCGATTCAGGCTCAGGTTTTAAACCTGCTCGCTGACTTGCAACAAAAGTTCAATCTGGCTTATCTTTTTATCTCACATGATTTGACCGTGGTCAAACATATCGCAGACACCGCTATGGTTATGTATCTGGGAAATGTCGTGGAGCAGGGTGATGCAAAGCGTCTTTTTTCAAATCCGCTCCACCCTTATACGAAGGCGCTTCTTTCTGCCACACCGCAAGCTGACCCAATGGCTAAGCGCAACCGGATTGTGTTGCAAGGCGAGCTGCCATCACCGTTAAACCCACCATCAGGCTGCGCATTTCGCACTCGGTGCCCTAACGCAGAAGCCAACTGTTCCATTGCTGTTCCTGAGTTGCGTTTGATCCAAGAACGAAAAGTGGCGTGTCATCTGGTTGTGTGAGGTTTGCAGCCGACAACTGGCCGCCTCCGATTGTCGTTTATTTTTTTGGCACGAGACCTTTAAATTGAGTGATGACGGGTGCACGCACCACAATTGTCAATGATTTCAAGCCCAAAGCAACATTTGAAAGACTGTCTTGCCTAGATTATGGACATAAATTCTTACTTTTTTGGAACAAGCTAATTTTTGGAGTTTACTACATCTTAAGAGAAATGACCTAGACAGGTTTCTATTCGTGGTTACCTAATTGGGAGTGTAGAATGAACAGACGCGATTTATCTATTACGAGTTTTTTGGCTTTGGGCGCAACAATGGTTGGCTTGGCCTCATCAAACTCTGCGAGCGCCTGCGAAACAGATGACGTTCTGGCTGCGGTAGAGTTGTATCGCAAGTCAATGGTTGCTGGCGACGGTGCCAAACTTTTGGAACTTTCTGCGGATGATATGTCGTTCGGACATGCCAACGGCGTGGTTCAGACCAAAGTGGAATTTGTGAAAACAGTTGTTGAAAAATCTGAAGTTTTCAATTCAATCAAGCTTTATGATCACAGCATTCATACTGTTGGAGACCTAGCAATTGCGCGCCACACATTTGATGCAGACTTAATGTATCAAGGCAAAAACTTGCTTTTGGTTCTAAACATTGTCCAAACATGGAAAAAAGAAGATGGCCGTTGGCGTCTTCTGGTACGCCAAGCTTATAAGCCAATCGTGGTTTAACCGAATTGTTTACAAAATTAATCCGGCGAGCCTGTTTGGTTCGCCGGAATTTGTTTGTCTAGCGATCGTTGCTCGCCACGCGTTGTGAACCAATCTGAACATCAATTGAGTCAAGTGACACAAATATTGCTCCGCTGCCTGTGCTTTTTGTAACCATCAATGACGCACTGACTGGAAAAACCACCGGCACAACGCCATTTGCGATCACAACATTAAGTGTTTTAACAAACGGTCCAGCTACAACGTCATTTTCGTCCCAGACGATCCTTTCTTTTGCATCGCCGACGATAATATCCAACGAAGCTGAGGATGCTGCGGTTTTGATGATATGACCTTTGAGCTCAATCGTTGCGACAGGGAGCAAAACATTATAGGGCTGCATAACTGTGAAGTTGCCCGAAAATGTAGATGAACCTTCGGTTTTAGACCCATCGGCCGTGGCAGCAAGCGAGTCCAGCTTCATCGAAAAATGAAGTGCTTCTCTTTTTGAGTCGATAGACACGGACTTTGGTGCAATTTCACTTTCGCTACTTGTAACGAATTCACCCATCTCAAGACTAACCAAATCAGCCGAGAAAGCTTGCGTTGTGAAGAAGCCCGTCAGTATCGCTCCTGCGTAGAAAAAATTCCGAATCATTTTGTCACTCCTTGGTTCAGTTAAGGAAGTGTTAACAACGTGTCAAACCAACCGATGAATAAGTCCTTTCATTTATTGTTAAAGCTCAATTCGATGCTTGTTGAAGTTGTTTACAGTGCGAGTCAATTTTACCACTTGATTGCGTCAAGAGTGATCAAATCTGCCGCAAAGCATTTTTCTCCAACCTATTTTTAACCCCTTATCGGCTATCTCTGGAAGAACGGTATTTTGATTCGGCCTGCTTGGGCGGATTTTTGGGAAGTTGGATATGAAAAAGATGCTTGTAAAATATGCCGGAGCTTTCGTGTTGATTGCAGCACAAGCTCAGGTTTCAACTGCTATTGCTGGCGAAAAATGGGATATGCCGATGGCTTATCCGGCGACCAACTTTCAATCAATCAATGCTGAAGAGTTTGCCAAGTGCGTTACAGCGGGAACAGGCGGCGATATAAATATCGTAACCCATCCAAATGGTTCGCTCTTTAAGGGCAGTGACATCAAACGCGCTGTACAAACCGGACAAGCACAAATCGGCGAGCGACTTCTGTCTTCGCACGAAAATGAAAACGCTATCTATGGCACCGATTCGATCCCATTCTTGGCCACTTCTTACAATGCCTCAGTTAAACTTTTCAAAGCGGCGCGTCCAGAGCTTGACAAGGTTTTGGATAGTCAAGGTCTGAAGCTGCTCTATTCTGTTCCTTGGCCACCACAAGGCCTCTATTTTAGCAAGGACGTGAATACAGTAGAGGATATGAAAGGCGTTCGTGTGCGTTCATATAATAAAGCAACCGCGCGCATGGCCGAATTGACCGGCATGGTGCCGATATCGATTGAAGCAGCAGAAATTAGCCAAGCGCTTTCCGCAGGTGTAATTGGATCTCTCATAACATCAGCAGTGACAGGGCAAGATTCCAAGGTTTGGGAAAACCTCAATCACTTCTATGAAGTGAAAGCCTGGATGCCGCGCAATACTGTGATTGTAAACAAGGCTGTTTTTGAAGCTTTGCCTGATAAAAATAAAGCAGCTGTTCTCGATTGTTCGACCAAAGCTGAAGCCAGCGGTTTGGAAAAATCGAAGACTGCGAATGACGAAGCTTTGGCGACTTTGGCTAAGAACGGCATGAAAGTTTTGCCGCCATCTGCTGAACTTGCCGCCTCCATGGCCAGCATCGGCGAGTCGATGACAGCCGAGTGGGTCACGAAGGCCGGCGATGCTGGCAAAAAAGTGATTGCTGATTTCAAGAAATAATATGCGATGAAAAACTTGACGCAGATTTGGTCCGGTCTCGACCGACTCTATCTCTATTGCGGCTATCTTGCTGGGTTTTTTATGGTTTTGATTTTCGGCGTGACGATGTTTCAAATCATTGGACGCTACGTCGGCGTCAATCCGCGTGGGCTGACAGACTATGTCGGTTACTTCATGGGTGCATCAGTGTTTTTAGCGTTTGCACACACATTGAACCGCGGCGCTCATGTGAAGATTGAATTGTTTCTTTCGACGCTAGGCAAACACCGTCATTGGGCTGAAAAGTTTTCATTTCTGGTCAGCAGCATCATAGTCGTTTGGCTTTCCTATTATGCGTGGGTGAATGTCTATTTGTCCTATAGCTTTGGTGATGTGAGCCAAGGTCTAGATGCAACACCAATGTGGATTCCGCAATTGTCGATGGCTGTTGGATTCAGTCTGATGGCCGTTTCTGTCATTGATCACGGGCTGCGTTTGATCATTACAGGCGATAGCGGCATTGCCGCTGGCCCTGATGTAATGTGAAGCACATATGGATCAGCTGATTTTTTTCACGACTCTTCTGGCCTTGCTGGCAATTTTGCTGGGCACTGGTGTGTGGATTGGTGTTTCTCTGGTTGCTCTTGCGGCCATTGCAATTGAAGTATTTGCATCGCGGTCAGCAGGACTTCCGATTATTACGACGATTTGGAGTTCATCCTCGTCGTGGATGCTCTCATCACTGCCGATGTTTGTTTGGATGGGCGATATTTTATTCCGAACCCGTCTATCTGAGGATTTGTTCAAGGGTCTAGCGCCGCTGATGGGCCGTCTGCCTGGTGGCCTATTGCATACAAACGTCATGGGCTGCACAATATTTGGGTCTGTTTCAGGTTCTTCAGTAGCGACACTCACCACTGTTGCACAAATGACTGTGCCGGAATTGAAGAAACGCAACTATCCTGAACGGATGATCATCGGCACCTTGGCAGGCCCTGCCACGTTAGGTCTTATGATTCCGCCATCAATCATAATGGTGGTTTATGGCGCTATGACGAACGAGTCGATTTCGGCCGTCAGCATTGCGGGTATTATTCCCGGTCTGGTTCTTGCGGCGTTTTTCACGCTTTATGTTGCCGTGTCGTGCAGCTTCATGAAAGACTTCAACCCTGATCCAGAACCGGTCACAACTTGGCGCGAAAAGCTTTATGCATTGCGGCATCTTGTTCCCGTGCATATCCTGTTGGCCCTTGTGTTGGGCACTATGTTTGTGGGGTTTGCTACAGCCACTGAAGCGGCAGCATTGGGTGTTGCTGGTGCGCTTGGTTTGGCATGGTGGCAGGGCACATTGACGGTTTCGAACTTTATTGAAAGCCTTATGAGTGCGACGCGCACCTCGGCCATGATCACCTTTATCTTGATGGCGGGTTCGGCCATGTCGTTGGCCATGGGATACACGGGTCTTCCTCACATGCTTGCAGAATGGGTTGGTTCTCTGCATTTGTCAGCATTTGCGCTGCTCATGGTTTTGCTTTTGCTCTACACAGTGCTCGGCGGATTTCTTGACGGCATATCATGTGTTGCGCTCACAATTCCTCTCATCGAGCCAATGGTGCGTGCTGCAGGAATTGATATGGTATGGTTTGGCATTTTCATCGTGCTGGTTGTTGAGAAGGCACAGATAACCCCGCCGATTGGTTTTAATCTCTTTGTGCTTCAAGCCATGACTGGGCACAATATATTCAAAATTGCTGCATGGTCATTCCCAATGTATCTTATCATGCTGTTTATGGTGTTCGTGTTGATATGGTTTCCAGAGCTCGCGACATGGCTTCCCAAGCAAATGATTCCGGTTTTGCCACCAGCTTAATTGAGATTTTCCAACAATAAAAAACCCACGAAAAGCAATCGTGGGTTTTTTATTGTAATGTCTTAAACTCTTATGCCGCAGCCCGCTTGCACTCTGGCGGAAGGGCAACAATTTCAATCCAGTAATGACCAACGGTCTTTACAATATCGACCAGCTTATCAAATGACACAGGTTTGCAGATGAAAGAGTTTACACCCAGATTGTAGGTCCTGATAATATCTTCTTCGGCCTTCGAAGTGGTCAGGATAACAATCGGAATGCGGTGATGCTCAACAGACTCTTTAATCTCCTTGAGTGCGGTGCGACCATCCTTGCGTGGCATATTCAAATCCAACAGGATGAAGCCGGGGAATGGTTGATTGGTAAGATGTGTCCATTTGCCTTGACGGTTTAAATATTCCATCAATTCCACGCCATCTTCAACAAAATCAACCGGATTACCAAGCTTTGATTCTTCAAATGCATCTTTGATCATCAAACGGTCGTCGGCATCATCATCGGCAACAACAATTCGAATGGGTTGGGTGCTCTTGTTCATGCGGCGATCTCCTTGGAAGACTGTGTTTGTGGAATTGTGAATTTGAATGTTGAGCCTTCGTTTTGAACGCCGGAAGCATCAATGGTGCCGCCGTGGCGTTCAACAATTTTGCGACATGTGGCCAGGCCAATGCCTGTGCCTTCATATTCATTGCGGCTATGCAGGCGCTGGAAAATTGTAAAGATTTGTTCTTTGAATGCGTTATCAAAGCCAATTCCATTATCGGAAATTGAAATCACCAAGTTTTTACCAGCGTCCGCATCCTCAGAATCTTCGAGTTCGCCATGAATTTTAATGATTGGTGTTTGGTCAACTTTGCGGAATTTCAGAGCATTACTGACAAGGTTTTGGATGAGCTGCCGCATCTGGGTGGCATCACATTCAACCTTCGGCAAGTCATTGGTTTCAATGACTGCATCATTTTCTTCAATACGAATTTGAAGATCTGATTGAACTTCAGCAATTAATTCATTGAGCGCAATCCACTGGAATGGTTTGGCATTTGTGGTTATGCGAGAATAAGACAACAGGTCATTGATCAGTTGGCGCATGCGGCCTGCGGCGTTGTGCATCCGGTCAACAAACATTTTGCCGTCATCAGGCAGAATATCACTATATTTCTTCCGCAGCCGGTCACCAAATGCTTCAATTTTCCGTAAGGGTTCCTGAAGATCATGAGAAGCGACGTAAGCAAAATCGATGAGTTCGCGGTTAGAGCGTTCTAATTTTTGAGTATATTCCAGCATCATCACGGCTGCTGTTTCACTTTCTGTTATGTCTTGGTATGTCGCGATCGTGCCGCCTTCAGACATTGGCTCGTTCATAACAGCGATAACGCGGCCGTCTTTCAAGCGCTGCTTTAAAACAGTGCGTTGGCTGAGGCGGGCAGGGTCGTTTCGTTCTGCCAATGCGCGGTCGGCTTCTTCCTTTGTGTAGTTGCCTAAGCTTACGCTGTATTGCATCAATTCGCGCAAGGTGATGCCTGCTTTAACGACATCTGGAGAGAACCCATAGATTTCAAGATAGCGACGGTTCACAACGATCAAACGTTGTTCTTTGTCAAACATGCAAAGACCCTGAACCATGTTGGTCAAGGCGGTGTCAAAATGGATATTTCTGGCATGCAACTGTTGCGAAATGCGGAGCATTTCCATTTCACGCAGTTTTAACTCAGTGATGTCTGAGCGTGTACCAACGATGCTGCCATCATCAGCTTTCTTTTCAGTGATCAGGATCCAACGACCATCGGCTCCCAAAACTTCAATCGGTTCGGTTGGATTACGATGCCGTTCCAGTCGCCAAGCGATGTATTCTTCAGGCGTTCTGCCGTTCAAATTAAATGCGCCGCGGCGCACTGACTCTTTAAGAATTTCTTCTTTGGCAACGCCGGGCATAATAATATCTGCAACCAGCGGGCTGTAATCGACATATTTCTTGTTATAAAGAACAAGTCGGTCGGATGCATCGTAAAGCGCAAATCCATCTGCCATAACGTCGAGCGCATGCATCAAACGCGCCCGTGATTTTTCTGCAATCAATTCATATTGAGAGTTAAGATCAATGCTTGAAATTGGATTTTCTGTTTGGCGTGCAGTTTCGACAACGGTGCCATTTGGCAGTCTGCGACGGCGAATTTCGACGACGCTGCCGCTTGGTGCATTATAGCGGAATGTATATGAACTGCCGCGATCAAGCGATTTGACAATTTTATCGATTTTACTTTTTATTTCGGATTCCGGCACGTTCAACCGGTGAAACGTGATCCGCATTAGATCTTCCAAGCTGCGGCCCGTTACGGCTTCTGACTCGAGATAACCGCAAAGTGTACGATAAAGCGAATTGCAGGCCAGAAGTGCAAGCGATGAATCAAACAGAGCCAGACCAACATCTGCGCCCGCAAAAATATCAGCTAGCTCATGCCCATCTTGTAAAATTGGGAATGGACGTGGTTCATTGGCCGCTGTCCCGTTGAGATAGGCTATATTATGTTCAGATTTTTGCATGCCACGCCCCGCCAAAGGTAAAAGATAGCAAGAAGATGTAAATGAACTGTGAAACAATCGGTTAAGAGATACAATTCGCCCGGGGCGATTTTTTTATTTTTAACTAATCACTGATAAGAGCCTTCGAAGCAAAGCAACGTTGGTTGTTTAATTCTAAATTTCATGGGCAGTTGATCTTACATGTTAAATTCCTCCGAAAAATATGTTGCATGTATTCTTTTAATGGTCACTGTTATTGCCGGCTTTATAGTTCCGGGCTTGAGCGAGATTTTGGCTCCCTTGGGGCAGGCAAGCCTTTTAGTCATGATCATCTTATCATTGGTACCAATGGGGCGGCTTGACTTTAGTCAAGTATTCTCAATTGACAAAAAAGTTTGGCAGGTTGTCATTTGGCAACTGTTTGTCTTGCCATCGATTATAATGGCTATTGCCTTTCTCGCGAAGCTTAGTGGTTCAATTACGTCTCTCATGGTCATTACAGCTTCGGCGGGTTCGTTGTTCGCCTCGCCTACTTTTGCTGAACTTTTGCAGGTTAATAAGCAACGTGCGCTTCAATGCATGATCCTTTCAACTTTCTTGATGCCAATCTCATATTTTGTATTTTTCACTCTGGTTTTGCATTCTGAAGTGAAGATTGACATGCTCGGATTTGTCAATCGTTGCGCTATTTTTCTTGGTTTTCCTTTTGGATTGTTTCTCATTTATATGGGATTTGCACGGTCTATCCCGCCGCGGGCTGTCGAATTCATTGAACTGAATGCAAGACGGTTTACAATTCTTGCTTTGATGGTTTTTGGTCTCGGCAGGGTTGGCGCAGCGCGCGAATTGATGTTCAGTGATTTTGGCCAATTTGCCATTTATCTTGCAATCGTTACAGGTCTTGGAATCGGCATGGCCTATTTAACCGCGATCGTCATGTTCAAGCAGGGCATAAATGATGCTTTGACAGCCAGCATTGTGAGCGGCTTTAGAAATGTTGGTTTAGGCTTTGTCTTGTTATCAGGTGTAACATCTATTCATACAGATGCGTATGTTGGCATCTCGCAGATTCCGATTTTTCTCGCACCACTTCTGTTGAACTTCCTAGTAGCAGGAAGACGTGTAAATCAAATCCAGTCTCTGCCAGCTTAGCTGCCTTCGCATTTCGTTTGGTAAGACTTCATTAGTCATAATGCCACAAGCCTTGATTCAATTCCATTTATTGCGCTCCAGTTTACTTTTTCTTTCATGTCTCAGCTGTAGACCCAATCCTTAAGGGTAGGGGCGACTGTGGTTGATATTTCTTTACAATCAGATTTAAAATTTGGTGCAACGGGAGCACTTGGTTTGCCACGTACGGAATCTAAATCTGAGAATAAGTTGCATTCAAATGCTACCCTTTCCTACACCTTATTTTGTTTAGTTCTGATTGTCATTGGACTGGCTGGAGTTTGGAAGGGCAACAAAGCTTATGGCCCTGAAATGTATGCCGAGGACGGATTGCTGCCGGCCGTGGAAGCATTTGAAAAAGGGCAAAACTATGCTGTGTTTGATCTCAACCTGAACATCCGCAAACTCCATGAATTACAGGTGAGCCGCATGACAGAGACGCCTGATGTTGTCATCATCGGCGCAAGTCATTGGCAAGAAGCCCACAGCGGTCTTCTCAAAGGCATGAAGCTTTATAACTCCCACATTCACAGAGATTTCTGGGAAGACCTTCTGGGCGCGCCATATATCTTCGCGGCTAACAGCCGTCTGCCCAAGCGCATGATCATCAGCATTCGTGATAATCAATTCCGCCCAATTGTAACACGGCCTGACTATTTGTGGGAACCTGGCATTGCCAACTACCGCTTGATGGCTGATAAAATTGGCGTTGAAAAAGAAAGCTATTGGAAAACTTTCCCCTACCAACGCATCCGTCAATTATTCTCAATATCAATGTTGTTCGATAATGTGACGCGTTGGTACAACGCCGATGTTCGCCCACATGCTACAACTGAAATGCGATCTGAAACGCTAGATACGCTGATGCCAGATGGCTCGATCTTGTGGTCGAAGAAGCATTTGGCCTTCTTTTCACCAGAACGCATGATGAGGGAAGCAACAGCACTTGCAGATTTGCGCCGCAATGATCCACCTCAAGTCGAGAAGCGCGGTGTTGAAGTATTTGAAAAACTGTTGGACTATTTGAAGGCTCAAGGCGTCACAGTCTATTTGGCCCAGCCACCTTTTAATCCAATCTATTATGACAGTTTGCAAGGCAGCACATATTTTGAAGGCTTGCAAAAAGTCGATGCAATGACTCACGATATTGCGGCGCGTCATGGCCTTAAAATGATTGGTGGCTTTAATCCTCACAAAATCGGTTGCACATCAGACATGTATATTGACGCAGAACATTCCAATCCGACTTGCCTTCAGAAAATTTTTGATGAGTTTGCTAAAGTTGTGGAATCTGAGGGTGGCAAATAGTGTTTTTTACATCTTACCAATTCATCTTTTTATTCTTGCCTGTCACTTTTGTGTGCTTCGTATTTGCGCATCGTTTGGGTGGTTGGAATTGGGCGATCAATTTGCTTGGTCTTGCCTCGCTGATTTTCTACGGCTTCTTTGGCGTCAAATTACTTTTGATATTGGTCACATCCATAGTATTCAACTATGTGCTCGGCAATGTCATTGCTGTTTTAAAAGATCATCCCATTATCGCCAAGCAAACACTGTTGTTTAGCATTGCCTCAAACTTGCTCATGCTGGGCTATCTCAAATATTCAAATTTCTTCATTGATATTGCGAACAAGGTTTCTGACTCTGGTTTTGCCCATTTCGAATTGATGGCTCCAATTGGCGTATCGTTCTTTACCTTCATTCAAATAGGTTATTTGATTGATGCGTATAATCAACAACTCGTTAAACACAATTTCAGTCGCTATATTTTGTTCAGCGCATTCTTTCCGTGTGTAACTGCCGGTCCTTTGGTGTTGCAACGTGAAATTATGGAGCAACTTGAGAGCCCACAACATCCAGCATTTGAATTGCGGCGCTTGGTCGTTGGCCTCACCATGTTCGGCATCGGCTTATTCAAGAAAGTTGTTCTGGCTGATTCAATTGCACCCTTTGCAAATCAAGTGTTCGATGCAGCTGCTTTGGGTCATCATATTGACGCTGGAACATCGTGGATTGGTGCTGTTTGCTATGCACTTCAATTGTATTTTGATTTTTCAGGTTACTCTGACATGGCGATAGGTTTGGGCACAATCTTTGGCATAAAATTGCCGCTCAATTTTGATTCACCATTCAAGTCAACAAACATATCCGAATTTTGGCGCCGTTGGCACATGACAATGACACGGTTCTTCACAAACTATATTTATTCAGGCGTTGCTATGAATGGCATGCGCAACAGCGCTCGCTTGGGCTTGGGCAGTGTAGGGCGATTTATCTTGGTTGCTGCAATGCCTGCTATTGTTACCTTTTTAGTTGCTGGCGTTTGGCACGGTTCAGGCTGGACGTACATGCTCTACGGCTTGATGCATGGTTTCGCTATTGCCACTTTTCTAGCTTGGCGTGAATTTGCGAAGTTCAAATTGCCTGCTGCTATGGGTTGGTTGCTGACGATGTGCACTGTTGTGAGCGCTTTGGTTATGTTCCGCGCTCCGGATGTTTCAACGGCCACAACAATTCTGGCCAATATGTGGGGTTTGGGTTCGTTTGATATAGCGACATCATTGTTAGGCGCAGATATCGGCCGCGCATTTTCAATGATCATACTTTTTGGATCAATCACCATGTTGTTACCAAATACACAACAAATTCTTCATCATGACTGGCCTACAAGTGATGTGAAACCGTCAACAACGGAAATGGATGCTGGACTTTTGACATGGCGCTTGGGCACCGGATCAGCATTCGTAACCGCCATCATTTATACAGTTGCCCTCACGTCGATCGGCACTGGTTCTAACTTTCTTTATTATAAATTTTAATCGTAAAGGCAAAAAAATGAATAAACATGCTACAAACTTCAACGAAATTATTCTTCCATTGTCGCGCGAAATTGATAGCGAGATCGCTGGCGACATCGAAAAAGAATCAGTTTTCGTATCTCCACTCATAGACAGGATTGTTGTCACGGAAGACTTGAAGTCGGCGCGCCTGATTGCGCGACCAGGTGCAAATATGGAAGAAGTGGCCGACAAAGCAAAACGCTTCTTGGATGTGATGGTCAAGCAAGTCACTGGTTTTGAAATCAAGGTTTTCGTTGATACGAAACGCAAAGACACTGGCCCTTACCAAATTGGCGTGAATGATGGTTTGGTTGAACGCGGTTGGATGCACGATTACGGCAAGGGCCAAGTGGCTTATTCTGGCCCCGTGCTGAAACTTGCACAGCTCATCAATGAAAAAGCCGGCGAACTTTACAAGAAGGCATACAACGCAACCGACGGCCATTTTCCAGCAATGATTGATGCCGATACGCTTCATAAATGTGGCTATTTTGATTCACACCCAAATGCGGTTACTTTTTTGGGCAATGTGGTTGAAGACTTCGATGCGATTGAAGAATTCCGCCGCGCTAACTCATGTTCGGAAGGTGCACTGCTGCCGCAACCAGAGCACATCCATATTGACGGCATGTGCCTGAATCCAGCAGCATGTTTTCCTTGCTATCCAACATTGAAGGGCAAAACCTATTTGACCGGCGAAAGCTTCACATGGATGGGCCGCGTGTTCCGTTACGAATCGCGCAACATCAACGGTCTTGATCGTTTGTATGAATTCAATGTCCGCGAATTGGTGTTTGTTGGCACTGAGGAATATGTGCGCGAGTGCCGTGCAAAAGCGCTGCCGGTCGTTGAAGAAATGGCAACTTTCTTTGATATTGATTGTCAGGTGCAAACTGCAACTGATCCATTTTTTGCAACGGTTTCTGCGGCCAAAAAATTCTGGCAAGCAGCGCAGGAAGTTAAAAACGAAATTAAGATTCCAGCATTGGGCAACGATGGCAGCATTAAAATGCTGGCTTGCGGTTCAATCAATCTGCATGGAAATTTCTTTGGTAAGCGTTTTGAATTTAATTGTGCCAATGGCGAACCTGCTCAAACGGGTTGCGTAGGACTTGGCATTGAACGCTGGGTTTTGGCCGCCTTCACCCAGCATGGTTTTGAGCCTCATCGTTGGCCAGAAGCCGTTCGCAACCGCATATTCTCGTAATAATAACAATCGTCAAACAGTGTGTAAGAGCAGGAGTATTAAATGCAACTTTATCAACTCATCGGCCAAGTTCTGGGTGTGGATCCAGAGCAACTAAACGAAGACTCGAATTCGCAAAACACCCCCAAGTGGGATTCACTTCGGCATATCGAAGTGGTGTTCGCGATGGAAAACGCATTCCACATTCGCTTCACCATGCCAGAAATTGCCAGCCTTCGTAAGCTCAGCGATATCCGTAAATTGCTCGAAGCCAAGAAAGTGACGTTGAACCCGATGAGCGCTGCGCAAAAGGTCGCCTAATAACTGGGTTGGGGTATTGAAGCAAAGTGATTAATCGCAAGTCTGTCAAACTTTTGATCGTAGATGATGATGAAGATGATCTTTATCTCATCGTTGATGCATTGGAAGAGGTCAACGGCAAACCATATGCCGTGACCACCGTGTCTTCGGCTCTGGCGGCTTTGGTTGAACTTTCGACAAATACTTTCGATGTCGTGTTCAGTGACTATCGCTTGGGACACACGACTGGTATTGATTTTATCAATAGTGTTCGTG
>JAYTUV010000002.1:0-3214 GCA_043744395.1 Aestuariivirga sp.
GAGTGCTGGTGAAAGCAAATGCGCATGCGCTGGAAACTCCGCGATCTGCGCTGCTGTTTGAAAGCCCATATGATAATCACGGTGCATGGATTGCGCAGCGCCGCCGGGGTTCACAACATTCACTTGAGACGTCACTTGATAGCCCAACCCCAACCAACTCTGCGAAACCATGGCGATCATGTCGTTGGCATAATAACGCGCAAAACATTCAGGATCGCGCATCGCTACTTTTTCAAGCGCGTTCCAAATTCGGTCATTGGCGCCTGGTTTGGCAAAATGGTCGCCAGCGCTGGTGCCAGCCGCATGTTGTTCTTTGATAATCGCATTGAAGTTGGCGCTCATTTTGTCCAGCGCATCCATGTCGGTGGTGGCATTTTTGAAAACCACTATTCCGGGGCCATTGAGAAGCACCTCGGCCCATTCCGCCATCACAGCTTTGCGGCCCTCATCACCTGCTGCAATTTTACGAATTTCTATTCCGTCATAAATCGGCACATTCTTTTCAATTATTGCGGCAAAGGGATAGTCGACTGTTTTCGCTTCGCGTGCGATTTCAATTTTGAACGTTTCAATGTCACATGAATCAGAGTTAAGCCAAACGCGCTTTGCTCGTTGGTCGATAAGACTGTTTTGCCTCATGTTTTGCTCCAATCCTTAAAATCGATAATTACACGCAACACTATAGCCGATAAATATGCCGCGTTTACTTTCTATCAGTTGCTTGCATTAACACACCAGTCTCACGCTTGCGTGAGCCCCATCAAGTTGGCGCATTCTATGCAGTGTGACTAGTGCGGTTACATATCCTGTACCGCGACGGGACAGGCAAGGTCATCATGGTAAACAGCAGATTAACGAGTCGTATCGATTGGGTCGATTATGCCAAAGGCATATGCATTATTTTGGTCGTGATGATGCATTCAACGCTTGGCGTGGAAAAGGCGACGGGTGCAATTTCTTGGCTGCATCCCTTCATTGATTGGGCGAAACCGTTCCGTATGCCAGATTTTTTTATGATTTCAGGTTTGTTTCTATCCTCTCGCATTAATAAGCCATGGCGCGAATATCTCGACAGCAAAGTTCTGCATTTTTTCTATTTCTATGTCTTGTGGCTTTTCATTCAAACGATCTTCAAGGCCTGTTTGGCATGTGGATTGAACGGCGTTGTTGACGCGTCCAAAGTTTTCACAATGGGTTTCGTCGAACCCTTTGGCACGCTGTGGTTTATCTATCTGTTGCCAGTTTTTTTCATCGTCACAAAAGCTTGTCGTCAATGGCCTCCCGCTTTGATGTTTTTGATCGGTGCACTTCTGCTGAGTGCACGCATTGAAACGGGCTGGCTGATGATCGATGAGTTCGCATCGCGCTTTGTATTTTTCTATTCAGGCTTCTGGCTCGCCAAATATATTTTGGCGTTTGCTGCACAGGTTAATTCCAAGTCGATAGCTGTTATACTATCAGGCTTGATGATCTGGGGCGCTGCAAACTACCAGATGGTTCATGCGGGTCTAAGTGATTTGCCTGTCATCAACTTGGTGCTGGGCCTGATTGGGGCATCCGCCGTTATCAGCACCGGGGTTCTTCTATCAAAATTTAAGATCTCAAATGTTTTGCGCTATTGTGGGCAAAACTCCGTCGTCATCTACTTGGCATTTTTCTTGTTCATGGCAACATCGCGCAGCGTTTTGCTGCACCTGTTTCCGCAATCTGATTTGGGTTTGATCTCTCTTGTGGTCACCGCATCGGGAGTCATTGGCCCCGTCCTGCTCTTTTGGTTGACGCGCAATACCAAAGCCTCGTTCCTGTTCATTCGCCCAGAATGGGCAAAGCTGGCAAAATCAGCGCAGCGGTGGCATAGTTCAAGCTATGTCAAAAAACTCCACATTGAAACCCGGTGATCACCTCTATCTGATTGACGGTTCTGGCTATATTTTTAGAGCCTATCACGCTCTGCCACCGCTTACACGCAAGAGCGACGGACTGCCTGTCGGAGCTGTTCAAGGCTTCTGCAACATGTTGTGGAAATTGCTGAGTGAAACCCGCAGTGATAAAAAGCCAACGCATCTGGCCGTTATTTTTGATCACTCTGGCAAAACTTTTCGTAATGATTTCTATCCAGAATATAAAGCGCACCGCCCTGAAGCTCCGGCAGACTTGCGCCCGCAATTTGGTTTGATCAGGCAAGCAACGCGCGCCTTCAATGTGGCTTGTGTCGAAATGCAAAATTATGAAGCTGATGATTTGATTGCGACATATACACGGCAAGCTGTGGAAGCTGGGGCCACTGTTCGCATTGTTACTTCTGACAAGGATTTGATGCAGCTGGTAAAGCCCGGTGTCATGCTGCTCGACACAATGAAGGATAAAGAAATTTCTGACGCGGAGGTGTTTGAGAAATTTGGCGTGACCCCCGATAAAGTAATCGAGGTGCAAGCTTTGGCCGGAGACTCCGTTGATAATGTTCCGGGTGTTCCGGGTATTGGTTTGAAAACGGGCGCAGAGTTGGTCAATCTTTATGGTAATCTCGAAACGCTGTTGGAAAAAGCTTCCGAGATTAAACAAAACAAGCGCCGCGAAAATCTGATTGAATTTGCCGAGCAAGCGCGCATTTCAAAACGCTTGGTGACGCTTGATCAGCATGTGCCCATTAAAGAAACACTTGAAGAATTTGCGGTTGATGTGCCCAAAGCCTCGCAGGTTATTGGATTTTTAAAGGCACTCGAATTTTCGAGCTTCACCCGCAAAATTGGCGCGGCGCTTTCCGCTGATGTTGATGCGATCGATGCAGTTCCCGTAACATTCGAGTTTTGGCCACCTGAAGGTGGGATTCTTCTTTCTACCCTACAACCGTCATTCCGACGAACGCCGGAATCCAGCCTTCCAACAGGTGGGAATGCGGAAAGTCTGGATTCCGGCTTGCGCCGGAATGACGATGTGGAGGATGATATACAAACACAATTAAAATCCATTCCCGTAAATCATGCTGACTATGAAACTGTGACGACCTTAGCGTCGCTTGATAAATGGATCGCCCAAGCCTTTGAACAAGGCTTTGTTTGCATCGATACGGAAACAGATTCACTTGATGCAATGCAAGCCAATATTGTTGGCGTGTCCTTGGCCACCGCGCCGGGCAAAGCTTGTTACATTCCGTTGACGCATAAAGGTGCTGGTGACGGCCTGTTTGCGGCGGGATTGCATGAAGGGCAAATTC
>JAYTUV010000003.1:0-39660 GCA_043744395.1 Aestuariivirga sp.
TGAGGGGCAACCCACTTCGCACCCGTCCACCAACACCAAAAAACTCATTCAAAAGAAAAACCCGCCGAAAAATCGACGGGTTTGTCAGCAGTCTGAGCCGCCCTATTTGGGCGGCCAGTCTGAGTTATCCTGTCGAGGAGACGGGAATTAGAACTTCGAATTCTTAGAGAACGTTGGCTTTTTTCCAACCGCGTGAAGACGCCATGAAAGTTTTGTTGTCTTCGATCAGGCTGGCGGCCAATGGGTTAACTGTTGTGGCGCTCAAATAAGCGTTACGGATTTGGCTGAGGAACTTTGTCATTCGATTAATCTTTCATTAAACTTTGTTGATGATCAGAATATAGATACTTGTAATTCGGCATGCAAACGACTAATTCTATCCACATCATCAAATTTAACTTGAAGATAAGATGCTTGAACAATTTCCCGGACTTCGGTCTCTTCGTGCTTTTAATGCTGCAGCGCGGCATTTAAGCTTTACCAAAGCGGCTGACGAAATGGGCGTGACGCCTGCTGCAATCAGCCACCAAATCAAAGAATTAGAAGACCAAATTGGGGTGGCGCTGTTCACCCGCACCAGTCGATCGATGGTGTTGACAAGGGAAGGCGATATACTTTCGACTGCTGCTGCCGAAAGCCTTGAAATGTTGGCCCGCGCTGTGAAACGCATTAAACGGCTGGAAAACCGCAAAGTGCTGAAAGTTTCGGCCTCGCCTTCGATTGCGGCCAAATGGTTGGTGCCACGGCTTGACCGTTTTCTGGATCAGGCGCCGGGGGCCGAAGTGCGGGTGGATGTTTCAACGACAGCGCTGGATTTTGAGCGTGACGATGTGGATATTGCCATTCGCTTCGGCCAAGGGCGCTATCCGGGTTTGAAGTCTGATTTGCTGTTTATGGACAAAATTTTCCCAGTTTGCTCACCGCGCATTATTACGAAGGAAAAGCCCCTCGCCCAGCCTAAGGATTTGCTGCGCCATACGTTGATCCACTTGGACTATGAAGCCCAAGGCATTGTCTGGCCCAACTGGAAAATGTGGATGTTGGCCGCAGGCATCAATGATTTTGATGATAAGCGCGGGCTTCATTTTGGCCAAACATCATTGACGGTGCAAGCCGCCATTGACGGGCACGGCGTGGCGCTGGGTGACTCTAATTTGGTAGCGGATGATTTGGCGTCCGGCCGCCTTGTTAAGCCTTTTGAACTTTCACTACGCGCGCCTTCACAATTTGCCTATCATATTGTTTCACCACTCGACACAACACAAAACCCACTCGTGGAAGCCTTTCGCCAATGGTGTTTGGCGGAGGCAAAGGAAACGACCAGCAAATCATGATTACCCGCCGCACATTCATGAGCCTTATCGGCTATGGCGCTTTAACCGGCCTTGCCACCACAACCTATGCCGCTGTCATCGAGTCTGGTTTCCGCCTCAACACGACGACATATAGATTTACGCCGCCGCGCTGGACACCGGGCTTAAAATTACGCGCGGTGTTGCTGGCTGACCCGCATTTGGTGGAACCGCATATGCCTGTCAGACGGTGGGAACGGATTATAGAAACCGCAAATGCGCTGGAACCTGATGTTCATCTGCTGCTCGGGGATTATGTGACGGCGCATCGTTTTCGTACCGCCAAAGTTCCCGTGCGCCTTGCTGCTGAAGCCGCAAAAGCTTTGAAATCACCCTTGGGCACTTACGCCATTTGCGGAAATCATGACTGGTGGGATGACCTGACCGCGCAAAAAACGGGCCAAGGGCCTACGGTGGCGCAGAAAGCATTTGAAGATGCGGGCATTCCCGTTTTGGAAAATAAAGCTGTGCAACTTAAAAAGAACGGCCTTCCCTTCTGGCTTTCTGGCACGAGTTCAATTGTCGCAATCAAAAAAGGGCGCGATTGGGATTTTGAAAGTCGCGCTGAAATTCCAGCTGTGATGAACATGATCACCGACGATGCGCCGATCATACACATGGCGCATGAGCCAGATCTATTTCCCGAAATTCCAGACCGTGTTTCGCTGACTTTGAGTGGCCACACCCACGGCGGCCAAGTGCGACTTTTTGGCAAGTCGTTCATCGTGCCTTCGAGTTATGGTAACCGATTTGCTTATGGTCATGTTGTGGAAGACGGCAAACATCTCGTGGTATCAGGTGGTCTTGGATGCAGCATCATCCCCATCCGCTTTGGCATGCCGCCAGAAATTGTTGTTTTGGAATTGGGATAACGCCCTGTTGCAACTCGTTTGATATTTATTTTGCCTCTCGTTAATACACTCTCACTTTGGAGAACGAATCTATGATTTCTGAGATGGCGCTTAAGATTACCAATGTCTCAAAATCATTCGATCGACCCGTTCTGCAAAACCTATCTTTGAATATTCCAAAGGGGCAGCTTTATGCTTTGCTTGGGCCAAACGGCGCGGGAAAGACGACAACACTGAAAATCGTCGTGGGTCTGTTGCAGGCCGATGCTGGATCAGTGGAAATTTATGGGCATGATATATCGAAAAGTCCTTTGGCCGCCAAAGCCATCACTGCTTGGTTGCCAGATGATCCGATGCTCTATGATAAATTGACGCCCGCAGAATATTTGGCAGTCGTCGCTGGGCTTTGGCGCATCGATGCAAATGAGGCGGCGGCGGAAGCCGAAAAACTTCTGAAATGGTTAGAACTTTGGGACTTCCGAGACTCGCAGTGCGAGGGGTTTTCCCGTGGTATGAAGCAAAAAGTAGCGCTTGCAGGTGCGCTTATTCATCGCCCTCAACTTCTCATTCTTGATGAACCACTAACTGGGCTTGACGCAACAATGGCACGCACTGTGAAAGATGCCTTGCGAGCCCAAGTCAATGCGGGTGCCACAGTTATCATTACGACCCATATTCTCGAAGTTGCCGAACGCATGGCTGACCGCATTGGGATTATTGCTAATGGTAATCTTCTCGCCGAAGGCACATTGCAAGAGTTGCAAGCGCTTGGCGGCGCAGGCGATGCTTCACTTGAAGACACTTTTATTCGATTGACGCAGTCTTCCTGATGAAATTAGCGACTCAACCCGGAACTTTTCTAGGACTTATGGCGCATGAATTGCGACTTAAATGGCGTTCGCTTGAACTTTCTCTTCCGGTGCGGATTATTGGAATTTCACTGCTCATCATCCACACTGCGTCGGGAATTTGGTTGGGCGGTTGGGTTATTGAAGAACCGATAGAAGCAAGTACATATTTTTACATCATGATATTGCTGAGTGCTTTGGCGACATTGATGGTCAATATAGCAAGCGCACTGCGGGCCACACAACAAACGCTTTATGAAAACAGCGATCTTGAGCTTTTACTGACATCACCGATTTCGCCGAGGCGTGTGATTATGGCCAAGCTCGCCAGCATTTCATTTTCAACGCTTCTGTTCAATGTTCTCTTCATTTTTCCCCTGCTCATTCCCATTGCCCTATTTAAAAATCTTGGGCTTTTAGGATTACCCGTTGTTATTTTCGCAATTTCGATTTGTGCCGCTTGCATCGGGTTTGGATTAACAATTTCTATTGTCAGCCTGTTTGGTCCAGTTGCCGCGCGAAAATATATACAGGTGCTGGGCGCGCTCACGGGTGCATCGATATTTATCGTTTCACAGCTGTTGCCTAAAATGAGCGATGGCAGCGGCAATGGCAGAATTTATGACTGGTTTTTTGCTCATGGCATTGGGGTGGAAGGGTTCACAAGCATGCTGGGGAAAGCAGGCTTCGGCGATCCAATAGCGATGGTGTTTGTCGTTGGTATTGCTCTAACGGTATTTTGGTTCACGACGTGGTCGCTGCAGGAACATTTTTTGCAGAGCTTTCAGGCTGCAGGAAACAAACTGTCCCGCAAAACCGCGCGGCATAAAAATATTAATCGCCTTTTCAGCAATCGCATTGGGCTGACACTGATCCGCAAAGAAACAGTTTTGCTGTTGCGCGACCCTGCACTTATCTTTCATATTTTATTGCAATTTATCTTTCTGGTTCCCATCATTCTTGGTCTTGCCAAGGCCGCAAATCTTGATCGCCTTCTTCCGACAGCGGCGTTCTTGAGTGTTTTTGGAGCAGGTAAACTCATCGGTGATATTACGGGATTAACCGTTTCCGGCGAGGATGCACCCGATCTTTTAACTGTATCTCCACGTGAGCCCAGAGAGATAAGACGCTGGAAAATAATGGCGGCGTTATTGATAAGTGCGCCACTGAGTTTGCTGGTTCCGCTATTTCTGATCTCCCAATCTCTCACAGCCACGGCAATTATTTTAGCTTTTGTGATTTTGGCCGGATTCCTGACCGCAACAATTGAGCTCAGCCTCTCTAGGCCAGCACCACGGCGTAAATTTGCGAGGCGCGGTTCGGCTTCTGTTTTCGCATCTATTTTGATCTTGTTTACTGCAGCGATGTTGGGCGGCATTTGCGCATTTGTCGTGTCTTAGCTTTTATCCACTCGCAGCGCCGGATGTACATCATAAACACCAATTGGCATTTGTTCAAAATCTATCACTACGCCATTCATCATTTGCGCTGGCGGAGAGACCAAGAAGGCGCATAGGCCTGCCACATCTTTCGGCGCGATAAGGCGGCCCGACGGCATGCGGTCGCCAATATCTTCGTGCCAGTTTTCAGGGAGGCCGTGGAAACCAGTTTGCAGCGCGTGTTCACCATCGGTCAGCGCCCAACCCAAATTGATGCAGAACACGCGAACGCCATCACGCTTGAATGTGTTAGCGGCGTTTTTGGAGAGGGTTACTAAAGCGCCTTTTGAGGCAGCATATGTTCCAATGCTGGGCGGGCCACCATAGGCAAGCATCGAGGCCACATTGATGATGACACCGGATTTTGCAGCAACCATATGTTTTGTCGCCTCTTGCATCATCTGCAAAGGCGCTTTGACATTGACATCAAAGAGACGGTGAAAAGCTTCCGGTGTTGTGTCTGCAATGCCGCAACGTTCAGTATTGCCAGCGGCGTTGACCAATACATCAATACGACCAAATTTTTTGATACAAAGCGCAATCGCCTGCGCCGCAGTTTTATCATCGCGCAGATCGGCAGCTAATGTTTCGACTGCGCCAAATTTTGAAAGTGCGTCGGCCTGAAGCGCCAAGCCTTCTGCATTGCGATCAACCAACACAACACCAGCAAAACCGTCGCTCAAAAATTGCTGAGAGATTGCGGCACCCAAACCTTGAGCACCGCCAGTGATGAGAGCAACGCGCGACATCAGTTAGTTTATGATAATGCGCGTTCGCGACGCGCCATACTCTTCAACTAATTCATAGAATATGGCCGCGTTGCTTGGATGCAAACGGATACAACCGTGCGAGGCAGGTCGGCCCAACTGAGAAATATGACCTGTGCCATGGAGCGCATAACCACCATAGAAAAATACTGAATTCGGCATCGGTGCATTATCATATTTCTTCGAGAAATAGACTCTTGCCATTCTCGTGACACGGTAGGAACCTCTTGGCGTGTGATAACCAGCGCGTGCAGAAGAAATGCGCCAATAACCCGTCGGCCAACCATTCACGCTGACCGACATGGTTTGCGAAGCGATGCTGATATTGGCAACAACGACAGGCGGCAATGCGGGCGCACGAGGCTTGCGGTGCGTGCGCATATAATTGGCATGTTTCACTTGGCCAGTGTGTTTAATGTGCAAGAAGCTTATATGCTTGGTTCGCGCTTCGGCGGGCGCACCAAAGAGAGCAAAAACGAGAAATACGCTCAAAAACGCCGCAAAAAACTTTTTCAAACAAACCTCCAGCTCGAGTTGCCCCCTCGACCTATTTGAATATCATTACAGTGTTTTAGAAACCCGTAAACAGTAACTTCTAATCTAACAGAAATTCACGTCCAACTTTCACTCGTCTTACATCACCATAAGCAATAATGTCAGCAGTTGCATAAGTCTCGGTTAACGTCGCGGGGAGAAAACTGCCCGTTCCCACCATATTTACGGGCGCTTTGGCCGCGCCCATGATCTGACACTTCTGCGGATCAAAACCTGAAGACGCTACGATTTGCGCAGATTTATAACCGGCTTGATCCAATGCTTGACGCGCATGAATGACCGAAGCGACTGACACACCCTTACCAAAAAGAATGCGCCGCACTTTATCAACGAGGATATTGCTGGGGTCCATTTGAAAGGCGCGGCCACCCAACACCTGTTCAACGATGGAATACTCCCCCATGACATTCAGCCACTGGCCAACCACTTCGACTGATTTCTCATAATCGAGTCCTTGAGCAAAACGGCCGCCATGGGTATCAAGCCGGACGCCAAATGTTTTGCCTGCTTTGTCGAGTTTGGCTTCGTCATAGAACCATTTAGCACAGCGCAGAGAGTCTGTGATTTCTTCGCCGGTATAATCAACAAGCGCAATTAATGACTTTGAATCTGGCAGTGTTTCTATGAACTGTTTTAAAGCCGCCAGAACATCACCATTTGCATAGCCTACCAGCGCATGAGGCATCGTGCCCATGCCGGCCCCTGCCCCAAAAAATGGCGCAGTTAAATCTTGGGAAGAGCCGATGAAACCTTTAACTTTTGGATCAGTCTTGCGGGCGGCAACGCTGCCGACCATGGCACCGTATGCCGCGAGAATATTCATTTCTGCGCCTGACGCATGACGCGCGTGCATGTCCATGAATCCAGCAGAAGGAATAGCACGGCACATTTCATAAGCATTGTTCGCGGCAACGCAGGGGAAACCGATTTTTTGCAAAAGCAACGTTTCGATTTCTGAAAGCGCTTTCATCGACCCAGTAATTTCCATCAACTTGTGTTCGGACGGAACAACTTCACCTTCGGCTACAAAACGCTTGACCTTTGCAGCTGGCACAAAATGATTGACCAACCGAATAGCAGGTTCCAACGCGGCCACGACGCGCCTGCGCATGAACACGGCGAGGGTGACTTGGCAGTCTCCGTGCGCGGCAACGATGCGGGAGGTGTTTGTAAAATATTTATCGGTCTGACCGGAAATTGGCCCCGCGGCTGTGATCAGATCAATCAGCCGGTCGAGGATGGCTGCATGCGAAGGCTCAAGCTGTGACGGCTTCGCATTCATAACTTCACATCTTTCAAAATATCAGCGACGCCTCGGCGCATCAGATCAACATCCACCGCTGCGGCAAGGAATGTGAAGCCACGCGAAATATATTCATTCATCACTACGGCATCGCCCGCAAACGCGCCCGCGAAAAGATTGTTGCGCTTGCAAGCCGCAACCACTTTATCCATCGCCGCCAAAGTATAATCAGCGGTCTTGTTAATGCCTGCACCATTTGAAAGTGCAATTGACAAATCTGATGGCCCAACGAACAACCCATCAAGACCCGGAACAGACGCAATTTCATCAACCGCTTCTAAAGCCTCACGCGTTTCAATCATCGCAAACACCAACGTTAGTTTATTGGCATGCGCCAGATATTCACCCGGTGTGATCATGGCGGTTTGAACCATTGTGTAACCACCCCAACTGCGTTGCCCCATGGGCGGATATTTTGCTGCTTTGACAAGAGCTTCGCACTGCGCACGCGAATTGACCATAGGTGCAATGACAGCGGATGCACCTGCATCAAGCACCTGCCCCACCAAACCGGGATCATTCCACAACACCCGAACGATTGCGGGTTTACCTGCAGCTGAAATAGAAGCAATCATCGCTGCAGCGTCACCAAAATCCATCATGCCGTGCTGCATATCCAACGTTACACCATCAAACGGCAAACGCGCCAATTGCCCTGCAAGCTGTGCCCCAGCCATCGACATCCATGAAAATAAAAATGGTTTTCCTGTCGCCAACCTGTCGCGCAATTGCAGAGTCATGATTTAATTCGCTTCGATCTGTGCCACGGCTGTGGCCATCAACTCATTCATGGCTTGGCGAATTTGTTGTTCGGATTGGCTGACATTTTTGGCTTTGAAATCAGCCACAACTTTGCGCACTACATCATCATCGCCTGCTTCTTCAAAATCAGAGGCTACTACCTCTTTGGCATAGGCAACAGCAGCGTCGCCTGTAATGCCCATTTTCTCAGCGGCCCAGCCGCCAAGAAGCCTGTTGCGACGAGCCGTTGCTTTGAAACGCAATTCTTCATCATGAGCAAATTTGTTTTCAAAACCCTTTTCGCGACTATCAAATGTGGTCATTTTTTCTCTCCAATTACTGAATCCATGACAAATCAATTAGCTATGCGCCTCTCGCAAATCAACTGCTCGTCCCCCATATATATTTATTGTGCGCCGCAACATAAAAGACTAATACAGGGATCAATTATCCACCGCCACTGGAATGCTCTGTATTCAAACTGTCTTGGCGTGTATGCAGAAGTGAGTAAACAAGTGTCCATAAGGATTCTTTCAATGAACAGCAGACGGACGAAAATCTACGAAGGCAAGGCCAAGACCCTCTATGAAGGGCCTGAACCCGGCACAGTGATTGTCCATTTTAAAGATGATGCCACTGCATTTAATGCAGAAAAGAAAGCCGTTATCGAGGGCAAAGGCGTTCTTAATCAGCGCATTTCGGAATATTTGTTTACCAAGTTGAATGAGCTGGGCCTGCCAACACATTTCATTCGGTCTTTGAACATGCGCGAGCAATTGGTGCGCGAAGTTGAGATCATTCCGCTGGAAGTGATTGTGCGCAACGTTGCCGCCGGTTCTTTGGCCAAGCGTTTGGGCCTTGACGAAGGCACTGTTTTGCCGCGTTCGATTATTGAGTTCTGCTATAAGAATGACGCATTGGGCGACCCTATGGTGAGTGAAGAGCACATCACTGCATTTGGTTGGGCAACCCCCATGGAACTCGACGACATTATGCATATGTCGATTCGGATAAATGATTTTTTGACCGGGTTGTTCTTAGGAATCGGCATTAAGCTTGTTGATTTCAAAATCGAGTTTGGCAGGCTGTTCGAAAATGACATGATGCGCATTGTTCTGGCCGATGAAATCAGCCCTGACTCTTGCCGTCTGTGGGATATGAAAACCAATCAAAAGCTGGATAAGGACGTGTTCCGCCGCGATCTAGGTAATCTCGTTGATGCTTATCACGAAGTGGCCAGGCGCCTTGGGATCATTCAAGTCAATGAAACACCCGAACGCAGCAAACCAAAACTTGTAAAAAGCGACACTTAATGAAAGCCAAAATAAAAGTTACTCTTAAAAATGGCGTCCTCGACCCGCAGGGCAAGGCCATTGAGGGCGCTCTGGGGTCACTGGGTTTTGCGGGCGTGAACGGTGTGCGCCAAGGCAAATATTTTGAGATCGAATTGGCTGAATCCGATAAAATAAAGGCGCAGACAGCGCTTAAATCCATGTGCGAAAAATTGATCGCCAACACCGTGATTGAGAATTACGAAATCGAGTTGGCTTAAATCCAATGAGCCATTTGTTCCTTCAGACTTGGATGAAAAAGTCAAAAACGGTTGGCTCGGTTTGGCCAACCAGTTCGCACATGGCCAAGCGCATGGCGAGTGTCATAAACGTCAAGTCCGGCTTGCCAGTTCTTGAATTAGGACCGGGCACGGGTGCTATTACAAAAGAAATATTGAAAACCGGGTTGCTCGCGGAAAATCTTTTTGCAGTTGAATATACCCAAGAATTTGTAGAGCGACTTCAAGTCAAATTCCCTGGAATTCACCTGATCCATGGCGACGCTTTTGATCTTACAAAATCACTCGGCGTCAAAAATCACCAAGTTTTTGATTGTGCGATTTCGGCTTTGCCACTTCTTAACTTTCCAATAGCAACACGCGTGGCATTTATCGAAGATGTGCTGGGCCGCCTTCCCGCGGGTCGGCCGCTGATACAATTTTGTTATGGGCCCTTTGCACCTGTTCCCGCAAAACTGGGTTATTTTACGGTTGAGCGTTATGACTATGTATTGCGAAACTTGCCCCCTGCTCAACTTTGGATCTATCGCCGAAAAACACATTGAGTTTCCGACAATCATGAAATCTGCAGTCATCACCTTCCCTGGCATTAACCGCGAACGCGACATGCTTTTGGCGCTTGAAGCCACCACAGGGCACAGGCCAATTTCCGTTTGGCACACTGAAGCGACGCTGCCCAATGTCGATCTGGTTGTCGTGCCCGGTGGCTTTTCTTATGGGGATTATTTGCGATGCGGGGCGATTGCTGCGCGTTCACCCATTATGGCAGATATCAAGGCCAAAGCTTTGAAAGGACTCAAAGTTATTGGCGTGTGCAATGGCTTTCAAATCATCACCGAGGCTGGCCTTCTGCCTGGCGTTTTGATGCGCAATGCAAACTTGCATTTTGTGTGCCGCGAAGTGAAATTGAAAATTGAAAACAATCAAACCTTTTTCACCAACAAAATGACAAAAGGCCAAATTGTTTCCTGTCCGGTGGCACATGGTGAAGGCAATTATGCGTGTGATGCAGAAACCTTGAAACGCCTTGAAGGCGAAGGCCGCGTGGTGTTTCGCTATGCTGAAGGCTCCAACCCCAATGGCGCAACCAATGACATCGCAGGAATCATCAATGAAGCAGGCAACGTGATCGGCATGATGCCACATCCTGAAAACATGATTGAGCCGCTGCATGGCAAGGTGGATTGCAGACCATTGTTTGAAAGCTTGATTGCAGCTTAAAACCTTAATCGGAAAATAACCTGTGACTCCCCATAAAGGCTGAAATTCTATTGGAAAGTTCTATGTCAGCGACTCAAGACAGTGTTCAGAATTTCAAAACTTTTGATTTAAACAAAATCTATGCCGCTGCCCGCGCTCATGCGTTTCCGGGCCTTTGGCTCTGGGGTTTGGCTGCGGCCTTGTGTTTGATTGATGTGGCATTGATTTCGATGAGTCCGCGCCTGAGTTTCACGTTTCAGCCAATGCTAGGTGCGCTTGTGCCTATGGCATTTGTACCGGTTTTAATTTGGCGATTGAGCAAAGTGACAGAGGCCGAAAGCGCCAAATATGTGCGCATGATGCGCTGCGGCCTATTGGTGTTGTTTTTAATTCCAGCAATGACATCACTGGGCGTTCTCAATCACATTCTTATGGCGTTCCCGTTTCCGCTTACGGATGATTTGCTGACCCGTTGGGACCGTGCATTGGGCCTTGATTGGCTGGCCCTTGGGCGGGCCATTTCCTATTTCCCTACAGTCAATTTTGCGATGGATCATATCTATCAATTTATGGTTCCTGCTCTGATCATGACAGGTCTTCATGCCATTATCGTTGGGCGGTCAGACTATGCGACGGAATTTTTAGGTCTAGTGATAACGACCGCTATATTTTGTGTTTCGTTGGCAATGTTTTTTCCGTGCATTGGCGCCATGGATCATCTGGCCGACCCAGCCTTCAAAGCAATGTTCTCAAAAGAAACGGGCAACAGCTTTGTGCCCCAGCTACTTGAATTAAGGGGCACGGCACTGGTTCAGATCAATCCTATGCAAATGGCAGGTCTTGCCGCCTTCCCGTCTTTTCATTGTGTATGTGGCGTGCTGATCATTTATGGCAGCCGGAGCACAAGAATAAGCCACGCCATTGCCTCTATCTTTGGCGTCTTGTTGATTGCAGCAACACCGACATTTGGCGGACATTACTTTGTTGATTTGATTGCAGGTGCAATCATCGCTATCAGTTTCATCTTGATTGGACGCAGTTTCCAACGAAATTCGATCAAAGTTTAAATCAATTTTTGCAAAAATTGCTGCTCGCGCGTTAGTTTTTAATTCACGCTGCTCTTCGTTAACACTAGATTAACATCGTTTTTTGTCGCTGAATGCAAACACCCACACGGATCAGGTGTGGGTGATTGCAACACTTTAAACCATGTGAGAGTTCAAAATGTTTGGAAACCTTTTCAGCAAATCAAATAGCAACACAGTAAACTACACCGATCTCAACCAAGCCAATGAAGCCCTTGCCGAACGCATGGATCATATGATGCGTGTGAATAGTCTAGCGTCTCGCATCGTCAAATTGGAAGTTAAAGTTCCCGTGCAGGTTAAAAATCCCGCATCAATTTTGGTTAAAAAATCCGTTTCGCTGCGCCGAAATTTTGCTGCATAAGTTTTACGTGCACCACACCATCAATGCATAATTGTCTTTCTGGCATAACCTGATTAACCCCAGTGCAAGCACGTTCAGTCTAGGGTTGTACTCATGCCCGGGGGCAGTATAAAAGGATGGATAAGATGACACGTAAGCCATTTGTTGTGAGTGTGAGAGACGACGATCGAAGTGAATTGTTGCGCAGGCTGGCAGCGGCACTTGAACCAAAGCCGATGTTGGGTGAACAAACTTCGATTTACAAACGAGATGCTGTGAAATCCACACTTCAAGAATAGGAATTGTGAATCTTTGACCTAAGCGTTAAACGGCTGGCATGATGAAACATGCCGCCGTCGAACCAACTATCACTCCCGAACTTGTCGCTTCCCATGGGTTGAAGCCAGATGAATATGATCGGTTTTTAGAGCTTCTGGGCCGTGTGCCGACGATGACGGAACTTGGCATATGCTCGGCCATGTGGAACGAGCATTGTTCTTATAAATCTTCGAAAAAATGGCTCAAGACTTTGCCAACCGCAGGCCCGCGCGTGCTTCAGGGGCCAGGCGAAAATGCGGGCGTGATTGATATTGATGATGGCCAAGCCATCGTTTTTAAAATGGAAAGCCACAACCACCCCTCTTTCATTGAACCCTACCAAGGCTCGGCCACAGGTGTGGGCGGAATCTTGCGCGATGTTTTTACCATGGGGGCAAGACCAATTGCGGCTTTGAACGCACTTCGATTTGGCGAGCCATCGCATCTTAAAACCCGCCATTTGGTTTCAGGCGTTGTGGCAGGCGTGGGCGGGTATGGCAATTCATTCGGCGTGCCCACGCTTGGTGGCGAAGTGAATTTCCACAAATCCTACAACGGCAACATTCTGGTCAATGCCATGGCGGTTGGATTGGCAGATGCTGACAAGATATTTTTATCGAAGGCCGAAGGTGTGGGTCTTCCTGTGGTTTATCTTGGTGCAAAGACCGGCCGTGATGGCATTCACGGCGCAACAATGGCTTCGGCCTCGTTCGAGGCTGATGCAGAAGAAAAGCGCCCCACTGTTCAAGTGGGTGACCCATTTACTGAAAAATGTTTGCTTGAAGCGTGTTTGGAACTCATGGCCTCGGGTGCTGTGATTGCAATTCAAGATATGGGTGCGGCGGGCCTAACCTCGTCTGCCGTTGAAATGGGCGCCAAGGGCAATTTAGGCATTGAGCTTGATCTCGATAAGGTTCCCTGCCGCGAAGAAGGCATGAGCGCTTATGAAATGATGTTGAGCGAATCTCAAGAGCGCATGCTGATGGTGTTGCGGCCTGAATTGGAGAAAGAGGCGCAAGCGATTTTTGTGAAATGGGGTTTAGATTTTGCAATTATTGGCAAGACAACCAACACCTTACGCTTCATCATTAAACATCAAGGTGAAGTGAAAGCTGATCTGCCGATCAAGGAAATGGGCGATAATGCGCCGGAATATGACAGACCTTGGGTGGAACCAAAGAAGCTGCCGATGATTGCTGCAACTTCCATCAAACCACCTGCCGATTTAAAAGCTGCCATTCTCAAAATCATCGGCTCGCCAGATATGTGTTCAAGACGCTGGGTGTGGGAGCAATATGACACGTTGATCGGTTCCAACAGCGCCCAATTGCCGGGTGGCGATGCTGGCGTTGTTCGCATTCAAGGCCAAAAGGCAATTGCCGTTTCATCTGACGTAACGCCCCGTTATGTTCACGCCGATCCATTTGAAGGCGGCAAACAGGCCGTGGCCGAAAGCTGGCGCAACCTAACTTGCGTGGGTGCTGAACCTATTGCCTTCACCGATAACCTGAATTTCGGCAATCCTGAACGCCCAGAGATTATGGGTCAATTGGTGTTTGCCATTAAGGGGATTGGCGAGGCCGCACGCGCTTTGGATTTCCCAGTCGTGTCCGGCAACGTGTCACTTTACAATGAAACCATGGGCACAGGCATTTTGCCAACCCCAACAATCGGTGGCGTGGGTCTGCTGCGCGATTTGTCGAAGATGACCACGGTGAAGTTTAAAAATGCAGGTGATGTGATTTTGTTGGTCGGCGGCCATGGTGATCATTTGGGGCAGTCCATTTATTTGCGCGAAATTGAAGGCCGCGAAGAAGGCGCCCCGCCCCGGGTGGATTTAGGCAAAGAACGCCAGCATGGAGATTTTGTGCGGGGGCTGATCAATGATCGGCTGTTGACAGCTGTTCATGATATTTCCGATGGTGGATTACTGGTGGCCATCATCGAAATGGCTTTACAGGCGAGCTTGGGCGCTTCACTCGATAAAATAGAATTTGCCAATCTATTCGGCGAAGACCAATCGCGTTATGTGGTCACCTGCTCTGCCGCCAATGCCACAAAAATTATAGCCAGCGGAAACGCCATTCAGATCGGCACTGTCACCGCCGACCCCACATTGAAGATTGAAGGCGGGGTTGCTATATCAATCGCAGAATTGCGCGAAGCCCATGAAGGCTGGTTTCCGAAATACATGAAGGGATAAGACCATGGCCATGACTGCTCCAGATATTGAACGCTTCATCACCGAGGGCATCCCCGGTGCGGTGGTGCAAATCCAAGACTTGGCGGGTGATGGCAATCATTATTCGGCTAACGTCGTGGCCGCCGCCTTCAAAGGCAAAAACCGCGTGCAACAACACCAAATGGTCTACGCCGCCCTCAAAGGCCGCATGGGTGGCGAACTGCATGCACTGGCGCTGCAGACAAGCGTGCCGGAGGAGTGATGGAACGAATTTTGGCAGCTTTGGTGCTGATTGCATTGGTTGCAGTTCCATTTTGGTTTTCGCGGCGCAAAAAGATGAAGCGCAGTGAAGATTGGAACAACGAGCATGATCCCGTGCCTAAGGGGGGAATTGGCGCTGATACAAGCGCAACAATCTCCGGCGACGGAGGTCATCATTGATCACCGCGCTTATCATCATCGACGCACTCTCTCTGATCATTTTGCCATTTGTCGTATCTCGGCGTATTGTGGCAAAAGCGAAAAAACAAATTGAATCTGAAAGGCAAGAAAAATGACCGACATTAAAACTCAAATCGACACCACGGTAAAAACCAATGATGTAGTGCTGTTCATGAAGGGCAATGCAGATATGCCGCAGTGCGGCTTTTCTGGCCGTTCAGTGCAAATATTAACCCAGCTTGGCGTTCCGTTCAAAGACGTGAACGTGTTGGCCAATGACGAAATTCGCCAAGGCATCAAGGACTATACCAACTGGCCAACTGTGCCCCAACTTTATGTGAAGGGCGAATTTGTGGGTGGCGCTGATATCATGATGGAAATGTATCAATCCGGCGAGTTGAAGCAATTGATGGCTGATAAGGGCGTGGGCGTTAATGCTTAAACTTTATTACGCGCCCAAAACCTGTTCGCTTGCGCCAATGATTGCGCTGGAAGAAGCGGGTGCGGAATATACGGCGGACAAAGTGAACTTTGCTGAGAATGAGCAAAACACTGCGCCCTATAAATATGTGAATCCGAAAGGCCGCGTGCCAGCGCTGGCCACCGATAAGGGCGTAATCACCGAGAACGTGGCGATCCTCAGCTTCATCGCAGATGTGTTTCCAAAGATGCGCCTGTCGCGGTCTGATCCATTTGCCTTTGCGCAGATGCAGGCTTTTAATTCGTATCTCGCATCAACCGTGCATCCGCACCACGCGCATAATCGGCGTGGCAGCAGGTGGTCTGATGATCCAGCTGTAATTGAAGCGATGAAAATCAAAGTGCCGCAGAATATGACAGATTGTGCCGCGGCTATTGAGAAAGATTACTTCAAAGGCGGCCCATGGGTGATGGGCGAGCAATACACGGTGGCTGATGCTTATCTCTTCACCATCGCCAACTGGCTTGAAGGTGATGGCGTGGACACAACAAAGTTCCCCAAGATTTTAGCACATCGTGCCGCCATGTTGGAGCGTCCGGCTGTAATTGCTGCGATGGAGAAGCACGGGGGATAACTCATATCTCCCCTGCTCTAACCGCCATTGACCAAATCAAAGCCATCGCCTTTATTAGCACAATGAATTCCAGAACCACCGCCCTGCTCACCCTCGCATTCGCCATTTTGACGTGGGGCATTTCACCTGTGTTTGTGCGCTCCCTTGCATTGGCGACTGGCCCCGCAGACTCCATCGTCATCCGCATGTGCAGCGTGGCTTTGATATGCTTTCCGATATTGGTGTTCACGGGTTGGCGCATTGACCGCGCCGATATTGGCAAGCTGGTTCTGACGGGCTCTGTCGGCATGTTTGGTTATTTTCTCGGAACCATATTTGGTTTTGCCCGCGTGAGCGCTGGCATAGGCGGCATTATCATTTCAACGCAACCCATGGTGATCGCGCTAATGGCGGCAGCATTGGGCACGGAGAAGCTTTCTGCATCCGTCCTATTCGGCATGGCAATTTCTTTTGCGGGGTCACTGTTTTTATTCGGTGGTGACGCTGGAGCAGCGCAAAGCACATCGGATCTAGTCATCGGTGGGTTGATGATTTTTGCGTGCGGCATCGCTTGGGCGATCTATGTGATCTTCAGCAAGCCGCTGGTTGAAAAATATGGCACACTAAAGATCACAGCATGGTCGCTATTTTTATGCGCCCCTCCTGCGCTGGTTTTTGCGTCGTCGTCAACATGGGGCGCTATTGTCAACATGCGGGCAGAAAATTGGCAGGCGCTGTTTTTCCTATCGGTCATTGCAACATTTATCGCGCTGATCGCATGGAACTTTGCATCGGGCCACTTGCACTCGTCAACAATGGGTGCTTCGCTTTATCTCGTGCCTGTTTTGGCCGTGGCCGCAGGCTGGTTGGTGCTGAGCGAAAAGGTTACTGTCACAGCCTTGATCGCCGGGTTCTTGATATTGGCAGGTGTGGCCATTGCCGAATTTGGAAAATCATTTCTTTCACGTGTCGAAAAGGTCTAAGTTGCAGCCATGAATACAATTGCCAAGCCAACACCTTGGTATTTTCTAGCCATAACGGTTTTGATCTGCGGTTGCTGTGTGGCCATTATTAATTTTGGCGTGAGGTCAACATTCGGTCAATTCACATTGCCAATTTCGCAAGCTTTCAGTTGGCCACGTGAAACATTTTCATTTGCTTTAGCATTGCAGAATTTAATGTGGGGCATTGCAACGCCGTTCGCCGGAGCGATGGCTGATCGTTATGGTTCAGCGCGGGTGTTGATGATTGGTGCTGTCATCTATGCAATTGGTGTGGTGGGTATGGCTTATGCGGGCACGCCGATATTGTTCAATCTTACCGCAGGTATATTTGTGGGCGTCGGCATTGCGCTTTCGTCATTCGGCATTGTGATGGCCGCTCTGGGCCGCATCGTGCCACCTGAAAAAAGATCTTGGGCGTTTGGTTTGGCAACGGCTTCGGGTTCACTCGGCCAATTTATTTTCTCACCTCTCACAGGCGCAATGCTGTCAGTCTATAGCTGGCACACAGTGTTACTGATCCTTGCTGCCTCGGCGCTTTTGATCATCCCATTCGCCATGCCATTGTTGGTGCAAAACTCGAGCACAAGCAAAGCCAATGTGGGCGAAACTGATTTGACGATGCGCCAAGCTATCAAGCTCGCATTCGGCCACCGTTCCTATTTGTTGCTCACAGCGGGATTCTTTGTCTGCGGATTCCAACTCGCATTCGTAACCGTTCATTTGCCGCCCTATCTGGCAGAGCATGGCATCACCAAAGAGTTCGCTGGATTGGCGATGGGGCTCATCGGTCTATTCAATGTGGTCGGTTCCTACACCGCTGGCATCCTCGGAAGCCGCAACGAAAAGCGCTTTCCGCTCAGCGCCATCTATCTGCTGCGCGCCATTGCAACTGTGGCCTTTATCAGCTTTCCAATCACGCAAATCTCAACCTTGATGTTCACCGCGGTGCTCGGCTTCCTCTGGCTCTCCACTGTGCCCTTCACAATGCAACTTATCATCGTAATGTTTGGCACGCGCTACATGGCAACACTTTATGGCTTTGTATTTTTAAGTCATCAAATCGGATCGTTCCTTGGCGTGTGGTTGGGTGGCAAGCTTTATGATGTGTTCGGTTCTTACAATCCGGTGTGGTGGATGAGTGTTGGATTTGGCGTGTTTGCATTCCTCGTACATCTGCCAATCCGCGAGGCAAAGGCTCCGGCCTTTGCTATGACTTGAATTATCCCTCTCACAAATTTGCGCTCACATTTTTTGCGTCCGTGATCTTGCTCTGGCTTTTCGCTATGGCAATCATTATGCGGGCGGGCGCTTTAAGTGCCGACGCAACTGGAACGATGCTAGCGGTGTTTGAACCCAACACGTCATCCGACAAAGCATTTGCCAGCATCGTGAACGCAGGTGGCAAACCCATCCGACAAACCAGCTTTGGATTTATTTGGGTTGTAACTTCCGACGAACCGGGCCTTGCAGGAAAATTAAAACAAAACGGCGCAATCGGTTCTTATCGCAACCTGCCGCTCAGCCCCACAATTGCGGGCTGTTTCGCGCTGGCTGATGCCAAGGTCGCTGCGGCTTTTCAATAATGTGGTGGCGGCGGTTCTGGCGCATTCCGCCCCTGATCCATACTCTGAAACTCTTCATGCAAGCGCCTGATTTGACCCTCTAAATTCTCAATGCGCTTCCACTGTAAAGTAATCACTTCATTAAGATCGGCAATCGTCTGCTCTTGATGAGCAAAACGAATTTCCAAAGCATCAATGCGCAAAGCATCACTCATCTAATTCTCCAAAACAAAAGGGCCCGCATTTCTGCGAGCCCCTTCAAAATACATGAAATCACGAATTAACGTGAATAGAATTCCACCACCAGTGAAGGCTGCATTTGCACGGGGTATGGAACGTCAGTCAGTGTTGGAATGCGGGTCAGCTTGGCTGTGCCCTTGCCATCCAACTCAACGTAATCTGGAACATCGCGTTCTGCAGAAGCTTGTGCTTCCAAAACCGAAGCCATTTCCTTGGCTTTGGCTGTCAACTCGACAACATCACCAACCTTCAAACGGATCGAAGCAATGGTAACGCGCTTGCCGTTCAGCTTCACGTGGCCGTGGCTCACGAGCTGACGAGCAGCAAACACTGTGGCCACCCACTTGGCACGATAAACCAGTGCGTCAATGCGGCGTTCCAACAAACCAATGAGGTTTTCAGAGCTATCGCCCTTCATACGCAGAGCTTCGGCATAACCGGCGCGGAACTGCTTTTCGCTGATGTTACCGTAGTAACCCTTGAGCTTTTGTTTGGCGCGCAACTGCGTGCCGAAATCTGAAACTTTGCCCTTGCGGCGTTGACCGTGTTGGCCGGGGCCATATTCACGCTTGTTGACCGGGCTCTTGGGGCGACCCCAAATATTTTCACCCAGACGACGATCAATTTTATACTTGGCGCTTAAACGCTTTGTCATTTACGGTTCTCCGATAAGATTAATGGAAACCCACCCTCCTCTTCTGCTTGCGCAGCCGACAGACAGCCGAAGCTGCCACAGGTAAGCAAAAACAGGGCGATTGCTCTGTTGATAGGGACCGTACTAACGGAGCTAGACCTACTTGTCAAATCCCGCCATATCAATTTTTCAGGCCGCAGAACAAAGGGTCAAAATGCCTAAATCACTATCAACCGGAAATAAGCCGCACGCGCAATGGCGCGATGGAGGGTTCCTGGCACGCACCCTCACCCCCTCCGACGCAAACGAAACTTACCTGAGTTGGATCGCCGATCCCGAATTGATGGGTGCACTCAACATGCCCGGCCGAAAATTAACGCTGGCAGACCTGCGCGAACACATCAATCAGTTTGATCAACGCACAACCATGTTAGTGGGTATATTCGAGGATGGCCTGCCAGCTAAATTGATCGGAATTTTCGTCCTCACACTCAATTTGGAACATCGCTTGATGCGCATTAGTGGTTTTATCGGCGAACCGCGGCCGCAGCGCGGATTCATTACCTTTGTAAAGAGTGTGTTCAACTATCTGTTTGAAATCCGTGGCGTCGAGAAGATCGGCGCTCAAGTGGCAATCACAAACAAATCTGCCATCGCTGCCTGTTGGGCTCTCGGTATGCGCAAAGAGGGTTTGCTTAAAGGAGAAATCAGAAAGTTTGATGGATCAGCAAGGATCGATCAAATTTCTTATGGATTGTTAAAAGACGACTGGCGCACGATGCGCAAAAACCAATCAAAACCTAGAAATGAAAATTGATCCCTAAGTTCACAATGTTATCGCTAGTGCTGAAGGTATTTGGAAAACCAGCGCTGTCAGAATAATCCAGTTTCGCATATTCAATATGCATCAATTCGGTTTTAAGTGTCACTTGATCTGAAATAGCAAACTCAATCCCTGCCCCAATGGCCAAACCCGGCGTCAATCCTGAGTTCACCCGTACGCCAATGATTTGGTCATCGATATTCAGTTGCGCCAAAGCCAAACCACCTGTGAGAAAAACCATCGATTTTTCATTCGCAATACCAACACGCCCGCGCAACGTGCCGTACCAATCCAACTGCGAATTATAAGTATCTTTTGCAGAAATATTCATTGAGTTCTGACTCAACACGCTGGCGTCCATCTCCAAACCATAAACGATATTTCCGGATTGAAAATTATACCCTGCTTCGATACCTCCACTGAATGCTTGAGCAGAAGCAGTTATCGTGACAGGGTCACCGGATATGATTTTCATGACGTCGGCTTGGTTGAGCATCTGAACACCACCAAGGACACCAATATAAGGGCCTGTCCAACCGAACCCTTCTTCGGCGAAGGCGGGCGAAGCCAAAGCAATTGCCAGAAAAGAACAAGCAAAAAGTGAAGTTTTCATAATCCCCTCATTCAGCCCCCGTTTCAGTCGATAAATCAAATTGCACGACAAGACAAGGAAAACTAAGAAAATTTGCGTCTACACCGGCAAATCGATGACTTCGTGTTTTGGAAAACCCATGGTTCCATAAGCAGTCAAAGTTTCCGAAGCGCTGCCCCTCGCCGAAGTTAAAATCACAGTGCCATGGGCCGGATAATCGCTGCCGTTGGTTTGCAGCTTTGTTTCCTCGGCAACGTCGGCCACGCGCCGCGCGATGGCAGGTGCGGGATCAATGAAGCTGACTGACCAAGGCGCCACCTCGTTTATTTCATCAACCAGCAACGGGTAATGGGTGCAGCCGAGCACCACCACATCGGTGCGTCCGCCATCACGCTTGCGGTAAACTGGCATGATTTCATTGCGAAGCTCATCCATATCCACCTTGTGTCCGCGCAATTTTTGTTCGGCAATTTCCGCCAAACGCGGCGCACCGTGCAGGAACACTTTGCAATGAAATGCATAAGTGTGGATCAATGAATGGGTGTATTCGCGGTTCACTGTGCCGGGCGTTGCCAGCACGCCGATGATGCCAGATTTGGTCAAAGCCGCCGCTGGCTTAATGGCGGGCACTGTTCCAACAAACTGAACCGGATAAGTCTCGCGGAGTTCTTTCATCGCAATGGTGGAGGCCGTATTGCAAGCGATCACGACAACATCTGGTTTCACTCGCGCGATCAATGCGCCCAGCACCTTCACGATGCGGGCTGACAAGTCCTGCTCTTTCCAAGCGCCATAGGGGAAACCCGCATTGTCTGCCGAATAAACCAAATGCGCATCCGGCAATTGCTTGGCCACGGCGCTGGCAACCGTCAGCCCGCCCATGCCAGAATCAAACAACAGGATGCGTGGTTTATTCATCAGTCTTGCGGCCCCTTAAATGTTTTCGCGTGAGCGAAGACACCATGCCGCGCAATGTCTTAACTTCTTGTTCCGTTAAAAGCGCACGCGCAAACATATTGCGGAAGCTGCGCATGACCAGCGGTTGTTTTTCTTTGGTTTTGAAAAAACCCGCATCGCTGAGTTCAGATTCGATATGATCATAAAACCCATAAATCTGATCTTTTGAGGCTGGCTGTGTTCCTGTCATTTTAAGACCCGGGCCAGAATGAGCTTCTAATTCTTGCGTGGCCATGCCCAATGATGTGGCTGTCGATTTATACCACTCATAGCCCACCAGCAAAACCGCCTGCGCAATGTTAAGCGATGCATAATCTGGATTCACGGGGGCAGAAATAATCATGTCCGCTTTGGAAACTTCATCATTCGAAAGCCCCCAGCGCTCACGCCCAAACAGAATGGCCACCTTCTCGCCCCGGTCAATGCGCGCGTGCATATCCGATGAGGCCTGCTCCGGTGTCATCACTTCTTTGGTCATGTCGCGGGGGCGCGCCGTGGTTGCATAAACATAATTGAATTTGGCCAATGCCTCTTCCAAAGTCTCGTGCGTGGTCGCCGCTTCAACAGTTTCAACAGCGCCAGCTGAGGCCGTAACAGCCCGCTCCATGTCGATGCCTTCACGCGGTGAAACCAGCCGCAAATCCGACAATGAAAAATTGGCCATGGCCCGCGCGGCCATGCCAATGTTTTCACCCAGCTGTGGGTTTACCAGCACAACAGCGGGGGCCGCACCGAATTGCATTTTGCGGAGTTTCTTATCAAAGGTCATGCCCTCAGTTAGCGCGAGCATGACCAAACTGCAAAGCCTCTATTGACCGCTGAATAACTCCACCAACTCAACGCGCCTATTTTTTGCTTGGCCTTCCGGCGTGCGATTGCTCGTGAGTGGTGCAATTGGCCCTGCCGCTTTTGGAACCATGCGGGATTTTTCAACGCCTGCTGCCTCCATCACTTTAACCACTGCAATGGCCCGCGCACCCGAAAGCTTCATATTATAATCCAGCGCCCCATGATTATCCGTGTGGCCAACAATATAAACTTTCAAACCCGGATTCTTCTGCAGGTAAGCTACCATCTGATCAAGCTGGGGCTGTGACTCTGGCTTGATATCGGCCTTATCGAAGTCAAAAAATATCCCATAGATCGCCACCCGACCCGCGTCATAAATAGCGGCGCCCAAATCATCGGCTGACAAAATAACAATCTTGTCTTCGCGGGCCTTTGGCTCTACGATTTCTATGAGCGTGCCAACGCGATCTTTCAAAGCTGCTGAAAAATCACCCATCCGGTTACCCTGATTGAGGGCAGCGAAAACAGCGACATAGGTCTCTGCCCCCGCTTGACCTTTCTTGACTAACGCATATCTCGGATCAATCACCCCACTGAACATCGCACGCGAAAGTATATTACGACGGTTGTCTGAGGCTTCTGAGATGACTACTGTTTGAGGATTGTTTGAACTGTATTTCAAATTTTTAAAATCTGCACCACATGTTTGGTTGGCGCATTCAAACACCACTTCAAAACCCTTGGCTTTTAAAGCATCTAAATAATTGCCAAAAACTTCGAGTGACGAACGCCCAAGCGGCCCCGAATAAAGTGTGCGCGTAACCTGACCCTTCAAAGGTACAACAGTGCTGAAATTCTTTTTTAAGGCATGCCCACTTGGAAGCTCGATTTGATCAAATGCTTTCGTTGTTTGGTCAACAATGTTTGATCCCTCATACCTACCGGTATAGGAGCTATCGACAGCCCCTTTTGCATCTTTCTCCAAGACTGCAAGTATCTCGGGCTTAACAGCCTGAGCAGACGAGGCAGTTAGAGCAGTGAATAAAACTGACCATAATATAGCACGAACCATTTTCTCTCCTTCGTGCCCCCAGCGGCACCTTTAGTTGAAGACATAAATTCGTCAAGGACAGCAATCAGTTTGTCTCGCCAAAAGGCCGCACCTCTATAATTTGAATTGACTCCACGATGCGCATCTAGTATCCGAGTAAATCTATCGGATATTATATTTTGGAGTTGATATGATGTTTTTACGATTTTTTGCTGTGCCATTGTTTGCTCTCGCGGTCGCATCTCCCCTTCGTGCCGAGGATGTGGTGACTTACGAAACGACGTTGAAAGATAAAGCTTTCACTGTCGCTGAAATAAAAGTTCCAGCAGGTAAGCCATTCATAATAAAACTCAACAACGCCAACGCTGCATCGGCTGAGCTTGAAGCAAAAGACATGAAAATCGAAAAGGCCGTGCCCGGAAATTCATCTATCGTTGTGCGTGTTAAAGCGATGCCGCCCGGCAAATATCTTTTTGTCGATGAATATCAAGAAGACGTGGCAAAGGGCTACGTGATTGTCGAATAGACATCCATCATGATTGGTGCACTGATAATCGTTTTTCGTGAGGTGATTGAGGCGGGCCTTATCATCGGTATCGTCATGGCGGCAACGCAGACAGTGATGGGCAGCCGCAAGTGGATTATGGGCGGCGTACTCGCTGGCGTGATTGGTAGCTGTATCTTGGCAATGTTCACAGGCAGCCTCGCCTCGCTGTTTGATGGGTTTGGCCAAGAGTTGTTTAACGCCGCCATTCTCGCCATCGCCGTGTGCATGCTTACCTGGCACAATATCTGGATGGCTTTGAACGGCCGCGCTATGGCCGGCGAATTAAAGCAAGCGGGCATTGCTGTTCGTGAAGGGCATAAATCACTCATGGCGCTGGCTATTATTGTGGGTACGGCAGTTTTGCGCGAGGGATCAGAAGTCGTTTTGTTTCTTTATGGCGTAGCCATCGGCGGGCGCGAAACAGCGGCAGGAATGGCTTTAGGCGGTGCCATGGGATTAGCCATTGGCGGAGCCGTGTCGTTTCTCACATTTCGCGGTTTGCTGAAAATTCCAAATCGTTATTTCTTCAGCGTTACAAGTTGGTTGATCACCTTCCTCGCTGCTGGCATGGCCGCGCAATCAGTATCATTTTTAGAAAAGGCAGGTGTAGCAACTATCTTGCAAAATACCGTGTGGGATAGTTCAGGCCTCTTGGCTGAATCCAGCATCTTGGGCCGAATTATGCATACGCTGATTGGTTATAGCGATCAGCCTACGGTTTTGCAGCTCATTGTTTATATCGCGGTTTTGGTTGTCGGTTTTGGTCTCACAAAATGGATCAGCCGCCCAAAATTAGCTGTCGCTTAGTCTTCTTGAGCAGCAAGCTTCCTCGCGTCCCGTAACTTTGGGAATAATTGCGACCAAGCGGCGGCAACCGCCATCGTGCCCACACCGCCCATAACAACAGCCGACACAGCACCCCATTTCCATGCCACCATCCCCGCACGAAATTCACCCAATTCATTCGACGCTCCGATAAATACTCGGTTCACAGCATTCACCCTGCCCCTGACTTCATCGGGCGTGCGCAATTGCATCAAAGTCTCACGCACATAAACACTTACCATGTCGAACGCGCCCATCATAACGAGTGCAAAGATTGAAAGCGGTATCCACGTTGAATAACCAAACAATGTTGTGAACACACCGAACCCCGCCACGCACGCAAAGAGTATCTTTCCTGCATGATCTCTGATGCCATATTTCGATAACCACAGCGCCACGACAATGGCACCAATTCCCGGCGCTGAACGCAACAGCCCCAGACCCAATGGCCCTGCATGTAAAATATCACTTGCATAGACTGGCATCAAAGCCACTGCACCGCCTAATAACACCGCGAATAAATCAAGTGAAATGGCGCCCAAAATAATCTGCTCTGATTTGATAAATTTAAATCCAGCCAGTAGTGTTTGAATACTCGTTTCGTTAACGTGGTTTTCTTGTGGCACATTGCCGATCAATAAAACGCTGAGCGCGCCAAGCGTCAAAAGCGATGTTGCCACGCTGTAAGCCAATTCAGCTGAGACACCATAAAGCAAACCGCCTAGCACTGGCCCTATGATGGAAGCCGTCTGCCACGTCATGCTACCTAATGATATACCGTGGGGAATAGCTTCTTTTGACAACAGGTTTGGCGCTAATGCATCGCCTGCTGGATTAAAAAAAGCTCGCGCAATTCCAAGCCCAACCAAGATTACGAACACAGGCCAAATCACAGCAGGCTTTGCAACCGTAAACGCCAGCAAACAACCAGCTGCAACAACCTCTGCCGCCAAACACAACCCCAAAACCACACGGCGATTAAACCGATCCGCCACCAACCCTGTGACCAAAACCAGCGCCAGCGCTGGCAAAAATTGTGCCAAACCTACAATCCCCAAATAATAGGGATCATGCGTCAATTCATAAACTTGCCAGCCCACGGCCACAGACATGATTTGAACTGCAAAATTCACACAAGCCAAAGCAGCCAGATAAAATACATAAGGTCGGTAAGTTAATGCATTTGATGAGGGAGCTGCCATTTGCACGAGATGCCATGAGAAAGTGCCTATGTCAAAGAATTGCACCTAACTGCCAGCCCTGCTATAGCGCTCCAAAACCAATCACAAAAAGGCAAATCCCATGACAAAAATCAAAGTCGCCAATCCCGTTGTTGAACTCGATGGCGATGAGATGACGCGCATCATTTGGGATTTGATCAAGAAAAAGCTGATCCTGCCCTATCTCGATATTGATCTGAAATATTATGACCTCGGTATGGAGCACCGCGACGCTACTGATGATAAGGTCACGGTTGATGCCGCCAATGCTATCAAACAATATGGTGTAGGCGTGAAATGCGCCACTATCACGCCAGATGCCGCACGTGTAAAAGAATTCAACCTCAAACAAATGTGGAAATCTCCCAACGGCACCATCCGCAATATTTTGGGCGGCGTTATTTTCCGCGAACCAATTATTTGTCAAAACGTTCCACGCCTTGTGCCGGGTTGGACAAAGCCAATCATCATCGGTCGCCATGCTTATGGTGATCAATATCGCTCCACCGATTTCACTTTCCCAGGCAAGGGCACGCTGACCATGAAATTTGTCGGCGATGATGGCGTTGTCATTGAAAAAGAAGTTTTCAAATCGCCAAGTGCGGGCATCGCATTGGCGATGTATAACCTTGAAGATTCAATTATTGAATTTGCGCGCGCATCGTTGACCTATGGTTTGCAACGCAAACTGCCAGTCTATTTCTCGTCAAAGAATACAATTTTGAAAGTCTATGACGGTCGCTTCAAGGATATTTTCCAAGAAATCTATGACGCTGAATTCAAAACTGAATTTGAAAAATCCGGTATCACTTATGAGCACCGCCTGATCGACGACATGGTGGCATCCGCGATGAAATGGACGGGCGGTTATATTTGGGCATGCAAAAATTATGATGGCGACGTGCAGTCTGATCTCGTGGCCCAAGGCTATGGTTCACTTGGCTTGATGACGTCAGTATTGCTCACACCAGATGGCAAGACTGTCGAGGCCGAAGCGGCTCATGGCACCGTTACCCGCCATTACCGCTTGCACCAACAAGGCAAGGCAACCTCCACTAATTCCACAGCATCAATTTATGCTTGGACAGGCGGATTGAAGCATCGTGCAAAACTGGATGATAATGCGCAATTGCTGAAATTTGCTGAAACTTTAGAAAAGGTAACCGTTGACACAATCGAACAAGGCAAAATGACCAAAGACTTGGCCGTACTTGTTGGCCCTGATCAAGAATGGCTGACAACAGAAGGCTTCATTGATGCAGTTGATGCAAATCTGCAAAAAGCGATGGCTTAGATCAATCTGACTTTTGACGGAACCGTCAAAAGTCAGGAAAATTGATCGACAATAGAGACTTAGAGCGGAATGACTTTTCCATGAAAAGTCATTCCGCTCTAGAAGCAGCGCTTAAGCTGCTTCGCTTTCCAATACATCAAGCAAGTTCGACGGGTCAGTCGGCTTGCTAAACACACCTAAAGCGCCATTCTCACGCGCCTTGTCGAGAAGTTCATTGGCGGCATAGCCAGTCATGAAATAAATCCGCGCATCTGGGTGTTGCGCCTTTATTTCAAGAAAACTTTCGACACCATTTTTACCTGGCATCATCACATCAAAAAAACCTACATCAACTTTGTTGTGTAAAAAGGCTTCAATCGCTTCTTGGCCACTATAGGCAACGATAACTTTATGATCATCAGATTCAAAAAGCTCGGCAATCGAGTCAGCATTTTCTGCATCATCATCCAAAACCAAAACATTAAGTACGCGTCCCATCAGTGTCTCCGAAAATAATTATGCTGCTAAGTTTTCAAGCTGATCCAGCAATCGCATTGGATCAAACGGCTTATTCAAAATTCCAGTTATGCGAATATCTTGCATCGCTTCAATGGTATCGTGATATTCAGAGCCCTCTGAAGTAATGATAATCGCCGGAGCAGCCCTGCCTGCCTTGCGCAATTCTGAGATGACTTCAACACCGTCAATCAGAGGTTTTTTGAGATCAAAAATCATAATGTCTTTATCAAGCGTGGCTGTGAACAATCCTGTTTCTTTGCTGCTCTGCACCAGCCTGCAAACCAAACCGCCATCGTTTACAATGCGCATTAAATGATTTCCAAAATCAGGATCATCCTCAGCCACAATCACAATTCCATTACTGCCCGCTTCTTTGAGTGCAGCTGAAACTTTTGTTAAATTGACTGGTTTGGTCAGAACCCCCATCGCACCATTGTCAGTTGCCTGTCGCAACAGTTGCTCAACGCTATAGCCGGTCATCATATAGACACGGGCCTGCGGGCATGATTTGCGTATTTCCAAAAAGCTCTCAACACCATTTTTACCCGGCATCATGACATCCATGAATGCCAAATCAAAATGATGGCTGTCATAAGCGCTGATAGCGTCTTCACCAGAATGCACCACGACCGTTTCGTGGCCTTCCATCTCGAACAGCTCACCGAGAGAAGCCGCGTTATCAACGTCATCGTCAGCAATCAGAATTTTTAGCTTACGCACCATGAACTCAATTCCTTGGGAATGTCTCCGTCACTGGAAACCAGTTTCAGAAACAGACCAATACTCTCTACCCAACGACAAACGTTAGACAGCCAAAGCTAATGGGGGCTTAACAAACAAAGAGTTAGGCGGAGATTGAAAGGGCATTTTCATCATAGATGGGTAAGCACAAGGTGAATGTGCTTCCGATACCAAGAACTGATTCAACCAAAAGTGAACCACCATGTTGAGATGCAACCTGTTCGATTACTGGCACGCCTAATCCCGTTCCAAAGCTTTTCGTTGTAAACAAGGGTTCACGAATTTTACTTATAACTTCCGGTGCCATTCCCGGGCCGTTGTCGCTCACCTTAATGTTTACAAATCCACCATCAACGCTTGTCGTCAGTGTAATCGTTGCTTCCGGCATATCAGACTTGGCGGCAGAACCATCAAGGCCGACCATCGCTTCAGACGCATTCGAAATAAGATTTAAAATTGCGCGTTGCAAACGTCCTGGGTCAAACGAAACATGCAAACTTCCCAAACCAAGCAAGCAACGAATGCTAACGTTCGACGGCAATCGCGCCGCCTCCTCCTCTACGACCTTTGTCAACCAATCATCAAGATTCAATGACTTGCAATCGAGCTGTTTGCCACGCGAAAAATCTAACAGTTGTGCGATAATATTATCGCAACGTGTGACACCATTTTTAATGCGATTGAATTGAGCTTCGAGATCCAGGCCTGAATTCTTGAGCCGCTTCTCCATCACAAATGCTGACGTGCGAACAGAACCCAAGGGGTTTCGCAATTCATGGGCAATCGTTGCCGTCAACTGTCCCATCTGTTCAAGACGACCTTTTTTGACCAGAGCATCTTGAGCATCGCGCAGCAAATTCACATTGTTGGCAAGCTCGCTGTTCAAGCGGGAAATTTCTTCATTGATGCGCTTCAATTCAACATTTTCTGAAATATCAACAACACTTACGATGGCGGATCGCTTGTCACTGGTGCCTAGTTTGAGCCAACCTGAACTGATCAAAAGCAATCTGCGCCTTGAATCATTTTTCGACGCGACTTCACATTCAAATCGACTTGTCTCACCCGGAAATTCTTTTAAAGACTTGCCAATGTTCGCGCAAATTTCCGCAATAGAAAGTTCATCGCGGTCTCGATTAAAATAGCCATAGAGTAGCGGATTGGCAAAAGTAATGCGCCCATCCTCTTCAACCTGCATCACGCCAACGGGGATCGTTTCAGTGATCGCACGGTTCAGTGCCTCACGTTTTTTCAGCGACGTCAGTTCGGAGTTGGTTCCAATCAACAACACTCTGCCATCAGCTGTCACATGCCTCGTTTTGCGTGACAACACATAACGCAGAACACCATCAGCAAATCGAACTTGTTCTTCAACGACCAATGGTTGGTCACTATTTAAGACAGACAAATCGTCTTGAACAAAACCTTCGACCAATTCTGGCGCATGAATATCGCGGTCAGATAGGCCGAGAAGTGCATCAGGACCTCTCCCCAACATATCGCAATGTGCCTTGTTCGAAAAAATAAATCGAAGTTGATCATCTTTGACAAACATCGGTGTCGGCAGTTGATCCATTATTTCATAGAGCGTTTGCGCTGAGAGATGAGCACCAAGATTTGATTCATTTTGCATCTTCATTTTCCAGAAATTGTAATTTCGATTTAAGCGGCTTCTTCGACACTGCTGTGCAATGGCAACTTAATGGTGAAGCTCGCTCCTTCTCCCGGCGCAGAGCTGATCTCGAGAACACCGCCATGTTGCACGACAATTTGATCAACAGCGGGAAGCCCCAAACCCGTTCCAAAACTTTTTGTCGTAAACAACGGCTCTCTAATTTTCTCAAGGTTTTCTGGTAAAATGCCCGGCCCATTGTCGCGAATTGTTATCATCGCAAATTCAGAATCGGCTTTAGTCGTAATCGTAATGCATGGGGTTGCAGACGCAAACCGACTGGGGTCTTCGCCATTTCCAACCATCGCCTCTGAAGCATTCGAAACCAAATTAATAAGTGCGCGTTGCAATCGAGACGGATCAAACGGCACCTGCAGATCTTTTAGTCCCAACAAACAATTAATGGCAACTGCTGCAGGAAGCTGGCCCGCTTCTTCAGAAATGACTTTTTCAAGCCATTTATCCAAGTTTTCCGAACGACAAGACAGTTTTTTCGAACGTGAAAAATCCAACAATTGCGTAATAATATCATCACAACGCGTAACACCATTATTGATGCGCGCAATTTGCGGCTCGATGCCCAGTTCCTTGCCCTTGATTTTACGTTCAATCAGGAACGTTGAAGTACGCACCGCCCCCAAAGGATTGCGAAGTTCATGTGCAATGGTTGCTGTCAGTTGCCCCATTTGCTCCATGCGTCCTTTTTTCACCAAGGCATCTTGAGCATCCTTCAACATTTTCATATTATTCGATAACTCGCCATTCATGCGAACCATATTTTCATTGATGGTTGAAAGTTCAGAAGACATTTGCTCGGCTTCCCCGCGCGCCTCTTCAGACGATTTTTTTGCTGTTTCGACTTCGTCAAGTTGCTTTAGTGTCGATCGATACATCGCAATTGCAGAGCCAAGCCCAAACAAAACCGTGGCGACCGAGGTCAAAATAATTTGCAAAACACGGCTGCTAATTTCGGCATGTCGGTTTTGCAGTAAATAACTAAATCTCTGTCTGAATTTTTCTGACTCAAACCGAAAATCGGACATCCATCTCAAGTTTACAGAGTTAATCTTGTCGATCAGTTCTGCTTTTATATGTTGCTGCCCAGACATGCTCATTCCCATGCCAATATAACTGAGATGGCTCATGTCTTTTTGAATAAGCGATGTGCGATCGGTAATTTCCAAATACCGATCCGGTTCAGAGCTATTCTGCTTAGCCGATGCGATTGAAACTTCCAGACGCGATAGCGATGATGATAGATTTCCAATCGCCTGCGTTATAAGGTTTGCGTTCTGATCGGTTGCATTTGAGGAGGCGTTCAGCACCTCGCTCTTGAGGTGGTAGAAATCAGCCACCACGCGTGGCAAGTCCTCGGTATTTATAATTCCAACATGATAGCTTTCGGGATCTGCGTCATAGCTGATGCCCGAGCTTTTGCCCGTTTCCAAAGCCAGTGCTACAGTTTGGTTCACAATGGCATCACGACTTGGAACTTTGTAGGCCAAGGAGATCAGTAAATTGTTGTTTTGCGGGGCCAAGCCAATTTCTTGCGAAATCGAAGGACTAAACTTCGTCAGTCCAGATTTTGAACTTTCAGAAACATCATGCGCGGCGGCATCAAGCATAATTGGGCCAATCAAATTCAGATAATCGGCGCCATGGGTTTCCTGGGTTAGTTTAGTTAAATCATTCCTCAAACCAATCCCGATATTTGCACCCAAATAGAGGATGGGAATAAGCAAAACCGCAATGATTGATGCCAATCTATAACCAGCAGTTTTTGCCGAAATAATCTTCACCATAGTGATAAGCCTGTCGTTTGCGCCATTGCCAGCCTAACTCTCAAAGTCCAGACGACATCGCTGTCATTTGCCCCCTTTGCTCCCTCCCTTGGGAAATCACTGGCTCTCGGTCTGTAGTGATGGCAAACATATGGTAAATAAATTGCTAACGACGTGCCATAGGATCCCAAACAGATGAAGAATTACAGCCTTTCCGGTGGCTGCCAATGCGGTGCGTTTCGTTATAGTTTTAACGCCCCACTTGGGACCACCGATATTTGTCATTGCCGGATGTGCCAAAAAGCATTTGGTTCATTTGGAGCTGTTTTATTGCGTGTTCCACTCGCCCAATTCAATTGGACACGCGGCATTCCTTCCGTTTTTAAATCTTCAGCGATCGTGGATCGCGGCTTCTGCCAGAAATGCGGCACGCCCATGTATATGTATGAAGACGGCGATGAGTTTATTGACCTCGCCGTCGGAACGATGGACAATCCGAATTTGATTGGAAAACTTGAAAGTCAAATTGGAATTGAAAGCAGAGTGCACTGGTTTGAAACAATGCATAATCTACCGGAGCAATTGACCAGCCAAACAAGACAACCAGAAGAGATGACCAAGCTCAAATCTTTTCAGCACCCAGATTATGACACCGAAGTCTGGCCGCCAACATCTGTTTAAACTAAAGCGGCCCTCACCGAGGCAAGTGCTGCTTCTGCCTTGGCACCCTCTGGCCCACCTGCTTGCGCCATGTCTGGCCTGCCCCCGCCACCTTTGCCACCCATGGCAATAGAGCCGAGTTTTACCAGTTCAACTGCGTTAAAGCGTTTGGTCAAGTCATCCGTTACGGCCACAACCACAGCACCTTTGCCATCATCTGAAATAGCAACAAGCGCCACGACGCCGGAACCAAGTGATTTTTTACCATCATCAGCCAGAGCCTTCAAATCTTGCGGGGCAACGCCTTTCAAAACGCGGCCCATAAACTTAACGCCGTTCACCTCGGTCACATCGCTGCCACCAGAGGCAGAACCGCCACCCATCGCCAAAGCTTTGCGCGCCTCAGTCAGTTCGCGTTCCATCTTACGGCGTTCGTCCACCAATGTTTCAACACGCGCCACCAATTCATGAGGTGCCACTTTCAAAACACTTGCAGCGGCCTGCACACGTTGGTCTTGCTGCACCAAATAATTGCGCGCCGCATCACCAGCAAGCGCTTCCATGCGGCGTACCCCTGCTGACGATCCGCTTTCAGCAATAATCTTCACAAGTCCAATATCGCCCGTGCGCGCCACGTGTGTGCCACCACAAAGTTCGAGCGAATAAATTGGGCGGCTGTGATCAGCGCCGTTGCGACCCATCGAAACCACGCGCACTTCATCGCCATATTTTTCGCCAAACAGCGCCATCGCACCTTCAGCTATTGCAGCATCAACCGACATCAGGCGGGTGCTCACAGAATCGTTTTGCAGAATAATGGAATTGGCAATTTCTTCGGTCTGCGAAAGTTCTTCGTGAGACATGCCTCTGGTGTGCGAAAAATCAAACCGCAAACGACCGGGTTCAACAAGAGAACCTTTCTGAGCCACATGTGAACCGAGAACCCGGCGTAAAGCCTCATGCAACAAATGAGTTGCCGAGTGATGCATGCGGTTGCCGCTGCGGCGGGTGTGATCGACGACTAACTCCACCGCAACGCCGGGCTTGAACGAACCTTTTTCAACTTGCCCAACATGCACAAACAAATCGCCCAAACGCTTTTGTGTTTCTGTCACTTTGAAGAGAGCGCCATCGGCAGATTTAATCACACCATGATCGCCTGTTTGGCCACCAGACTCGGCATAAAACGGCGTCTGATTGACGATGATTGCGCCCATCATTCCAGACTTCAATTCAGCAATGTCTTTGCCATCGCTGGTCAGCGCCAACACTTCGCCTTCGGCAGTCTCGGTGTCATAACCCAAAAATTCAGAACCACCAACGCGCTCACGGATTTCAAACCACACCGTTTCAGTCTTGGCTTCGCCCGTGCCTTTCCAAGCTGCACGCGCATCGGCCTTCTGTTTCGACATCGCCAAGCCAAAGGCGGCAGTATCGACGGTGATTTCACGGGATCGCAGCGCATCCTGCGTCAAATCCAGCGGGAATCCGTAAGTGTCATAAAGTTTGAACGCCGTATCACCTGGGAATGTGGCACCCTTCCCTAGGCCTGACGATTCCTCGTCCAGCAGTTTTAGACCGCGCTGCAGAGTGTTGCGGAATCGGGATTCTTCTAGCTTCAGCGTTTCCTCAATCATCGGCTGGGCTCGCGAGAGTTCAGGATAAGCTGCACCCATCTCGCGCACCAAAGCCGGAACCAATTTAAACATCAATGGCTCGCAACAACCTAGCAATTCGGCATGACGCATGGCGCGGCGCATAATCCGGCGCAACACATAACCACGGCCTTCATTGGACGGCAAAACACCATCGGCGATTAAGAACGATGACGCACGCAAGTGATCAGCAATCACCCGGTTTGAAGCCTTGGTCTTATCGCTCGGCGCAACACCTGTGTTTTCGACAATATTGCTGATCAAAGCACGGAACAAATCCGTTTCATAATTATCATGTGTGCCTTGCAACACAGCCGAAATGCGCTCGAGACCCATGCCCGTGTCGATCGAAGGCTTTGGCAACGCAACACGTATATCTTTACTTTGTTGTTCGAACTGCATGAAAACCAAATTCCAGATTTCGATAAAGCGGTCACCATCTTGATTGGCTGATCCCGGCGGGCCGCCTGCAATTTTATCTCCGTGATCAAAGAAAATTTCAGAGCATGGGCCGCAAGGCCCGGTGTCACCCATCGACCAAAAATTATCGGCTGTCGGAATGCGGATAATACGGCTGTCTGGCAAACCAGCAATCTTTTTCCACAATGCATGGGCTTCGTCATCTTCGTGATAAACGGTGACAGTCAGCTTATCTTTGGGAAGGCCATATTCCTTGGTGATGAGTGTCCAAGCCCATTCAATGGCATCTGGTTTGAAATAATCGCCAAACGAAAAATTGCCCAACATTTCAAAAAATGTATGGTGGCGCGCGGTGTAACCCACATTGTCCAAATCATTATGCTTGCCGCCAGCGCGCACGCATTTTTGCGCGGTAGTCGCACGGGTGTAGGGACGCCGCTCAGCTCCGGTGAACACATTCTTGAATTGCACCATGCCGGAATTGGCAAACATCAACGTCGGATCGTTGCGTGGCACCAGCGAAGACGAAGGCACAATCTCATGCCCCTGCTTCTTGAAATAATCCAAAAATGTTGACCGAATTTGTGCAAGGCCCGTCATGACTCAATCCAATATATTAGGGAAAATCCCGTGAATGATTTTGGGCGGTGTTTAAGGTGTTGAGCGAGAACTGTCCAGATTTTCGTGGGACACAGTGCCCCAATAAAAAAGTCCCCGGGGCGAACCGGGGACTTGAGGGGATTGCGAGGCCTTAAGCTGTGGGGCAAACCTCGATACTGTCTAGCTCTACTGGAGCCAAACTGGGGTACAAACAAACATATTTAATCTACGGTTGGAGCAAAGACGAGGATCACTCGTCGTCATCGCCACCCTTGGCCGAACCATCAGTAATCTTCGCGGCAATCAAGCCTGAATTTGCCCTGATCTGAGCTTCAATTTTATTGGCCATTTCCGGGTTATTTTTGAGGAACACTTTAGCATTATCGCGACCTTGGCCAATGCGCTCACCACTATATGAATACCAAGAACCAGACTTTTCAACCACACCAGCAGTCACGCCCAAATCGACCAACTCGCCAACCTTGGAAATGCCTTCTCCATACATGATGTCGAATTCAACCATCTTGAATGGAGCAGCAACTTTGTTCTTCACAACCTTCACACGGGTCTGATTGCCCACCACTTCTTCTCGGTCCTTGATTGCGCCAATGCGGCGAATATCCAGACGAACTGAGGCATAAAACTTAAGCGCATTACCGCCCGTTGTTGTTTCAGGGCTACCAAACATCACACCAATCTTCATGCGAATTTGATTGATGAAAATCACCATGGTGTTGGATTTTGAAATAGAACCCGTCAATTTGCGCAAAGCTTGGCTCATCAAACGCGCTTGCAAACCGGGCAAACTATCGCCCATTTCGCCCTCAAGTTCGGCTTTGGGTGTCAAAGCCGCAACTGAATCGATGACCAGAATACCTACAGCGCCCGAACGCACCAGCGTATCAGCAATTTCCAAAGCTTGCTCGCCTGTATCAGGCTGCGAAATCAAAAGATCACTGACATTCACACCCAATTTACGCGCGTAAGTCGGATCCAAAGCATGTTCAGCGTCCACAAAAGCGCAAATGCCACCAAGCTTTTGACATTCGGCAATGGTTTGAAGCGCTAAAGTGGTTTTGCCCGATGATTCAGGCCCATAAATTTCAACAACGCGGCCTTTTGGTAAGCCGCCAATGCCCAAAGCAATGTCCAACCCCAAAGAGCCTGTGGAAATTGATTCCACTTCCACCACTTGGTTGGCACCCAGTTTCATGATTGAGCCTTTGCCAAAAGCCCGCTCGATCTGGCTTAAAGCGGCTTCCAGTGCCTTGGTTTTATCCATCGAAGAATTCTCAACAATCTTAAGTGACGCTTGCCCCATTGCAGTAACTCCTTCTATCTCATTTGCTTTGCCCAGATGCAAACATCAACCGGACGTTCCATCCATGTTTCTTGTATGTTCTATTTTAGTTCTCATTGCAAGGGGAATTTGTAAAAATAATATTTGTGATTTGATTCAAAGCTTTGCGCGCCTTCTAACCATATTCTCTCAAAAATTGACAGCATTCGCCTCGCCCCACAGTAAAGTTCCATCCGACTCACAGGTGACATATGATTCACAAACTCAAATAGAAGTAGAGACGGGTGTGCGCGATAGGGGCTATTATCATGGTGCAAAAGCCGCCTGTTCTGGGGAGAGAGCACGCACACCCGAACTTAAACGTCCGCCCGAGTTGAAAATTGCTGTTCAGCTCAAGTCGGCAGGAAATTAATTTTGTTGAAGAGCCAACCCGTCATCAATCTAATGTCTAACGGTAACTCTCCAAAAAATTGCATAAATACAAATTACAATCTAAGAGAGAATAGTTAATGGAATGTTAATTTAAATTGCAAATTCAAACCGAAGCTAATCCTGTCGCCCCAACTCAAAGTCATCAAGCCATCACATCTTTCACTTTTTCGACCAGCTGTTTCAGCGAAAATGGTTTTTGCAAGAAGGCAAAATCAGACGCCCCTTCTAAATTCTTTTCAAACGCATCCTCGGCATAGCCAGACATAAAGATCACCTTGGTTTTAATGCCTCGCTTGCGCAGTTCTTTAAGCATCGTCGGTCCATCCATTTCCGGCATAACCACATCAGAAAGAATAAGTTCAAAGCCCTGAGTATCTTCTTCAAGCACCTCGAGCCCCACTTCGCCGCTATCGGCCTCCATCACAGTATAACCACGCGATGTAAGTGCACGAACCGCAAAAGCTCGAACCGATTCCTCATCTTCAACAACGAGGATACGTCCTCGCCCAGAAAAATCTTCGCGCTTTGGTTCAACAGGTTTAACTTCAACGACAGCAACAGGAGCTGAAACATCAGGAACATGGCGCGGTAGATAGATGCGGAATGTGGTGCCCTTGCCCACTTCGCTATCACAGTAAATATAGCCTCCCGTCTGCTTCACGATGCCGTAAACCATCGACAGTCCGAGTCCGGTGCCCTTCCCCACTTCCTTCGTCGTAAAGAAAGGAGCCCAGATTTTATCCAGAATCTCTTTGGGAATTCCGGTGCCATTGTCTTCAACTTCGCAAACAACATAATCAACATTTGGCAATGGATGCCCCGTATTCTGGGCTTGGTCTTTTGGTAAATTGAAAGTGCGCACCGAGAGCTTGCCACCTTTGGGCATGGCATCACGCGCGTTCACAGCAAGATTGATAATGACCTGCTCAAACTGATGAATATCAACAAGCACCAGACCAAGATCGCGCCCATGCGTAATGCTCAACTCAGTCTTTTCGCCGAGCACACGGCTCAAAAGGTTGCCTAGATCAGACATCGCCTCAGACAGGTCATGCACTTTGGGCTGCAACGTTTGTTTGCGCGAAAAAGCTAAAAGTTGCCGCACTAAATTTGCAGCACGATTGGCATTTTGTTTGATGTTCATGACATCGGCAAACGCCGGATCAGTGGGGCGAAGCTTGGCAAGCAACAAATCAGCAAACCCAATAATCGGCGTCAAAACGTTGTTAAAGTCATGTGCAATGCCCGATGCAAGTTCTCCGACCGCTTGCATTTTTTGGCTTTGCACCAATTGAGTTTCCAGCGATTTGCTTTCAGTTTTATCAAGCGCAAAAACCGAAACCCGACCCGACATGCCCTCAAGTTGAGTCAATGTTAGTTGAACAGCCCGCGCCGGATCACCGAAAAACATACAGCTTGCATGAGACGTTACACCAACATATGCGGAACTCTCTGCAAGTGCAGCGGCAACAAGATCAGACCCTTCTTGCAAAGCGCTCTGCAACAGACTGCCCAGCCTAATTTTGGATGATAGACCTAAAAACTCAGCATTTGCCGCAACCAAAGCACCTTTAGCGTCAAGCTCCGCAATACCAATAGGCACAGCAGCTAAAAATTGTGCAACGCTATGAGAAGGTGAATTAGAATCTTGCGAAGATGAAATGCGCATCACCATGGCACGCGACGGCAATACTTTTCCTTCCGCGTCAAAATCCGTACGGTTAATCACATCATATATTTGTGGAACGCCCTTTGCGTCCTTGATTGGAAATTGCAATCGGTCAATCCGGTGCCCGCCATTCACAGGTTCTACCGCACTTAAAATCCGGGCACCCTCTTCGCCGACAAGTTTCTCTCGCGAAAGCTTGCCCGATTGTGCCTGAACCAAATCCAAACCCAACCATTCTGCTAATGTGGCGTTCACATAATCAACACTGCCATTTGGCAAAGTTGAAAAGAAACCAACAGGCGCATGGTCGAGATAAGTGATGATAAATTGCAAACGTGAAAAGGCTTGCTCTTGCTGCGCCCTGTCATCGGTAAGATCGACCAACCGCCAAAGTCCACGTGCACGACGAAAATTCCCAGCGAGTGGCGAAACCGCAACGCGCAACCAGCGTGCCTTATCGGCCACAGCACCAGGCACCGACGAACCAGCAGCAACACGCACATCACGTGTACCAGATTGCCCCTCACCCAAAACCTGCATCAATTGATAAATCGGTTCGGCAAACTCCCGGTATCCGGCATACAAAACATCAAAACCCACCAGCCGTGAAACGCCGGCCCGCGACGCAAGTTTCAGATAGGGCGCATTTGCATAAATCGCACGAC
>JAYTUV010000004.1:0-39625 GCA_043744395.1 Aestuariivirga sp.
TTGTGATGCGAGATCCACCCCAATGCGCCACCCATAAGCAATCCTCAGAATCTACTGTCAAACCATCGGGCAAACCTTCGTCACTGCTATATTCAACCAACACGCGGCGATTGCGTGGGTAGTGGTCGTGAGGTGCGATATAATATGCAAATGTTTTTTGTCCCAAGCTATCGTTGAAATACATTGTCTCGCCGTCAAGTGAAAAAGCTGGTCCATTTGAAATTGCAAAACCCGTGTCGCCTAAGTAACTCGAACCATCGCTCAACACGCACCACAGCGCACCCCGCGCTTCTTTTTCCTTTTCGTGTGACGTGCCAGCCCAAAGCCTGCCCCACCGATCTATTTTGCAATCATTATAGATGACTGCGTCGCGCTGGCCCTCCGGATGTGCGAAGAGTTTTGTTGTGCCGTCGCGCAAACTGAGCGACGAAATGCCATCTGCATGGGTAATCATCAAAATATCAGGGTTGGTGGTGGCCACAATAGCGCCAAGCGGCGCGCGTAGTTTTATCTCGCTCACAATCGTCTTGCCCAAAACTGGATTAAGGCAAAACAGCCGCGGCACATAAAGATCAATCCACAGTAAGCGCCCGCTAGCGGCATGCCAAATCGCTGATTCACCCAAAACATTCGATGCCGCATAAACATTGCGCAAATTCAACATTGAAATCTCTCCCTTGACTCATCAAGCCACACCGTCACACATTACACAAATGGCAATGACTGAAAATCCAAATCGGTGGCGGCGTTATGCCCATTGGGATGAGCGACCCTTGCGCTTGGATAAATTTGCCAAGGAAGATGCTGCCAACGGTTTTTCCGCTTTTTCCAGCCCCTCCGACCCTAAACCTGGGGTCAAAATTAACGCAGGTTCCATCGTTAGCATGGACGGTGTGCTGGCCCATGATTTTGATATGATCGACGCATTCATTGCGCGTCACCATATCGATCCTTTGATGGCCGAAGAAGCCATGGCGATGGATTCAGCGCAGGTCGCCCGCATGTTGGTAGATATGAATGTGCCACGCGAAATTTTAGTGCGCTTAGCACACGGCATGACACCCGCGAAATTGGCTGATGTTGTTTCTCGGCTTAATGCGCTGGAAATCGCCTTTGCGTATTCCAAAATGCGGGCTCGCAAAACTCCGGGCAACCAAGCACATGTGACCAATGCAAAAGATGATCCGCTTCAACTGGCCGCCGACGCTGCAACAGCCGTGGCTTTTGGTTTCGATGAAATTGAAACCACCATGCGTGTGTCGCGCAATGCTTGGTCAAATGCCGTGGCTTGTGCTGTGGGGTCTGCTGTCGGGCGCTGGGGCACGCTTTTCCAATGTTCGAGCGAGGAAGCCGAAGAATTGCGCATCGGCATGGCGGGTTTTACATCTTACGCCGAAACCGTTTCAGTCTATGGCACAGAGAAAACCTTTATTGATGGCGATGATACGCCGTGGTCAAAAGCCTTTCTTGCTGCGGCCTATGCATCACGCGGAATTAAAATGCGTTGCACGTCAGGCGCCGGATCAGAATTGTTGATGGGTTTTCACGAGTCGAAATCATTGCTCTATCTTGAAGCGCGTTGCCTCTGCCTGCAACGTGGCATGGGCGTGCAGGGAACCCAAAACGGTGGCATTGATGGAGCACCCCTCACCGCCACAATCCCCGGCGGCATTCGTGAATTGATGGCAGAAAACTTGATTGCCGTGTGGCTCGATCTTGAATGCGCATCGGGAAATGATGCACGCTCAACTGAATCTGAAATTCGTGTTGGCGCAAAGATACTGCCTTATCTCATCGGGGGTTCCGATCTTATCTGCTCAGGCTTCGGCTCTATTCTTGCTTATGATAACTCATTCAACCCATCGCTATTTAATGGCGAGGAAATGGAAGATTATCTTGTGTTGCAGCGGGATTTTGAAGCAGACGGCGGGTTAACACCGCTGCCTGAATCCAAAGCACTTGATCTGCGCCAACGCGCGGTGGATTGCATCGCAGCAGTCTTCGAAGAATTAGATTTGGGCCAGCCTACACAAGACATGAAACAGAGCGTGGTCATTGCATCTGGTTCAAATGAAACGAGGAGCTATATGCCCCGCGAAGTGGCGGGCATCAGCGAAGCAATTAAAAGCCGTGGCATTACTGTTGTTGATGTGATCAAGGCGCTGGCAACGCGTGGGTTTCGAGAAGAAGCTGAAAACCTGCTGAATGTCGTCAAATTGCGCGTGTCGGGCGATTATCTGCAAACCTCGGCCATGGTACGAAATGGCAAAGTGGTCAGCGCCATCAACGATCCCAACACTTACCTTGGCCCCGGCACGGGCTACCGTGTTTCCGAATCGCGCCGTCTTGAAATCAATTCCATCCGCGATGTGCTTGACCAAGATGAAGTGCTGCGCTCGGAAGCCATGCATGAGAAAGAAGAAGCAAAGCGCATCGGTTACCGTGTGATTGGCGAGGCGCACCCAAGTGAAGACAGACATGAAATCGTGATCGGCATCAGCCCGGCCTTTGGGTTGAAACTTTTTCAAACCACTGCAAGTCACAGGCTTTCAGATGTTTTGAAAGCCATGGTCGAGGCTATCCAAAAACGTGGGTTAAAAGCGCGCATTGTGCGGTTTAACCACACGGCTGACACATCATTTTTGGGGCTGTCGGCTGCGCGTCTTTCAGGTTCTGGCATCGGCATTGGCATTCAAGCAAAGGGCACGGCAGTCATCCACCAGCGTGACCGCTTGCCACACAATAATCTCGAACTTTTCTCAAACGCACCCATCACCCAGTTAGAGCACTATAAAGGCTTTGGTGCCAATGCTGCGGCTTACGCGCTAGGTGAAATGCCAGAGCCTGTGGTTGTGCCCACGCGCGGTGAAGCCATGGGCTCACGCTATCATGCCCGTGTTGCTTTGATTTACGCGATTGAAACCGGTTTGACAGCCGAAGGTGCAGCACCTGAAAACATCGAAGTGAAATTCAAACTATGAAACACAAACTGACCCTTGCAGATTATCCCCTAGCTGAAACCCGAAGCGCTGATGTGAAGGGCGCGCGCGGCAAATCATTAGACGAGGTTACACTCGATGCCTTGCTTGCAGGCAATGTGACGATGGAAGATTTGCGCATTACGCCAAAGGCGCTGGCTGACCAAGCTGAAATTTCGCGCGCTGCAAATCGTCCAACGCTCGCGTTAAATTTTGAACGCGCTGCTGAATTGGTGAATGTGCCGCAGGATTTTATTATGACTGCATATGAATTGCTGCGTCCGGGCCGCGCCAAATCCAAACAACAAATTTTAGAGGTGGCGCAACTGTTCCGCTCTCAACATAACGCGCCAGCCATTGCGAACTTCTTTGAAGAGGCCGCAGAAATCTATGAACGTCGCGGACTTTACAATAAACGCTATTGATCAGGAGCTCGCAATGAAATACGGCTATGATCTCGGACACTACACGCGCAAAATTTTTACGCGCAACAAGTCGGCACAGGCCTGGTTCAACCGTGGCATTATCTGGTGTTATGCCTACAATCACGACGAGGCGTTACGGTGTTTCAAGCTGGCCGCAAAAGCTGATCCAACCTGCATGATGGCACAATGGGGTATCGCCTACTCAGCTGGCCCAAACTATAACAAGCAATGGAAGGCTTTTGATGGTCTCGATCTCAAACGCTCTCTGAACACAGCATATGCTGCTTCGTTGAAAGCGCAAAAACTTGCTAATCGTACAAGGCCCTTGGAACAAGCATTGGCAGCAGCGTTACTGCACCGATATCCAGGCAACAACCCAGATCAAGTCACTCCGATCTGGAATGACAATTACGCAGCCGCCATGCGCGAAGTGTACCGCCTATTTAGCGATGATCTCGATGTTGCCGCACTCTTTGCCGAGGCAGTTATGAACCGAACGCCATGGGCATTATGGGATATCGCAACCGGAAAACCAGCTGAGGGCGCAGACACACTTGAAGCCATCGCTGTACTTGAAAAAGCCATGGCTCAGCCTGGCGGCATGGCCCATCCGGGTGTGCTTCACATGTATGTTCATCTCATGGAAATGTCGCCATTTCCCGAGCGTGCATTGCGCGCTGGTGATGCGCTTTACGACCTGGTGCCTGATGCCGGACACTTGCAGCACATGCCCACACATATAGACGTGCTCTGCGGGCAATATACCAATGTTGTGGCACGCAACGCAGGAGCGATTATTGCCGATCGAAAATATTTGAAACAGCATGGTGGCCTAAATTTCTATTCGCTTTATCGCTGTCACAATTATCATTTTCAAGTCTATGGTGCGATGTTTGCAGGCCAACATGCAGTCGCACTTGCAGCCTCAGAAGAGCTTGCTGCAACATTGCCAAAAAAACTCTTGACCGTGCAATCTCCTCCCATGGCAGATTGGCTCGAAGCGTTCTTCCCTACCAAAATGCATGTGTTGATCCGCTTTGGAAGATGGCAGGAAATCAAGAATGAACCACTCCCGAACGATCAAACCTTGTTCTGTACGACAACCGCAATAATTCACTATGCCAAAGCTGTGGCATGCGCTGCAACAGGTGAGTTAAAAAAAGCAGAGCAAGAGGCGGTGCTTTTTCATGCAGCAGCCAAGAGCGTACCACCTTCACGTTATCTTTTTAACAACACAGCCATTGATATTCTGGCTGTCGCCGCTGAAATGATGGCGGGTGAAATCGCCTACCGAAGAGGCGACGTTGCAACAGCTTTCGTTCATTTGCGCCGCTCGGTCGAACTTGATGACAATCTGCCATATGATGAACCGTGGGGCTGGATGCAGCCAACGCGGCATGCCCTAGGCGCACTTTTGCTCGAACAAGGCCATGTCGAAGACGCAGCCGCAACATATCGCGCAGATCTCGGTCTGGATGGAACTTTAAGGCGCTCATGCCAGCATCCCGATAATGTCTGGAGTTTACATGGCTTGCAAGAATGCCTGATAAAACTTGGTAAACCTGATGAAGCGCAGAACATCTCGCTGCGGCTTAAAATTGCAGCAGCGAGAGCTGACGTTTCAATTCATGCGTCGTGCTTTTGCCATCAGCGGGCGATGCAGCCAACCACCTGTTGCGACTGATTGAGGAAGACATGAACTGGAAAACTAACTATCGCTCGATCTATTATGCAACGGCTCCTGATCCCGATGACATGAAACTTATTGCCAGCGAAACAGCTTTGCTGGTGATCGATGTACAAAACACCTATCTCGAACGGCCAAACCGTGCATCACTTTCAAACGCTGAACAGTTGCAATTTGACGCTTGGACACCGTTTCATGATCGCATGCATAATCAGGTGATACCCCGCACTTTGGATATCCTCAAATTTTGTCGTGCTCATAAAATCGAATGTCTCTTCGCGCGCATTGCCTGTCATACCAAAGATGGACGAGACCGTTCGCTTTCTCAAAAGATGCCGGGCTGGAACAATTTGCTGCTGCCAAAAAATGAAAAACCGTCTCAACTGGTCGCAGCGCTGGCACCCATCGGCGATGAAATTGAAATTACCAAAACCACGGATTCTGCTCTCACCGGAACCAATCTCCGCTTGATCCTTCACAATCTTGGTATCAAAAATGTGATCTGTGTTGGCATCTTTACGGATCAATGCATATCATCGACCGTGCGTAGTCTGGCCGACGAAAGCTTCAATGTCATTGTGTTGGAAGATTGCTGTGCGGCAGGCTCAGACGCGTTGCACCACAAAGAACTGGAAATCATAAACATGATCTATTGCCACGTGATGAGCAGCGCAGAAGTTGTGCAAATGATGGGCTTGGCAAAGTAGGTTTTTTACAGCAATATCTCGGCTTGGTTGAAGCTCCAAAATAGGGGCGAGCCGATTCTCAGGGGAACGTGCAACAAACGGAGGGGCTGATGGCTCAGGGTAATACAGCGGGAACGATTGACATCTCGCAAAAAAAAGATGTTGATCGGCTGCAATCAAAAGCGGTGGGGCTGATCGGTGTTCTGTTTCTAACAGTAACGGGTGCAGCCCCCATGTCAGCCATGTTGGGCAACGTGCCCTTCGCGGCGGGTTATGGCATTGGTTCGCACACGCCAGCAGCATTTTTGTTGGCGACTGTCGTACTTACTGTTTTTTCAATCGGCTATGCTGCGATGGCGGGACGCGTATCATCAGTAGGTGGCTTTTATGCGTTCATCAGCCAAGGCTTGGGCCGCGAGGTGGGCATGTCTGCAGGTTTAACATCGCTTGTGTGTTACAGCATTTTTGAATCTTCGCTTTACGGCCTTTTTGCCTTCTTCGGTAACGCTTGGCTTAAATCACATTTTGGAATTGATGTTGGCTGGCTCTGGCTGGCGCTGGCTGCTGTGATTGGTGCGGGTCTTTTGAGTTACCGTGATGTGAAATTATCTGCAGCTGTTCTTGGTGTGGCCCTTGTTGCTGAAGTTGCAATGTTGGCAATTTTCGCGTTGGGTGTGATCTTTGCAAAAACGGGAACAAATTTTTCAGGTGAAGCTTTGAATGTCTTTCATGTCACCATGCCCGTTGTTGCGCAAAAAATTGGAACTGTGGATATCCCCGCTGGTGCTGCAGCCGTTGGTATATTCATGGCTTTCTGGTCATGGGTCGGTTTCGAGATGGCACCAAACTATGCTGAAGAATCACGCGATCCTAAACACGTTGTTCCACGCTCACTTTATTATTCGGTGATTGGACTTGGTCTATTTTACACCTTGATCAGCTTTTGCGTCGTCTCTGCCTATCCAACGGAAGGCGACATGCTGGCCAAAGCGTTCGGTGACTCAGGCAATTTCTTTCTTGATCCGCTGAACCAATTTGTTGGTGGTTGGGCAAAAGAACTGATGAGCTTGCTCATCCTTACGAGCTCGTTTGCGTGTGGAATGGCGTTCCACAATACGGCTTCGCGTTACATGTATTCGCTGGGTCGGGAAGGCGTTTTGCCAGCAGCACTCGGCAACACCCATGACACATATAAAAGCCCGCATACAGCATCATTTGTGCAATCTGGATTTGCTGCTTTGTGGATCGTGCTCTATGCATTCTTCTACGGCACAAATGATCCAAATGCCCAAGCTTACTTGGGTGTTTACACACTGTTTGCAGTTCTGGGCACAGGTTTGCTGTTGGTTTTGCAAGCCGTGGTTTCCATTGCTATCATTCGTTACTTCCAAAAAAATGGCGGTGGTAATGTGTTTTCAACAATGATTGCGCCAGCCTTTTCTTTCGTGGTGCAACTTGTGTTGGTTTGGATGCTGATCAGCAATCTTTCGACATTGGGTGGCCAAACCTGGTTGATTTGGACAGGCGCTGCTGTGATCCTGATCGGCCTCATCTGGGGCTTCGCCTTGAAGTCGATCAACCCAAAAGGATACAACAACATTGGTCACATGGTGAATGAAGACTAATCAGTTTTCAGATTAATATGGGGGCAGTGGTAACGCTGCCCCTTTTTTTGTTTGGGAGAATTTTATGACGACATCATTGAAGGGCCGTTCGGTTTTAGTAACAGGCGGCAGCAAAGGTATTGGCAAAGGCATCGCGCGGGTGTTTGCGCAAGCTGGAGCCAAAGTGGCCGTCATGGCCCGTCATTTGGAACCCGCGCAATTGGCCGCGCGTGAAATTGGCCACGGTGCATGTGGCATTGCAGGCGATGTGACCTCATTATCGAGTTTGGAAATGGTGATGGACACTGTCGTCAAACAAAACGGCGCGCTTGATGTTCTCTGCGCTAATGCGGGTATCTTTCCGGCTGCGCGTTTGGAGGAGATGAGCGAAGCGCAATGGGACGAAGTGATGGACACAAATCTCAAAGGCACGTTTCTCACGCTGAAAGCCGCGATCCCCTATTTGAAAAAATCTGATCAGGGCAGGGTGATCATTACATCTTCGATCACCGGCCCCGTGACGGGCTATCCAGGATGGACGCATTATGGCGCATCAAAATCTGGCCAACTGGGTTTCATGCGCACCGCTTGTTTGGAACTTGCGAAATACGGCATCACCGTGAATGCAGTCATGCCCGGTAACATCATGACAGAGGGCTTGGTTGGTAATGGCGAGGCCTATATCAAATCAATGGAAGCATCAGTGCCTTTAAAGCGCCTCGGCACGCCCGAAGACATCGGCCACGCTGCCTTATACTTTGCTTCAAAGGAAGCTGCCTATGTGACTGGACAAACGATTGTCGTCGATGGCGGGCAGATTTTGCCAGAGAGTTTGGAAGCACTGAATCAAGCGTAATCGCGCAAATAGGTGTCGCAAAGAGCAACTGTGCCTTCAGTGTAAGGTAGTCCCATGGATTTGGCTAAATCGGTTTCAGAGTGCGATCCAATCCAAGCCACCAGAAGCAAGCGGCGCAACATTATAAAGGTTGGAATTTCATCTGCGTCAGCTTTGGCCAAAGTAGCTGCTTTACGATAGCCGCGCTTCCACGCCTCAATCAGCTCTGGCACTTGGGGCTCGTGTTCGTAAAATGAAACGGGTGTCGCTGCGTCATACATGAACCATCCAAACCCGCAGTCATCAAAATCGATGGCCTTTACGCTCTCACCATCCATCAATAAATTCGCCAAGCGCAAGTCACAATGGATCAATCCAAATCGATCCGCATTTTTTCCGTAAGCCACCAAGCGCTTCGCAATTACTTCCACGGTGCGGCCAAAAAGTTTTTGCATCTCTGGATTAACGCCCATGCCGTCACGCCAACGGCCCCAGTGTGGTTTCTCCTCACCCAAAGTCGTTTCAAAATCCCAAGTGAGACGCATGAAATATGGCGGCCGCTTCCATTTCTGCGAATGCTGATGCATTCGCGCTGTCACTTCACCCAACACCTCAAACGGCCTCACCAAGTCTTGGCCAATGCCTGGTTCCGAGCCCTCTTCCCAATCTGATAAAACCACATGGCGTGGTCGCTCTAACTTCGCATGCCCCACCATTTGAATGATCTCACAATCCGATCCCTTCACAGGTTTAGGAGTCACAACAACATCCGTATCACGAAGCGCCATCAGCCACGCAAGCTCAGATGCAATCGCCGTTTTCGAATGATAACCATCACGGTGAATGCGCAAAGCCCAACGCTGGCCCTGCGCCGCCTGAACGCTATAAGTCGCATTCTCTGAAAGATTGATCATCTTCACGGTCAAAGGTGAAGGTAAATCATAATGCGCAGTTGCAGATTTTGCGACCTCTAGCAAAATATTTAATTGCTCTGCTTGAGGCAAAAGATCAAACTTCATCACATCGCCTTATCATTGGCAAACATGAGCTCGCGCGCGCGCGGCATGGCAGCATCATAGCGCTCCAAGATTTCGGTGCACATTTCAGGTGTTAACAAAACACCTGGTTTCCATTGCAGCACGCGCTTATCAAGCGATGAGAAAATCGCCCACACGCCATTTTCATAAAGTGCGCGTGAAACGGCTACGGCACCTTCGGGTTTGGCATATTCCATTCCTAAGATGAGTCCACGCTGACGCACACCTGTAAAAATATCGCTATGGCGTTTCATCATCTCAGCCATGCCGTCTTGAAAGAACTTCGTCACGGCATGAACATTGGCAATAGTTTCAGGCCGCACCAAAATTTCTATCATTTTATGTGCCACAACGCAGCCAAGCTCGGCCCCGCCCGTTGTGCTAATATGAGCCGCGCCATCTTCATGCAACCAACCACCTGCACGCTCGTTCAATAAGCACGCGCTGATCGGATATATGCCACCCGTCAAACCTTTGGCCGTCACCATGATGTCAGGCTGAATACCGTAGGACTGCCAACCCCACATGTGTCCTGTGCGCATCAATCCGGTTTGAACTTCGTCGGCAATATACATCGTACCATATTTTTCACACAGCGCTTTGCAAGCCCCGAGATAGCCTTCGGCGGGCATGGGAAATCCATAAGTGGCAGGGATGGTTTCCATAATCAGCGCCGCAACATCGCTGCCTTTCAGTGCGTGCTCCATCGCATCCAAATCATTGAAGGGAACTTGGATAAAAACATCGGGCTGATCCGCCAGAAATATTTTCGTAAACCGATCATCACCAGTGGCCACCGATAGACCTGAATGGCCGTGATAGCCTTTAATGATGGAAACAATTTTGCGCCGCTTGGTGGCATAGCGCGCACTCTTCAAAGCGATCTCAACAGCCTCTGCACCACCTGCACCAAAAACGGCATAAGTCATGCCGGGTGAAATATTGATCAGAGATTCAGCAAGTGCCGTGCGCGCAACCGACGGAAACCAGTGATTGCCCATATCAAAATGGTCGAGCGCATTTTTCAGGGTCTCAACCAACTCGGCATTCCGATGGCCCAGATTGTAAGTGCCACCATTTAGATGCAGATCAATCAGTCGCCTGCCATCCATGTCGTAGATCAAATAGCCTTCGCGCTTATCAATCACCAGATCAATGCCAGCCTCGGCCCAAAATTTGGTCTTATCGGGGTTCCAATATTTAATCGATTTCTCGATCACCTCTGCTTTAGAGGCAAATTTAAATCCGCCATAGTTAAACATCACTATCTCCCTTGGCCTATCCTTGCTGCGGCAACCATTATGAAAGCTGCGACTGCTTCTATCCGGACGCGCGAGTTGATTTTCTACAACACAAAAATAGCACGCACCACCAAAGTTATTTTTATCACACAAGACGGGTAAATTCCTTCGATATTTCGAATATGTAAGGCAAATTATGCTATAATCTGACTTATCAAGATTTAAAGCTTGCGGGCGAAGTGTCGATTTTGTATGGGCATCGCCAAGATGCTGCGGTAGCTCAGTGGTAGAGCACACCATTGGTAATGGTGAGGTCGGGAGTTCAATCCTCCCTCGCAGCACCATCCCTCAAAAACATTTCAGGTAAGTGTTGTATTCCAATTCATTATGGATTGTGTAACATCATGATTGACTTGCTCAAGTCAAAATTGCGCCGTCCGTTTTTCAGAAGTAATCAGCAAGGGTTTGCACATGAAACTTTCCGGCAGCCAAAACATTCCAGCATCGCGCGAAGCCGTTTGGAAGGGTCTCAATGATCCTAGAATTTTACAACAATGCATACCCGGTTGCAGCAAGATTGAAGTTATCTCGCCGACAGATTTAAAAGCAACCGTCACAATCAAAGTTGGCCCTGTGAAAGCAAACTTTGGCGGGCAGGTGACTTTGAGCGATTTGAAACCGCCCGAAAGTTACCGCATTTCTGGCAAGGGCGACGGCGGGTTTGCGGGCTTTGCGACGGGTGGCGCAACTGTCACGCTAACCGCTCTCAGTGCCAATGAAACCCAATTGGACTATGATGTGGATGCGCAAATTGGCGGCAAGCTGGCCATGCTCGGCTCGCGGTTGATCGATGCAACGTCAATGTCATTGGCCAATCAATTTTTTGAGAAATTTGGCAACTTGATAAAGGCTGAGGCAAAACCAGTATCTGCGCCAAAAACCAAACCCAAAACCAAAACCAAAACCAAACCTAAGACTCAGACAAAAGCCAAATTGGCGGCTAAAAAGCCGGTGAAAAAAATTGCCAAGAAACCAGCACCGAAAGTCGTTAAAGCAAAAGCAAAGAAACCTGTTAAAAAGAAATAGAAATATTTTTTATGTTAAACTGGAATTCGCTTTCCATCTTTCAGCGGCCTTGTCGTCGCTGACTTTGGCTTCCACCCAATTGGCTTTGCCGTCGCCTTCTTCCAACTTCCAAAACGGCGCTTTGGTCTTGAGCCAATCCATCAAAAATTGACAGGCTTCAAAAGCCGCCTCTCTGTGCGCCGAACAGGTGATGACCATGACGATATCATCAGCAGGCTGCAATTTTCCAAAGCGGTGAACAACCAGACAATCAGAAATCGGCCAACGCTTGCGGGCCTCAGCTTCAATATTTTCTAATGCCTTTTCAGTCATGCCGGGATAGTGTTCCAACGTCATGGTCGAAACTGATTGACCGTCGGACAAATCACGCACACTGCCCACAAACATGGCCGTGGCTCCAATATCAGTGCGTCCCGCTTTAAGGCGCGCAAACTCTTGGCCCACGTCAAAAGCCTGTTCTTGTACGATAATCATTTAAACAATTTGCGCCGTTTTTTCATCAGGATCAATTGCCTGATTTTACTATGGCAAGATTTGGTTTTGCCCACGGGCCAACAATTTTAATCTTCACAGGCTTGTCGCCACTGCGATTGAGGGTGGCTTCCATATTCAATGCCTGTCGCAAAATATCTATTTCACCTGTCTGGGAAATTTTCAAGTTGGGCAATGTTAAAACACTCTCTTGGAGTGTTGCCACTCCATCTTCAACCGATAGTGTTGCATTAACTGAAACAGAATTGGTTGCCTCACCTTCCCAACCAGTAACGGCTTCGGATTCCACATGGGCCGCAAGACCAGCAAGATCCGCACCTTTAATTTGAGCTTGATCACCTTGCATTCTGATGTTGCCAATCAGATTACTAATCATCTCCGCTTGAGTTGCACCCTTAGTATTCAATGAAGCATTGAGGCCCATAGGGGCTTGCAGCCAACTCATGCCTGCAAACTGCGGCATGAAGGTTTTTGCCTCGATGTTTTTGAGATCAAGATTTAAACTCAATTTGGCCGGAGATTGCGCGGCATCTAAATCTATATCTGCCTTGCCAGAAATTTCGCTGGTGATGGAAGTTTTTAGAACACCCTCTTTTAATTCTCCAACAACCTCTGCTGTGCCAGTGGTGAAACCGCCGAACCGAACTTGATTTGCAGCGATGCGAAATTGCACATTCAAGGCGCTCATATCGTTGAGATCGAATGGTCGGTCACTCCAACTTCCAAGTGGTGTCAGGCTTTTGACAGGCACAGAATAAAGATTGGTATTCAATTCATCCAAACCAAGTGCCAGCGTGAGGCTCGGACGTGCGCCAGCTGCGGAAAACGAAATGTCGCCTTGCGCCTTCATATTTGCAAATTTTATGTCGGCTTTTTTGAACAGAAAAAGCGGACCTCGCGTTTCAATGGCGCTGGTGATCGCCAGTCGATGTTTGCCGTTCAGCCCGTGCAATCCAACGCCCAACCATTTAAACAGCTGTGCTGCATCATCGCTATCAACAGTCGCTTGCCCCGCAAGTTCGATGCCCCTGGTCGCAACAAGGCGGCCCGAAAAGCCAAATGACGATGCTGCTCCTTGAAGATTAAAATCAAACGGTGAACCATCATCAAATGCGCGTGGCAAAGAATTCAAGATGGCTTGGAAATGAACCCGTTGTCCACCCAAAGTGGCTGCCGACTTGAGCGTTATTTCTTGTTCATCATCAACAATAATCAGCCCTTCAGCTTCATACAGCGCAAATGTTTTGGTGTTCAACTCATCCTGATAAACAAAAGTTCCGTTTTGAAATGTAACGTGCATGGGCGGTGGCAACTGCGCATTTGCGTCGGATTTGGATACTGGTGCAGTGCCGTCCAAAACAATATTTGAGCGGCCTTCACTATTGATGTTCATCGTGAAAGTTGGTGCTTCAACGACCATGTCTCCATTGGCAACTTTAAGTCCAAGCACCTCGAACAACGAAACTGGAATAAACAATGCTTTGGCTTGCACCACGGGTGTGGCCATCGCCGAAGCGCCGGAAATGCTGATGTCATTCAGTGCGATACCAAAACTGGGTGACATCCTCAAAGAGGCACCATGCGCCACATCAAGCATTCGGCCAGTTCGAATCAAAAATTCATTTTGCGCTTGTTTCAATACGCGCGCAGGCAGAAACACCGAAAACCATGTGGCCGATGCCAGCATGACCGCCACAAAACACAAAAAGCCAAAACTCAAAATCCGGTTCATAACTGCGGCTTATAATCTAAGTTGCGGCAATTTCATGAATTCAAAAAACTATTCAGCCAAAACCCGCGTCGTCGGGAAGGTAATTTCAATGAGTGTGCCTTGGCCGGGATCACTGCTGAGTATAAATTTGGCGCGGTTGGCTTCCACCAACGCCTTGGTCAATGGCAAGCCAAGCCCAGTACCTTGGGTGTCGCGGCCCGAGGTTTCAACTCGTTTGAAGGGTTCCAAAGCATCCTGCAATTGCGCCGCATTCATGCCAATGCCAGTGTCCTTTAACTTCACTGTCAATTCTCCCGATTTGGCAACCGAGGCTGAAATGATAACCTGCCCGCCTGGGTCCGTAAATTTGATAGCATTGGACAGAAGGTTGAGCATGATTTGCTGCATGGCCCGCAAATCAGCCACCACACGTGGCAGCTTTTCGGGAAATGATTTACGCACCAAAACCCGCCCACGCGTTGCCGTTTCTTGCAAAAGCTTAATCGAATGATCAGTGCAATCGGTCACAGACACTGCCGTGAAATTTAATTCCATCTTGCCTGCTTCAATCTTTGATAGATCAAGCAGATCATTAATCAACGCCAGCAAATGCCCGCCGCTGGCATGAATGTCGTTGACATAACCCCGATATTTTTCATTGCGAATTTCACCAAATTGCTCAAGTCGCATGACATCTGAAAATCCTATGATGGCATTCAAAGGTGTCCGCAGTTCATGTGAAATGCGCGCCAGAAAATCTGATTTTTGTCGACTGGCCGCTTCAGCAGTCTCTTTGGCTTCGCGCAATTCTTTTTCTGTGCGCTTCCAAGAGGTGATGTCGCGCACTACGGCACAAAACGCTGCACCTGATTTTGACGTTTGCAATTTACCAATGGTTAGAAACAGTGGAACTGTGCCGCCCTGTTTCACCACAGCATTCACTTCGCGGCCATCATTAAACACCGCACCAAGACCCGGCCCCTGAAGACCGGCTAAATATTGTTGCAGCACTTTTCGGCTGTCACTCGCAAAGAAATTGGCCAAAGGTTTTGATTTCACTTCGGCACTGCGCAATCCAAAAATGGATTCGGCTCCTGCGCTGAAACTCAATATTGATCCCGCTTGGTCGAGGGTGATGATACCGTCGGAAGCAATATCAAGAATGCTCTTCAACTCATCTTCAGCCACGTGATCAGAAATCACTACATCATCATTGGCAGCGCTGGGGATTGAAGGGACTGGCAATTCTTGTGGTGCGGGTGCTGCTTGATTAACTGGTGTTTCGATACGCACGAAAGGTTGAGGTGTTACTTTTTCCAAAGTTTTGACAGGCTTCAAAACAAACTGCTTTGCTGGCCCATTGATCCACGGAATTGAGCTCACCGAAACTTCAAAATCTATTTTCTTTTGTTCTGCTGAAGTCCAAGAGAATTGCTCATTTGCAGTTTTGGTATTGAAAATATCTAGCAGTAAATTGGTGCTTTGAAACAGTTCGTCCGATCTTTCAAATCCCAATAATTGCAGGGCCTTTTGCGAAGCAAAGGCCGGCACACCCTGTTGAGCAATAATCAAAGCAGTGCCAGAGCTCTCCAAAGCATTCACAATGGAGCGGGGCGGGAAAGCAACAGGTGCCGCCTTTTCCAGAATGGCCTTTGTCATCACATTCTGAATTTCAGGCTTGCCTTCTGCCTTGGCTATTGCGGCGTTCAAACTACGTGCCAATGCCTCAAAAGCTTGTGCATCATTGTTCGCTGGCTTAACGGTTTCGGTAAAAGTTGGTGCTGGCATTTCTGCCAACTGACGTTCCATGTTGCGCCGTTCGGTAATGTCATCCAAAATCAAAATGGCAAAAGGCTCATCGTCTCCGGTCAAACGACGCAATGTCATTCTTGCTTCGCGTTTGCCGTAAGTGCCCTCAAATGTTTCAATGGCACTTACCAAGTTGGTCTGTTGCAACCGTCCCAAAATTTTCGCGGCGCGATCAGCATTGCCAAACAATTCAGCAAGGTTGCTTTGCTTGGCAACGTCAAACAAAGCCAAAGCCATAGAATTTGGATTAGAAATTTTACCATCTCTACGAACCAATGCGGCCGCAACAGGCAACTGCCTGAAAAGATTATGATCGTCTTGTTGGGATTTCACGACTGGCGCAGGCGCAAACACCAAAAGCCCTGATCTTCCATCAGCCAGAGTGTGCAGCCAGCATTGACAGTCTATTGCTTCAGCGCGTCCGGTTGAAGGAAATTCCAATGCCACATGCCTGATCTCATCGCGCTTCAAGGTTTTCGTCAAATCAGCAATTGTCGCCACACCGGGTTCAAACGAATCAAACATCCGGTCGATCAAATCAAACACGGATTGACCGTCGAAAGCCGTAATTCCCGCGGCATTGGCCCATACCAAACGTCCGCGCATGCCGTCCCACAGCCAAGCAGCGCCAGCCGATTTGCGCAAATCTTCAAGTGTTTGGATCGTAGGCCCCGACAATGTGTTTAAATCTCAAAAAGTGGAATTCAGAAACGAACTAATCAATTTTTAATCGATCCGTCCACCTTTCGTTAACGATTTGAGGCCCCAGACTGTGCAAATCCGTTCATTTTCTTGCGGCGCTGCAACAAATTGGCGGAAATTTCGGTTTGCGAGTTGAATTTCCTGAACTCTAGGGCTAATGCACAGCTTGGATGCCGCCATAGCTCAGTTGGTTAGAGCGCTAGATTGTGGATCTAGAGGTCCCCCGTTCGAGCCGGGGTGGTGGTACCATTCTTAAGAACAAGTCGACTAAATTGGGGCGTTTTGCACCAAGTTTCAGAAACTACGGTGCCAAGTGTGGATTTAGAAACAAGTTAATGCGAAGTTAACAGACAGCCCGACTTCCAAGTTAATTCACACTTCGTAAATTGTTTTATCGCCGTTTGGTTAATTGTTGTTAATCAAAGTTGCCAAATCGTAAATTATTGCGCCGTTATCGGACAGCCCTTCGCGGTTTTTAAGACCTCGTTAACCATCAAAATTTATTCATCATGCGATCGCCCTCGCACCCAGCAACGCACGTGTTGTTGGGTGGCGAATGCGTTCAGCCAAGTGATTCGGCCTGTCGCCCTCTCAAAAATCCATTTGGCTTGTGTGTCAGCGTTCTTGCACCGCTTGGGTGCGCTTGATGTGAATGGATACGAAACTGACAACGCGAATACCATTTTTGACCGTTTCACCCCGCGCCAGCGCACTGGCTGCGGCACGTCGTTTTTTTGTGACGATTTGGTGTGTTGCGGCGATGATCGTGTTGTTTGCAACCTCTTCCGCATTTGCCGCTGACACTTTTCCGGGGCCCGCTCTGGGTGTCGGTGGTTCATTTGTTGATTCAAACGTTGGAACCACGGGCGAGACAGGTGAGCCGCTTACTCTTGGCGGCGGCGCGTTAAACACCCAATGGTACAGCTGGACTGCACCTGCCAGCGGTTTTGTATCGTTTGGGACTTGCAACCCGACCGGAAGTGCGCTCACAAATTTTGATACGACCATTGGTGTATACACTGGTTCTGCTGTAAACGCGCTCACTCAGATTGGCTTTAACGATGACACGCCCGGCTGTAACTCAGTTGTTAACGCAAACTATGGCTCCACAGTTGCCTTCAATGCCATAGCTGGAACAATTTATCGCATTCAAGTTGATGGCTACGCCAACGCGACGGGTCAGTTTAATTTATTTTACGGTTATTCAGGTTACACAACAGCGGTTACCGGCGCGACAGCCACAGAAGGCGGAACATCAGGCGCGTTCACGATAGTCCTGAATGCAATTCCAACTAGCACAGCCACCATCACTCTCGGCACCAGCGCGCAATGTACGTTCTCGCCAAACCCATTAACATTCACCAGCGCCAACTGGAACGTAGCACAAACGGTTACAGTCACGGCAATTGACGATCTCATTGTTGAAGGCCCGCATTTCTGCGCACCAGCCAGTATTACTCCAAGTGGCGGTGGCGTTGTGGGATCATCCGCACCACCGCCGACAATCAGCGTAACCGACAACGACACCGCTACAGTTACCATCACAAACACAACAAACGGAGCTGAGGCAAGCGCGGTTGCGGGCGTAATGACGATTACACAAAGCAAGGCGAGTATTACGAACACGGTCATTGCATATACTGTGACAGGCACCGCTACTTCAGGAACAGATTATACGGCTCTTTCAGGCACAGTAACAATCCTTGCTGGACAGACGATCGCCACAATCACAATTCCCGTAATTGATGATGCCATTGTCGAAGGCAGTGAAACTGTCATTGTAACGATGAACAGTCTGACCGCAACAACAGGCGTCGCACTCGGTGCGGCGGCAACGCGCACGGCTACGAATACAATCGCTGATAATGATACGGCGATCGTTACACTTGCCAATATTACCAACGGAAATGAACAAGGCCCTGTCTCCGGCGTTATTACTTTAACGCAGTCTGCTACGAGCGGCGCTGCCACAGTGATTGCCTATTCGATTAGCGGCACTGCAACAAATGGTACGGACTATTCAACACTCACTGGCTCCGTCACCATTCCAGCAGGCTCTACAACGGCCAATATCACTATCCCAGTCATTGATGATGCGGTTGTCGAAGGCAATGAGACTGTTATTATTACACTGACCAGCATTTCATCGGGATCACCCGGTGTAAGTTTAGGCGCGGCCGCAAGCATTACGGCCACAAACACAATTGCTGACAATGATGCACCCATTGTAACAATTGCCAACACCACCAATGTTTCCGAACCAGGCCCCGCCAATGGCGTGATGACTGTTACAATGTCGGCCACTCGTCCCACTTCAGTAACGCTCTCCTATAGTGTGGCAGGAACCGCAACATCGGGTGCAGATTTTACAGCACTCTCTGGCACCGTTACAATTGCTTCTGGCGCCACAACAGCATTGATCAACATTCCCGTACTCGATGATCTTATTGTTGAAGGTAACGAAACTGTCGTCATCACTCTCACAGCCGTAACATCAGGTGCAGCATCGCTCGGTGCGCCCGCAAACCTCGTGGCCACCAACACCATCGGCGACAATGACACTGCAACCATTTCATTGGCCAACACAACAAACGGCTCTGAAATTGGTCCAGCAAACGGAGTTCTGACGGTTACTCAGTCTAAGGTGAGTACAACCGACACCGTGATGGCCTATACCGTAACTGGAACGGCCACGCCGACCACGGATTATACTGCCCTTTCTGGAACCATCACGATCCTTGCCGGTTCGACCACGGCGACAATCAGCTTTCCCGTTGTTGATGATTTAATCGTCGAAGGCAGCGAAACCGTTATCGTTGCGATCAACAGCATAACATCGGGCCAACCAACAATAACGCTAAGCGGAACTGTTTCTGCCAGCAATTCTATTGCTGACAATGATGCTGCAACGGTAAGCATCGCAAATATTACCAATGGTGCTGAAACTGGCCCGGTTGCTGGTATCATGCGCGTAACCCAGACGCTGGCGAGTTCAACGCCAACTGTATTGAGCTACACAGTCAGCGGAACGGCCGTTGCAGGTGCACATTATACGGCCCTGTCCGGAACAATCACGATCCCTGCTGGCGCAACCACCGCCGACATCAACATCGCAATTATCGATGATGCGCTTATTAATCCCGGTGAAACAATCGTCGTCACCATAACGGCAAAAACCTCTGGTCAAGCGGCAATCACACTTGGCTCACCACTCACGGCCACCAACACCATCACCGACAATGATTTTGCGGCATTCACAATTTCCAAAGCGGTGAATTTGGCCAATATTACGTCGCCACAAACACTGATCTACACCATCACCATCGTCAACACCGGAACAGTGGCCCAGAATGCACCATTGATTACTGACACGTTGAGCAATGGTAGCGCTCTGACGCTCACATCAGGCCCGACACTGACATCTGGCGATGCCGGAACAATTGGCACGCTCGATATAGGTGAAACTTGGATTTACAATGCCACCTATGCCGTGACCCAAGCCAACATCAATAATGGCAGCACAATCAATAATTCATCGACTTTCAAAACCACAGAAGTTGCCTTGCTGGCTTCCAACACTGTTTCGACCACCATCACGATTACAAAACAACTGACCACTGTAAAAACGGCCAACACCACTGGCCCCGTGCCAGTCGGAACGGTGATCACTTACACCTACAAAGTTACGAATTCCGGCAACGTAACAATGAGTGCTGTGACAGTTGCAGATACACACAATGGCAGCGGCGTTTTTGTCGGGCCATCAAACGAAATCGTTTTCACAGATGTTGCACCTTTAGCTGACTCCACCGATGCCACAACCAACGGCAGTTGGGACAGTCTTGGGCCGGGCGACACATTGAGATTCACCGCAACCTACACAGTCACGCAGAGCGATGTGGATTTTCTGCAATGACCCATTTCCGCATTCATCACCACGACCGATGGCGAAGGCACCGAAGACAACCGCGTGCCGGGCCAGACGCATCCTAGAAACTAAATCTCAAACCATAATTCAAATTCAACGGAGACTAAAATGGAAATGAAATTAGATACCGGCCAACCGCCGAACAAGCGAAATGTCTTAAGACGCGTTGGTTCTTCAACCATGGCTCTTGGTGTATTGCTCTCGCAAATCACACCAGCACTGGCCACCATCGACAACACGGCCAACGCCTCAGGTACATATAATGCGGCAACAACAACGTCAAATAACTCGACAGTGAACGTAACTGTTGTAGCCGCAGCGCCTGCGATTCAAATTACGTCAAAGGCAGCTGGTGTGCCAACAGTTGCAATAGGACCTAATGCGCTTGTGACAGACGCGGGCGATACGATCACCTATACTTACGTCATCAAGAACAGCGGCAACGTGACACTGACAAATGTGCTGCCTACCGACACTGTGCCTTCATTTAACGGCACACTAGGTACTGGTACATCACTCACTACCGTCGGCTTCACACCAACCACACCTGCGACAGCCTTGCCCGTTACTTTGGCACCAGGCGCGTCTCAGACATATACGTCGGTCTATACTTTGACGGCGTTGGATGCCTATCGTGGTGCTGCAGGTGTCGCTCCAAACGTTAGTAACTCTGCTGGTGCAACTGGCAAGTCGCCTTTGCTTGCGACGGTCAACTCAACTGCTCCAGCAACGGCCACCACAATTATTGCGCCAGGCCCATCTCTGTTGATGACCAAGACTGCAAACACAGCAGGCCCAGTGGCTGTTGGTGCAACGATTATCTACACCTACACCATCCAGAACAACGGCAACGTGTCAATCTCCAACGTGAAGGTGGCAGATACGCACGAAGGCGTCGCCATTACGCCGCAATCGGCAATGTTGGAACAAGTTGCTCCACTTGGCGGCGCTGGCGGCGGTGTTGCCGGCGTAATGGGTGCTGGTGCATCGACAGATACGACAGCCGGCGACGGCATCTGGTCGGTCTTGGCGCCTGGTGCCACTGTCATCTTCAAATACACCCACACGGTCACACAGGCCGAAGTGGATGGCGGCTAACGAGAACCAATCTTGCGCAGTGTGAAAATACTGCGCGAGAAAATATAAATGTTCAGCTTGCACACAACATCAATTCAGAAAAAATCTGGCGCCTTGCGTCGGACGAGCAGCTTTGCGGCTGCACTTCTGCTTGGTGTTGTGTTGCAAGCGAATATTGCCAACGCAACAATCGACAATACAGCCACAGCAGGCGGCACATATGGCGCTGCAAATATTATTTCGAATTCGAGCACAGTGAACGTCACTGTCGTGCCGCCCACTTCATCTATGCAGGTCACCAAGACTGCAAGCCCAACCAGCAATCTCAGCGCTGGCCAAGTGGTCACTTACACTTACACCGTCAAAAACACAGGCAACGTGTCAATTAAAAATATTTCGATGGCTGACATGCACAACGCTGCTGGCCCGGCACCAGTGCCCGGTTCTGAAATCCTTTCGCTGCCTGCAAATGGCTCAACTGACAACACACCCGCAGATGGCGTGTGGAGCAATTTGGCTCCCGGCGACACTGTCACATTCACTGCAACTTACACCGTTCAGCAAATCGATGTGGATCAACGCCAATGATTTTATCCAGCCATCAACCAACTCATTTTTCAAACATTCAGCACGGGGCATAAAATATGGACAATAACTCAATCGAGAACAAAGGCCGCGCACTCCTACGGTATTCGGCAAAACAAATTATAAAATCAGAAACTTCGACGTTTCGGCGCATCTCGGCTGGCACCATCGCCATGGCCGTTGCGGCATTCCAAATTGTACCCGCCTTCGCCACTATTGATAACACTGTAACTGCATCAGGCACGGGCCCTGGTGGTGTCACAGTGAATGGAACGGCAACAGCTAATGTTGGGGTAATTCTCGCCGATCCAAAAGTCACCGTTGTCAAAACTATTACTTTCACAACAGACAACGGCGTAATCGGCAAAGCAGATATAGGCGACGTTTTGGCCTACAGCTTCAAGGTTAAGAACACCGGCAACGTTACATTGAAAGATGTGAAAGTAACCGACGCCAACGACGGCGTTGGCGCAGCAGTTGCTGTTACAGTCCCGTCAGCGGTTTCGTTCGATGCTACACCTTTAGGTGATTCAAGCAATGCAAGCACGACCAAATTCGATGTTTTGAAACCTGGCGACGAAGCCACGTTTAAAGGGAGTTATACTGTCGTAGCTGGCGATATTGCGAGCGCAGGTGGAGGCACCGGAGTAGGTGCCGCAGCCGGTGCCGCCGAGCCTGATGGCTATCTCGATGACAAAGCAACTGTAACGGCTGATTACTTTAATGGCACGACCACAACATCAGTAACCAACAGCGATAAGAAGAGTATTCAGCTCAATATCAATCCTGTTCTCCTTGTTACTAAGACCGCCAACAAAACCGTCAATGTGGTTGTGGGCGACGTCATCACCTACACTTACGTTGTCAAGAATAACGGCAATACCCCGATCAATGGAATAAATCTTGCCGACACTCACAACGGCGTTCCGGGTGCTCTGACGCCAGCCTTCCAGTCCTTCAATGTGGGTGCAACGTCGACCATGTCGACCGCTCCAGCGACACCAAATTTGATCACCGTACTGCAACCCGGCGACAGCGCGACATTTACCGCGCTTTACACCGTTAAGCAGAACGACATCGATCTGCATCAGTAAGGACTCGCTTTTTAACATATGAACAACGGGCAACCATATCTGAAGGACAAGGCCAAACGCCGTTGGCAGCTTAAGGCTGCCTCTGCGCTTTTGGCTGTTCCGATGCTGTGGTTGCCAGTTAAGTCGGCTCTTGCAGACATCACAGACACCGTTGTGGCCACAGGCCAAAGCATGGGGCAAAATTTAACATCTTCGGCCACGGCCAATGTTACAGTCGTCACCGCCAATCCCCAAATTACTGTGCTTAAAACCGCGATCGTTAATGATGGTGGTGACGGCAGCACAGATCCGGGCGATTCAATTTCATACAGCTTTGTAATAACCAACGCAGGCAATGTTACACTCCGCAACGTAACGCTGACAGACGCAAATGCAGTTCTCACAGGTGCGCCAATTGCAAGCATGGCCCCGGGTGAGGTCAATATGATTGCCTATAGCGCAATTCATACTCTGGTTGCTGGTGACTTCCCGCTGGGTAAATTTATCAACTCTGCAACCGCGACCGGAATACCGGTCAACCTCTTGCCACCTCCTAATCAATTGACAGGGCCTCTACCACCCAACCCTCCGGTGGTCACAGCCACCAACACAGTCCAAACGCCACTTGCCATTCAATCTTCTATGACGTTCAAGAAGACTGGCACATTGGCCATGGGGCCAGACGGTCGCGCCGATGTTGGCGACGTCATCACTTACCAATTTGTCGTCACCAACACAGGCAAGTCCGATCTACATGAAGTGAAGATTTCTGATCCGCTGGTGAATTTCAGCAGCCTTGCTGGCAACTCTCAAGCCATTGCAATGCTCGAAGGTGCAAAGCAAGCCAGCGATAATCTGACCACAGCTTCAATTGATGCACCGCGCCAATGCCTCGCATTAAGCGCACCGTCTGCTGATATTCATCAAAGCTTGGTGGCCACGAACAGTGTGGCTGCTCTTGATGAAGCCAGCCTCAATGTCAGCCGCCAAATTCTGCGCATGTCGGGCACAACTGATGAGCTGAGTGCTGGCGATAAGATTGGCTTTGTTTACAAGCTGAACAACACAGGCAACACTCCGATTTTCGGGATTACGGTTGATCAACCAGACGCCATTGCTTTCAATGCGCGCACAGAGCTTTTGGCTCCGAATGAAACCGACCCTGTCGGCATTATATTCACGCGCACAGTAACGGAAGCTGAGGTAGCCGTTGGCCAAATTGAGGCCCCAGCAACATTGAATGCAAAATCGCACAGCGGCAACATCGTCGTGAACATCAATGAACCAATGTCATTGGCATCGGTGGCCACGTACGAAAGCATGACCACTGCTTCAATAACACCAGCAGCGCCCCAAACAATTGCAGCCGGACAATCTGCCACGTTCAGCGCAACTTACCTGCTGACCCAAGCCAACATAGACGCTGGTGTTGTTGATAACACCGCAACGGCAACGGCCAAGAACGTTGCTGAACAGACGCTTACAAAGATCGATAAATTTAGCCAGCCAATCATCGCAGCTCCAGGCATAGCCACGATCAAGACGGGCACGATTGACATTGGAGCCGACAACCAAGCCAGCGTTGGCGATATTGTGACTTACCAATTTGCAGTTACAAACACCGGCAATGTCACACTCAACAATGTGAGCATGACTGATCCAAACGCCACCTTCACGCCAGTTAAAACCATCGCGGCACTCGCCCCCGGTGCTACTGACACGACAACCTTCGTCGCCACCCATGCGTTGACCGCGGCAGATATTACCGCAGGCCAAGTTTCGAACCAAGCGACTGCTGCTGCCAAAACACCGAAATTGGTGAATGTTACTGCATTGTCTGATGACAATGACTTGATTGGTCATGACCCAACAATCGTGAAGTGGTCGGCCATTGCGTTGATCAAAACTGTGACTGAAGTGAAGGACGAAAATAACAACGGCTTCACCGATGCTGGTGACACCATCCACTACGCATTCAAGGTTATCAACACTGGCAAGTTTACGCTGAACAACATCGTGGTCACTGACCCAACCTTGCCTGCAATTATTTCAGGCGCTCCACTGAATGGCCTCTTGGCTGGAGCTTCAGACAGCACACATTTCACTGGGGTTTATACGATCACCCAAGCTGATGTTAATCTTGGCCATGTGGACAACACCGCTCATGTTGAGGGCACAGACACCAACAATGTGAAGGTCGTTGATAATTCTGATCCGGGTGTTCCAACAGCTGACGCACCAACCATTACACCAATTCCACCTCATCCTGTTTTAGCACTGATCAAAACGCAGAAGCTCATTGAGGATAAAAACAACAACGGTCTGACCGATGCTGGTGATGTGATCAACTATAGCTTCCGTGTGAAGAATGTTGGCAATTTACCTTTCACAACTGTGAACATCATAGACCTGTTGCCAGGAGCAGTGATGAATGGCGCAGCGCTAACCAATTTTGCGCCTAATGCCGAAGATTCAACCACCTTCACAGCCAAATATACGATTACTTCAACCGATGTGAAATTGGGCAGCGTCAGCAATCAAGCAAAAGCCACGGGCTTGTTGGCTTCAGGTGGCGTGACGACAGATATTTCAGACAATTCTGATTTGACCAAAGATGGCCCAACTGTAACCCCAATTATTGCCAAGCCAGCCATTGCATTGATCAAGCGCATATTCTCGGTCGTTGACCAAAACACCAATGGCACAACAGATGTGGGCGACATCATCAACTATACATTTGAAGTGAAGAACACGGGCAACGTGACCTTGACCAACGTACACATCACCGACTTGTTGGTGGGTGCGGTTGTAACAGGCGCGCCAATTGCCAATCTGCCGGCCGGCAGCACAGACACAACAACATTCAAAGCAAGTTATGTATTGGCAGCAGCCGATATCACCGCTGGCAAAATCAGCAACTCAGCCCAAGCATTCGGCGACTACAACACAACAACGGTTTCAGACCTTTCTGACAGCACCTCATTTACAGGCGACAAACCAACAGTCGCTACGCTTGGCTCTGGCATTGCGTTGATCAAAACGTTTGCAGGTTTCACCGATGTGAATAGTGATGGTCTGACGGGCACTGGCGACATTGTAAATTATAATTTTGCAGTCAAAAATGTGGGCTCTGGCGAAATCAAGAATGTGATCGTCACTGATACGTCAGCCCAAGTCTATGGTGGCGGCTTGGCCAATGGCGTGTTGCTAAGCCTGCCCGCCAACAGCACCAATACGACCTTCTTCACAGCCAGCCACGTCATCACCACGTCTGATATGACTGCGGGTGGGATTTATAATCTGGCCGAAGTCACTGGCACATCCGTGATCTCAGGTGGTTCAGTTTCAGACTTCTCTGATCCCTTCAGCATCTATGGCGATAACCCCATTTATGTTGCGGTTCCAATCCAGCCCGGCATTGCTCTAGTCAAGAAATTGAAGAACTTCACCGATGCCAATGGCAGCGGCATTGTGGATGTGGGCGATACACTGAACTATGAGTTCAATGTTTATAACACGGGCAACGTTGATCTGGTCGATCTGACTTTGACTGATGCGAATGCGGATATCGGAGCGTTGCCGATTGGCCCCATCAATCTGGCGGCTGGTGCACATGACTTTACAACGTTCACAGCAAGCCATGTGGTTACAGTCCTCGACGCCAAAGCTGGCTTATATTCCAACTCGGCCACCATCCATGCTGATCTTGCAACCGGCGGCTTTGTGGAAGATGTTTCAGACAATTCAAAGCTAAATGGCAGCGCACCCACTGTAACGCCAGTTTTTGTAACAATCCCCGTGTTGACCAAAGTAGCTGACAAAGCCGAGGTCAAGCGCGGTGAGATTGTAACTTATACAATCACCGCCTCGAACCTTGTGCCCACACCATTCCAGCTGGTTGATGTGATGCCGCCGGGCTTTGGCTATGTTGCTGGATCAGCCACTTTGAATGGCGTTGCTATCAACCCCGTGATCAACGCGCGTAACCTCGATTTTGCACCAACAATGCCTGTTGCGGGCAAGTTGATCTTGAAACTGAAATTGATGGCCTCGACCACATTGTCCACCGGCAAGTTTGTCAACAATGCGCAATTGATTGCCACCTTCAATGGCGAGTTAATGGCCACAGCCCAAGCAACCGTCACCATTATCGCGGAAGCCGTGTTTGATTGCAGCGACATAATTGGCCGTGTGTTCGATGACTTGAACGCCAATGGCTATATGGACGATGGCGAGCCAGGCTTGCCGGGCGTGCGCGTGGTTACTCTTAATGGCCTGTTGATTACGACTGACGCCGAAGGCCGCTTCCATGTGCCTTGCGCGGCGATCCCTGACGCGGCTGTTGGTTCAAACTTCTTGATGAAGTTGGACGTCCGCACACTGCCCACAGGCTACAAATTGACAACCGAAAACCCGCGCGATGTTCGCGTAACACGCGGCAAAGTCGTGAAGCTGAATTTTGGTGCAACAGCCAATCATGAAGTGAGATTGGACATTGCGGGTAAGGCCTTCATCGGAGGTAGCCTTGACCTGTCTGACAAATGGCTCAGCGGCATTGACCGATTGATCGCCATCTTGGCCAAACAACGCTCAACTTTGAAAATTGTTTACCACACAAGCGGCGAAAATCCTGACCTCGCGAATGCGCGCGTTGCCGCCATGGAAGAAACCATCACCACGGCTTGGACGATGGGCAAACACAAATACAAACTTGTCACCACCACAGGTGTGGAGGAGGGCAAATGACACAGGAATTTAAGATGACTGGGGTAAAGCTCAAATCGCTGATCAAGCGTGGCTTGGCTGTGCTGGCGCTGACATCTTCATTCGTGGTGCCGACCTATGCCAATGAATTACCATTCTCAATTAGTGTTGATGGTCAGGCCATTGACGGCAGTGCAAAGCTTGGAACAGTGGTTGGCCCAGCGCAATCAGCGGGCGCGCAGCTTGAGGGTGTCGACATTCAGGTGAAGTTTGATGGACTGGGTGTGAAGCCCGTTCTCAATGTTTCAACCATGCCGCCGCAAGTGAATTACAATGCCGGAGTAACCGTCCGTTTCTTGGCCAGTTTCAACTATGCCGCTTGGATCACCAGAGGTGAAGTGCGGATTTATGATCGTCGTAGATCAGCTGATCAACCTTACCAAATAGTCGAAGTGTCAAAACTCGGTGCGGCTGAATGGCAAATGCCGTCAGGTGCGCCAAGCGAGATGGATTATGTCTTGCGGGTTTATGATGAGAAAGGTCGCTATGACGAAACCCGGCCACTTCCACTTGGTCGCTCTGACGGAAGCTTAGCCCAAACAAAATCAAACGAACAAGCCGTGGCGCCGGGTTACGGCGAAGACCGCACGGCCACACGCAACATTCCAGTTTACGGCGGCGCTGTTACCGTTTACGGCAAGAATGTTCCAGAAGGCCATGAAGTGATGGTGGCAGGTGAGCCCGTGCCAGTCGACTCCAGCAACAACTTCGTTGTTCAGCGCATTTTCCCTTCGGGTAATCACACCATTGATGTTTCCGTTTTGAAAGATGGTTTGGGCTTAGAGTTCACCCGCGAAGTGGAAGTGCCAGAAAATGAATGGTTCTACATCGGCCTTGCCGATTTCACATTAGGCCATAATTTTGGTGGCATTCTTGAACACTCAGGTGCCGACGAATATCCGGGCACATGGACCAAGGGCCGCTTGGCGTTTTATCTGAAAGGTAAAATCAAAGGTCAATATTTGCTGACAGCTGCTGCTGATACAGGCGAAGGCACATTGTCGAACATGTTCAATAATCTTGATGGCAAAAGCCCACAAGATATGTTGCGCCGTATTGATCCTAATTCTTACTATCCAATTTATGGTGACGACTCGACAGCAGTTGATGATGCGCCAACGCGTGGAAAATTTTATCTGCGCCTTGAAAAAGGCCCAAGCTCGGTCATGTGGGGCAATTTTAAATCTAATATCTCCGGCACACATTTCTTGCGCAGCGCCAGAACACTTTATGGCGCAAACGCAGTCTATCGTTCAGATGCTGTGACGAAAGATGGCGATGCCAAGATTGGTGTTGACGCTTATGCCGCATTGCCCGGCACTGTTCCGCAGAATGATACGTTCAGAGGAACCGGCGGCTCTTCCTATTTCTTGAAGCACCAATTGATTTCAGTTGGCTCTGAAATCATCTCGACCGAACAACGCAATCCGACAACAGGTTTTGTGACACAGCGTGTGACTCTGGTTTATAAAACGGATTACGATATCGACTATACCAATGGCGTTTTGATTTTACGTAGCCCATTGGCTTCCAGCACCAACGGCAACGATAACTACCTTGTAGTGCATTATGAGTATGAACCAGCGGCAGCAAATGTTGATGGCTATGTGTCGGGTGGTCGCGCGCAAGCTTGGGTGGGCGATCATGTGCGTGTTGCGGTTTCTGGTCTCAAGGAAAAGACCGCTGGTGCTGACCAGATCATGTATGGCGCGGATGTACGCGTACAGAAATCTAAAGACACTTACGTTGAAGCTGAAGTCGCAAGATCAGAGGGCCCCGGCATTGGCTCGACATACTCGGTTGACGGCGGCCTAAGCTCGCAGACCAATTCTACAGCGGGTGTCAAAGGTGTTCCAGCAAATGCGTGGCGGGTTGAAATGGGTGCTTCTCTTGATGAAGTAACCGACGAAAAAATGAAAGGCCGCGTGGGTGCGCGTTATGAGCACTATGATGCAGCGTTTTCGTCGCTCGACGTGCAAGCACCCCAAGCGAAAAATATTTGGGGTGTTGAAGCTGATGTAAAGACCAGCGAAAATACAACAGTCAAAGGTGTTTACAGCGAACAAGAAATCATCGGTGGCGCACGTGACCGCCAGGGTGATGTGGCTGTTGATGTAAAGCTGAACGAAAATTGGAATGTGCAACCCTACGGTCGCTATACTGAAGCAACGGGTGTGACCACGCCCGGAGCCAAGCAGGGCGTGCGCGGCGATGTGGGCACAAAGCTGACCTATACGTGGGATGCAGATACGCAAGCTTATGTGTTTGGCCAAAGCACCGTTGCACATTCTGGCACCATGTTGATTGATAACCGTGTAGGTGTCGGTGCAAAGAAAAAACTTTCCGACCGGATCACAGCTTCGGGCGAAATTTCTGAAGGCACGCAAGGCTTGGATGCCACAGCAGCACTCACCTATGCGCCAACAGCGGATGACAAATATTCATTGGGTTACCGTTTGGATGCCTTCCGCAAAACCTCTTCGAGTTCGCCTTATGCACTCACGGGATCAGACCTCGGCACCATGGTGTTGAGCAGCCGCCACCGCTTTAATGAGCAATGGATGGCCTATGGCGAAAACAATTTTGATCTGTTCGGTGATCGCCGCTCTGTCACCCAAACCTATGGTGTGAATTATACACCATCGTCAGACTGGGCATTAGAAGCAGCTGTTGAGATTGGCCATGTTTACGACAACACCATAAACCCAATAACCTTGGCTAAAAATCCAGACATTGACCGCAAAGCTTTCTCTGTTGGCGCGACCTATCATGATGAAGAAGGTTTGAGTGCGCGTGCAAAGGGCGAAGTGCGCTTTGATAATGATGGCACAAATGAAGTGATGAACTTCCTGTTCCAAGAGGCCTTCGATGCAAAAATCTCTAAAGATTGGCGCGCCCTTGGTAAGCTTGATATTGTATATGCCGATGCGACTGACTCCACTCGCGACGGAAAATATTTGAGCGCCGCTCTCGGTTTTGCTTACCGTGGTTTTGACAGCGACAAATTTAACATGCTGGCCAAATATAATTATGTGCTGGATGAGCCAGGCTCCAACCAAGTGGGCGGCAGCAGCGGAACGTTAACTAGCCCATGGCAAATTTCTCACATTCTTTCAGTCGATGCCACTTATGACCTAACGCAAAAATTATCTGTTGGTGCCAAATACGGCTTGCGTGTGGGCGAAACACTGGATCGTACCCCAGGCTCAGTTTGGGTCGACTCGACCGCGCATTTGGGAATTCTCCGCGCCGACTATCACATCGTCAATGAATGGGACATGATGGTCGAAGGCCGCATGCTGTGGTCACCCGCATCGCAAACGACTGATTTCGGATTGGTGGCCGCGATTTACAAGCAACTGGGCGATAACTTTAAACTCGGTGTCGGTTACAATTTTGGCGAGTTCTCGGATGACTTATCGGATGTGGTGCATGACAATCATGGCGTGTTTATCAATTTGATTGGGAAGTTCTGAGGCGTTTTGCCTTTTGTCGTCAGTCGCGCTATTGAATCGCAAAAGCGAGAACCTCCATGAAGATTGAAAAAGTCCCGAGCATTGAACATCTGCGTCAGATCTATCAGCGCCGCACACCAAAGATGTTTTATGAGTATTGCGATACGGGATCTTATACCACCAGCACATTTATCGAAAACACCACCGCGTTTTCGAAATATAAATTGCGCCAGCGGGTGGGGGTGAACATTGATAACCGCAAATTGGCCTCCACCATGGTAGGCCAACCTGTAACCATGCCTGTGGGGTTATCGCCCATCGGCTCATGTGGCATGCAGCACCCTGATGGAGAAATTCATGCTGCGCGGGCTGCTGAAAAATTTGGTGTTCCGTTTTGCTTGTCCACCATGAGCATCTGTTCGATTGAAGAAGTGGCCAAGCACACAACTAAGCCATTCTGGTTTCAGCTTTATGTGATGCGGGACCGTGGTTTTGCTACGGCCCTTGTTGAGCGCGCTAAGGCTGCCAAATGTTCGGCCTTGGTTTTGACCATGGATTTGCAGGTCTTGGGCCAACGCCACAAAGACGTGGTCAACGGTCTTTCTTCGCCACCCAAACTGACGATCAAAAATATGTTGAACATCGCCACCAAACCACGCTGGGCTTTAGGTATGCTGGGCACAAAGAACCGCCAGTTTTCAAATATTGTTGGCCATGTGAAAAATGTGGGCGATATTGCATCCCTCAATGAATGGGCCAATAATCAGTTTGATCCGACATTGGATTGGAGCTCGGTTGAGTTCATCCGCAAGCAATGGGATGGCAAACTGATCATCAAAGGCATCAATGATGTTGAAGATGCCAAGATTGCATCAAAACTGGGTGCGGATGCTTTGATCGTTTCCAACCATGGCGGCAGGCAGCTGGACGGGGCTTCAGCGACCATCGATATGCTGGGGCCAATTGTTGATGCGGTGGGCAAAAAGTCTGAAATTATTTTGGATTCTGGCATTCGAACCGGCATTGATGTGCTGAGAGCACTCGCTTTGGGCGCAAAAAGCACCATGATCGGTCGCGCCTATATTTATGGGCTTGGGGCTGGCGGTGAAGCGGGTGTGACGCGCGCACTGGAGATTATCCACAAAGAAATGGATATCACTATGGCGCTGATGGGCGAGACCAATGTCACTAAGCTTGGGCGTCACAATTTACTCGCGCGATGACCCTGCAAAACCGCGTTGACCCTTGGGGTGTTCTGCATTCCACTCCAGAGCGCGGAACGATGATGGGCAATCGTGGTGGCAAGCTTCATCGGCCTGATCAGACTTTAGGAAAACGCCGCTGGGCCAGCACGCACTGGATTTGTTGCGACATTCATTTCAAAAATATGAAACACGAAGCAATGGGGCAGGGTTATACATCGCTGTTCTTTCTTGATGAGGTAACCGCGCTGGCCGCTGGGCATAGGCCTTGTTTCTTTTGCAGGCGAAAAGAGGCGAAGGCCTTTTTGGGTGACCAGCGGGTTGGGGCATTTGATGCGCAATTGCACGTAGAACGTCTTGCGCCGAAAAATATTGGCGAGCTGGTCGAAGGCGCGATGATCGAACACCAAAGCAAAGCTTATGCCGTCAAAAACCGCAACCTGCTGCATTGGTCATTCAGCGGCTACACGTCCGCGATCCCTATTTCTGAAATTATCCCAGATAAACTTTTGACTCCGCCGTCAATCATTGCCATTTTGCAAAAGGGCTATCAACCGCGCTGGCACGAGTCGGCACATCAATGGGATTAAAACATGAAACTTCTGCGCTACGGCAAATTAGGAAAAGAAAAACCGGGTGTGTTGGATGGTCAAGGTCGCATCCGTGATCTCTCTGGCCATGTGAGCGATATTACGGGCGAAACCATTTCTCCAAAATCTTTGGCCAAGTTGCGCAAGATCAAAATTGATACTTTGCCGTTGGTGCGTGGCAAGCCGCGCATTGGCGCTTGTGTGGCAGGCAGTCAAAAATTTATCGCCATTGGTTTGAATTATTCTGATCATGCGGCTGAGTCAGGAATGACGGTTCCGCCAGAGCCGATTATTTTTACTAAACACACCAGCTGCATTTCCGGCCCGAATGACACTGTGACCATTCCGCCAAAGTCAAAGAAGTCAGATTGGGAAGTTGAACTGGGTGTGATCATTGGCACCAAAGCCAAGAACATCAAGCGCGCCGATGCCATGAAACATGTGGCGGGATATTGCACCATCAATGATTTGTCGGAGCGCGAATTTCAAATTGAGCGCTCGGGCCAATGGACCAAGGGCAAATCCTACGACACATTTGGCCCCATCGGCCCGTGGCTGGTGACGGCAGATGAAATCAAGGATCCGCAAAAACTGCATCTGTGGTTAGAGCTGAACGGCAAGCGCGTTCAGGACGGCAACACGTCGACCATGGTTTATGGCGTGGAATATCTGGTGGCTTATCTGTCAGAATTCTTCACGCTGATGCCCGGTGATATTATTACGACTGGCACACCGCCCGGCGTTGGCATGGGAATGAAGCCGCAACGCTTCCTGAAACCCGGCGATAAAATGCGCATTTGCATTGATGGTTTGGGAGAACAGAACCAAGTGGTGGTTCGGGATAAGTAGCAATTATCCCTCCCCTGCTAAAGGGGAGGGTGTCCACGAAGTGGACGGGAGGGGCTTGTTTAGGCGAATTCCCCTCCTGACTGCCGCGCAGTCTGTCCACCCCTGAAGCAGGGGTGGAATGAGGTTTGAAAAATTAATTCCTAAAACATGTTTACAAATTCCTATTTCAATCTTATATTCCATTGATGAATATGAGAAAGGATAGGAAGTTGTTGGCATTGTTTGGGTTCATATTATCGGTGGTTTTGAGTTTGGGTTGCCCCACGGTGGCGCTTCCATTACAAGCGCCACAATTGAATGAGGATTCCATGGCTCCGAAAGATAAACCAAACCGCCCTAAAGCTCGCGTAGCTAAGGGATTTCGCGATATTGATGCCGATGAAATTCGCGGCACACGCGCCATGTTGGCCACCATTCAGCGGGTTTATGAGAGCTATGGTTTTGAGCCGATTGAACAACCGTTTGTGGAATATACCGATGCGCTGGGCAAGTTTTTGCCAGATCAAGACAGGCCGAATGCGGGCGTGTTTTCATTTCAGGATGAAGATGAGCGGTGGTTGTCATTGCGTTATGATTTAACCGCACCACTGGCCCGCTATGTGGCTGAGAATTTTCAAAAACTACCCACGCCTTTTCGGTCTTATCGGCAGGGCTGGGTGTTCCGCAACGAAAAGCCAGGGCCCGGACGGTTCAGGCAATTCATGCAGTTTGATGCGGATACGGTAGGTTCAAGTTCACCCGCCGCCGATGCCGAAGTGTGCATGATGGCGGCAGATACGATGGAGGAATTGGGGATTCCGAGAGGTCAGTATCGGATCAATGTAAACAATCGGAAAATCCTTGACGGTGTAATGTTGAGCATTGGCGTCGGTGGGGAAGAACAATCAGCTCAGCGACTAACAATAATGCGGGCAATGGATAAGTATGACCGACTTGGAGAGGTTGGAGCCAGATTGTTGCTTGGCACTGGAAGAAAAGACGAAAGCGGAGATTTCACCAAAGGGGCTGAACTCAATGAAGATCAAATTGATAAACTCATAATGCTTTTGCGGTTTGGTGATGTTTATTCGTCAATCCAACAAGGTGCGTTTGAAGGAAAGCAATACATGTTTCCTAATCCATTTACGAGCCCACCCAACGAATGGGAGGTGCTTGCAGATGGAACAACTTCATACCTAATGGCAATGAGAGAATCCATTCAGGGCGTGAATCCCAATAACAAGAAGTACGAATGGAATTTTGGGTTAGACGTTTTGGGGGAAATCCCTGCAGTATTTGAGATGAACGAGACGCTCGCGGCAGGTATCCATGAGCTAGCCGAGATGCAGGACATTTTTGCGAGGGCTGACTATGAATCGGAGCAGATTATAGTCAACCCATCTATCATTCGCGGTCTCGAATACTACACCGGCCCTGTCTTCGAATGCGAACTTCTAATGGAAACCAAGGACGAGAAGGGAAATCCCGTTCGCTTTGGCTCAGTCGGTGGTGGTGGGCGGTATGATGATTTGGTGGCGCGGTTTACGGGGCAGCAGGTTCCGGCCACAGGTTTTTCGATTGGTGTATCGCGGCTTTATGCGGCGCTGAAATTGGTGGGCAAGGCGGAGGAGTCTGATGTGCTGGCTCCGGTTGTCGTGACCGTGATGGATAAAGACCGCCAAGGTGATTATTGGCGCATGGTGCAAGACCTTCGCAAAGCTGGCATTCGCGCTGAGATGAGTTTGGGTGCGGCTAATATGGGCAAGCAGATGAAATATGCCGATAAGCGCGGCAGCCCGCTTGTGGTTATTCAAGGCGGCGATGAAAAGGCTTTGGGTCAGGTGACGATTAAAGATTTGCGGCTTGGGTCTGAAATGGCTGCGGGCATTGAAACGCGTGAAGAGTATGCGTCGCAACGTTTAGCACAGGTGACTGTGGCTGAAGCGGATTTGGTGAAGACTGTGCAAGACATGTTAGGGCGCGGATGAACGCTGGTTTTTTGTACCGTCTTTTAAACCCGTCATCCCTGCGAAGGCAGGGATCCAGTTTCTTGAGGTTCATCACTGAATATAGAAAGCTGGATGCCAGCCTTCGCTGGCATGACGGAATTGGGGAGATTTGTTTAACGCCAAAAACACCAACCCTTACGTCGTCATTCCAGAAAAGGGCGTATTTTGCGAAGCAAAATGTTAGCCCTTCATCTGGAATCCAGCTTTGCCAACCTCGCATGTGGCACCAAAGCTGGATTCCGTGTCGCGGGCAAACCTTTCGCGCAAGGACGCGAAAGGCAAGGCCCTTGCACGGAATGACGGATATTTATTTTATTGCAGTAGTGAAAGACGATTGCGCTTCGGCAGCGACTGGACAAGTCAATGCCCGGTAAATCTTCCACCCACCGCGAAGCGCTTGAACGTCAGAATGCGGCTATTATGGCGGTGTTTGAGCGGGCGGGGTTTGACCAGATTGCGCCGGATATTATTCAGCCAGCTGATATATTCTTGGAGCGCTCGGGCGAAGATATTCGGGCGCGGACTTTTGTGTTTAATGATCCGGCGGGCAATGAACTTTGCTTGCGGCCTGACTTGACAGTGCCTGCTTGCCGCTATCATTTAAGCCACACCAAGACACCGGAAGCTGAAACCAAATATTGTTATCTGGGGCCAGCTTTTCGGTTTCCAGATGAGTTGTTGTCGCCGCAAGAATTCACCCAAGCGGGCCTTGAATGGTTTGGAGATCAGGCTGACATTGCGGCTGAGGCGCGGGTGATTAAACTGACGGTGAGTGCGCTTGAAGCGGCAGGGCTGACGGGGCTTAAAGTTTCGCTGGGTGATCTGGGCCTGTTCAATGCGCTGCTTGAAGACATGCCCATGCCTGAGCGCTGGCGCAGACGTTTGCGTCATCAATTTTGGCGACCACTTGCTTTTCGCAATTTGCTTGAGACGTTTGCAAAGCCTGCTCGAGGTCAGCGCACAAGCATTTCGACAAATATTGATGCGATTGATGGCAAAGACGCTGTTGCGGAAACATCGCGCATGTTGGCCGACAAAAATTTAAATCTTGTGACGCAAAGAAGTGTTGAAGACATTTCGGCGCGGTTGTCTGAAAAATTGGCGGATCGATCAGAGCAACCGCTTGCGCAAGAGATGGTGCAGACCATTGAAAACTATTTGCAGATTTCCGGCTCGCTGACAGATGTGATCATGCAGATCAAAACCATTGGCAACTCGCCAAACTTTGCCGCTGCCACCGCCAAATTTGAACAGCGCATCACCGCATTGGAAGACCAAGGTTTGAATCCGCGCCGCTTTCATTTCAGCGCTGATTTTGGCCGCGAGCTTGAATATTACACGGGGCTGGTTTTTCAAATTGAAGTTGAAGCACGCAATGCGCCGCTGTCTGTAGCTGGCGGTGGGCGTTATGATAGTTTGTTGCAAGATTTAGGCGCAGGCGTTCGCATTCCCGCCGTGGGTTGCGCCATTCACACCGATCGCTTGTTTGCGGTGATGTCATGAAAATGTTGACTGTCGCCATCCCGTCCAAAGGCCGTTTGATGGAACAGGCGAATGATGTGTTTGAGCGTGCGGGTTTGAAGATTGAACGGTTCGGAACTGATCGTGGCTATCGTGGTCGGTTGGTTGGCATTGAAAATGTCGAAATCGCTTTTCTCTCGGCTTCTGAAATTGCGGTGCAACTGCGCGATGGAAAAATTGATGCAGGCATAACGGGCGAAGACTTGCTGCGCGAAACTATTGCGCCGGGCAATGACGTGGCCGATGTGGCTTTGCGCCTAAATTTCGGTTCGGCTGATGTTGTGGTTGCTGTGCCTGAATGCTGGCTTGATGTGGCCGTGATGGCTGATTTGGACGATGTGGCCGAGCAGTTTTATGCCGCGCACGGACGCAGACTTCGCGTAGCCACAAAATATTTGAACATCACCAGGCGCTTCTTTGCCGAGAAAGGCATTACAGGTTACCGCATTGTCGAAAGCGTGGGCGCAACCGAAGGCGCACCCGCAATTGGTACGGCAGAATTGATTGTCGACATAACAACCAGCGGTGCAACGCTGAAGGCCAACCAACTTAAAATATTAGATGATGGATTGATCCTAGCTTCATGTGCGGTTTTGGCGACGCACATAAATATTGCCAATGACCTAAGAATTCACAGGCTGATCAATTTGGTTAAGCGAGAAATTACCACCCTCCCTGTATCCTTTAACCCATAGGGTCCATTCTTGAATCTACCAATGTGCCATTCGTAGCGGTCTTGAAATTGACGAACTCCAAGAATAGCGCTCCACTGTGACATCACACCGAATCACATGGAGTTTCCTGAATGCGAATGAAAACGATAGCCGCGACGTCCCTGATAATGTTGCTGGGGACAACGAGCGCATTTGCAGCAACTTGCGGCAACACAGCGCAAGGTTTTTCAAGTTTTCTCGCAGGTGTTAAAAAGCAGGCCGCAAAGGCGGGCATTAATGGCCAAGCTTTGGCGGTGCTTGATACGGTTCAATATGACCCCAGCATTATCAAGCGCGACCGCGCACAAAATGTTTTTGCGCAAAGCTTTTTGCAATTTGCAGGACGTATGGCGACCGAAGCCCGCGTGACCAAGGGGCGTGCTGTGATTGCGAAGAACAAAGCCACCTTTGATGCTGTGCAACAACAATATGGTGTGCCTGCTGCTGTGATTGCAGCCTTCTGGGCGCTTGAAACTGATTTTGGCGCAGACATTGGCCATTCGCCGACAGTGCAGGCGCTGGTGACGCTTGGATGGGATTGCAGGCGCCCGGAAAAATTTCGTCCGCAAATCATTCCAGCTTTAATGCTCGTCCAAAATGGTGATTTATCGACCGAAGAAATGCAGGGTGCTTGGGCTGGCGAAATTGGTCAGACACAGTTTATGGCCTTTGACTATAATGAAAGCGCTGTTGATTTTGATGGCGATGGCCGCCGAAATTTGCGCGACTCTATTCCCGATGTGATTGCCTCCACAGCCAACTTGTTAAAAAAAGGCGGGTGGCAAGCGGGGCAGCCATGGTTGCAGGAAGTGAAATTGACGACTGAATTGCCGTGGGACCAAGCTGATTTGGCGATTAAGCATTCGAGAGCCGAATGGGCCAAATGGGGTGTGATGGCGGCCAGTGGGAAAGCCATTAAGCCTGACGCAACGCAAGCCGCATTACTTTTGCCAATGGGCAAAAATGGCCCAGCATTTTTGGCTTATAATAATTTCACCACCGCTTATTTGAAATGGAATGAGAGCTTGGTTTATTCAACCACAGCAGCTTATTTGGCGACACGCATTGCTGGTGCTGGAAAAGTGAGTAACGGTCGTGCCCAAGTGAATGTGCCGAGTTATCAGGAAGTTGTGGCGCTGCAAGACAAACTGACAAGCCTTGGTTATGATGTTGGCAAGTCTGATGGAAAGATAGGCGCTGGCACCAGAGCCGCTGTTAAGGCCGAGCAAGTCAAAATGAATTATCCCGCTGACTCCTATCCGAGCAAAGATTTCATTGCACAATTTTTAGGTGGTTAAAGCTTCTAATTGTTTTCAACGACAAACTTGCTATTTGTTTGGTTCTGACTGTGCAACAATCCTGAATGGCGGTTTTTAAAAATCATGCTTGGCGTTTGTTATTATCCCGAACACTGGGACGAGAAAATTTGGGCTGATGATGCAAAGCGCATGCGCGAGATGGGCATCAGCTTTGTGCGCATCGGCGAATTTGCTTGGTCCCGTTTGGAACCCAAACGTGGCACTTATCAGTTTGGCTGGCTTGACCGCGCGATGGATGTTTTGGGACATGCCGGATTAAAAGTTGTTT
>JAYTUV010000005.1:0-39618 GCA_043744395.1 Aestuariivirga sp.
GTCATAAGCTGCCAGATACCGATCACGATTTTCACGGCTTTCCTTAAACCAAGTTAGCGCACCAACCAGTTCGTTATCACCACACCAAAGTGCCAGACATGCGTGATGTTGTAGGCGAAGAACCTGTTCAACAACCTCATCGCGAACTTCGTCTAAAAACACTTCGTCGGCTGAATAGAGATTGCATGAAAATTGAAAATCTTGCCAAACCATCAAACCTAATTCGTCGCAGAGATCGTAAAACCAATCATGCTCATAATAGCCACCGCCCCAAACGCGGATCATGTTCATGTTTGCGTCAACGGCGGATTGAAGAAGTTTGCGCGTCAGTTCAGGTGTGGCTCGTGATGGAAGCGCGTCAGCAGGGATCCAATTAGCTCCTTTGCAAAAAATTTCCTTACCATTTACTTGGAACGCAAAGCGGGAACCAATCTCACCCTTCTGGTCGATAAGTTTAACTTGGCGCAGGCCAATTTGACGTGTTTCAATCTGATCGCCGCATTGCACTTTTAATTCATAAAGATGTGGCGAACCACTTCCTGCGGGCCACCAAAGATTTGGCTTTTTGATTTCAAAAAATTCATGGAGTTTCCAAGTTCCGGCATCCAAATCCAGTTTGCGCGTCAGAGCCTCGCCGTTGAAAACTGTGGTTACAACAAAATCATGTGCTCCATAATATGCGGCAACCTCAGTCATAACTTGTAACGTGACGCTGCCATCGGCATGGAAGACTTGATGGGCGGTGACGTTCATAATTATAGTTGATTGCACCGGAAAAAGCCTCAGCCGCCCATAAGCCCCAAACGGCATAATAGCCAAGTTCCAATCCCAACCCGCATGGCAAGATGCTTTGCAGAAGAAATTGGTGTCGGGGATGGGGCAATTCTGTGCGGCATAAGGCACAAAATAAGGATGCGCCCCTTGGCATTTTGTAGCTTCTTTCACATTTGAAAAAAACCGAATTTCGATTTTATTTTGACCCCGCTTCAGCGCTTTGGTCACATCTGGCTGATAGCGCCTGAAACAATTATCCGCTTTCCACACCGACTTGCCGTTGATTTTGATTTCGGCAACGGTATCGAGATGATCGATATCCAGATGCCACGCACCTTCGCCTGCCCATTCAAACTCGCGCGTCGCAACCCAATCCTGCTCGGCCACCCAGCGCACATTATATTCGTTGCGGCCAATATAGGGATCGGGAATGATGCCAGCGGCAATCAGCGATGAATGCACATCACCCGGCACGGCATAAGGTGCCTTATGCTTGCCTTCGGCGCTTTTGATCTCCCATGATCCAGTTAGATCTATCATGATTTAAATGCGGTCGCCCGTCGCCCCATCAAATAGCGAGGCAAGGCCCACACGGAAACGAATTGTCACCTTTTCACCCGGTTTGTAAACCATGTTGGATTCAACGCGTGCCGACATGGTTTGGCCAGCCATGTTGAGCCAAATCAAACTGTCAGAACCCATGGGCTCCACAATATCAACCACAGCTTTAATAGGCTCAGAAAGACAAGCCTCGGCACCTGCATTAATGCGGATATGTTCGGGACGCACGCCAAAATCAACAGACTTGGGCATCATCTGCGCATCCGGCACATAGTCTTTCAAACTCAATTTGCCATCGGCCAATTTGAGCGTGGCTTTGGGGCCTGCACCTTCAATATCGGCCTTCAGGAAATTCATCGATGGCGAACCAATAAAGCTCGCCACATATTTATTCTTCGGTTTGTTATAAATCGTTTGCGGGGCATCCAATTGCTGAATGCTGCCACCTTTCATCACCGCAATACGGTCGGCCAAAGTCAGGGCTTCAATCTGATCATGCGTCACATAAATCATAGTGTTGCCAAGACGCCGATGCAGACGCTTAATTTCAACGCGCAGTTCAGCGCGAAGCTTGGCGTCAAGGTTCGAGAGTGGTTCATCAAACAGGAACACATCCACATCGCGCACCAGCGCACGACCAATGGCCACACGTTGGCGCTGGCCACCTGAAAGAGCCGAAGGCTTGCATTGCAACAGTTCACCAAGCTGCAACATTTCTTCCACGCGTTTTACACGCTTTTCGATTTCTTCTTTCGGCAAACCCGAAACCCGAAGGCCAAACGAAAGATTCCGTTCAACTGTCATTTGGGGATAGAGCGCATAGGATTGGAACACCATGCCAATTCCACGGTCTTTAGGCTCTTCCCACGTTACGTTTTTACCCTTAATAAAAACCGAACCATGCGAAGGCTCAAGCAACCCTGCAATACATTTGAGCAATGTGGATTTGCCGCAGCCGGATGGGCCGAGCAACACTAAAAATTCGCCGTCCATTATATCGAGATCGAACGCTTTGAAAACTTGCACCGCTCCATAGCTGAGCGCCAAGCCCCGAACTGAAACGCTGGCAGTGGAATTTGCTTTCATCTGATCAACCCTTAACTGCGCCAGCTGCAATGCCGCGTACAAAATATTTGCCTGAGAAAAAGTAAATTGCGAGAGGCACAATGCCCGTCAATATAGTTGCCGCCATATCGACGTTATATTCCTTGCCACCCTGCACCGAATTCACAATATTGTTGAGCTGCACGGTCATCGGGTAGTTCGTAGGGCCAGCATAAATCACACCAAACAGGAAGTCGTTCCAGATGGCTGTGATTTGCAAGATGACAGCAATCGTGAAAATCGGAACTGACATAGGCACAAAGACTTGGAAAAAGATGCGCCAATAACCAGCACCATCAACCCGGGCTGCTTTAAAAAGTTCTTGCGGCAAAGATGAAAAATAATTCCGGAACAGCAGTGTTAAAATTGGTAGACCAAAAATTGTGTGAACCAAAACCACCGCAGGCAAAGTGGAGTAAATGCCAAGCCACCGTGTGATGATGACCAATGGATAGAGCATCACAACATAAGGAATGAAAGAACTCACAAGTAATACAGTGAAAAACGCTTCTGAAAATTTAAACGGCCAATTCGCTAATGAATAACCCGTTATCGAGGCAATAGCGATTGACACAATCGTGCTCGGAAAAGTGATGCGAACCGAATTCCAAAAACCAACTTTTATGCCTTCACAGTAAAGCCCAGTGCATGCGCTGTTCCACGCTTTCGCCCAAGCCGAAAATGTTGGGTGCATGGTTGGCACGAAGATGTTACCATTACGAATGGCTTCAATATTTTTCAGCGATGTTATGACCATGATGTAAAGTGGAAACAGAAAAAATAAGGCACAAAGCGTGAGCACCGAATAAACGATAACACGCTCAGTGGAAATTAATTTCCGAGGCTTTCGACCCGATGGAACAATGGTTGTTAAACTTGAATTTGGCATGATTTTTTAGCCCGTCTTGCCAAATTCCATTCTGATCCAAGGGATCAAAATGAAAGCCATAGCAACCAACATGCAAGTTGAAGCGGCCAATGACTGCCCCAAATTGGCTGAGAAATTCTGATAAATGTAACGTTTGGGGACATCGGAAGAAATACCCGGCCCACCATCGGTGATCGCCACTACGAGATCGTAAATCCGAACCGCACCAGAGGCCACGATAACAAATGTTGTCATCATAACCGGCTTCATCATCGGCAGAACAATTTGAAGATAAGTGCGCCACGTTGAAATGCCGTCAATCTTTGCGGCCTTCCAAATTTCTTCGTCGATGCCACGAAGCCCAGCCAACACGAGGGCCATGACAAAACCTGAACCTTGCCAGATGCCAGCAATCACAATGGCATACATCACTATGTCACGGTCGGCGATCCAGCCAAACGAAAAACTTGTCCAACCGAGTTGGCGAACGGCGGATTGCAGCCCGTATTCAGGAGACATAATCCAAGCCCAAACATGGCCCGTCACGATGAACGAAAGTGCAAACGGATAGAGATAGATCGTGCGGAACATGCCCTCCAAACGGATTTTTTGATCCATAAACACAGCGAGCAGAAACCCAATTGAAATCGACAGGATAATCGAAAGCACAGCGTAAGTGACAACATTAGGCAACGCGCCAGTACATTTAAGTTGCCACGCATCAGTGCCGATTTTTGAGAGAGCCGGACAATCCATCCAGCGATCCGTTTTGAACAGGCGGTTATAGTTGGCCAATCCAACGTAACCGTTCATCCATTCACGCGGCGTGAACAACGGTAAAATTTTGATGTTGGTGAACGAAAATAAAACTGTCCAGGCTGTTCCCCCAACGAACACGCCGAGCACAATAAGCATCATCGGTATTGATGCAATTTTAGATGACAAGTTTCTAAATAACGGATTTGGCCGATCCATCTGCTCCAACTCCCCACCAATTTCAGAGTAAACAGCGGGCCCGGCTTTTACGAGAAAGCTGGGCCCGCCTAAAGTTTTCAGATCAAAAAGAACTTACTTCTGTGCGCTCTTAATGATGTCAACAAACTTCGCTCAAGCAGCAGCAGCCGTCATCGCTGGGTCAGCCACAAATGCTGTGAAAGTGTCGTTAATTTGGTTGATCGAGTCACGATCAATCATTTGAACGTCGTTCACAAGCAAGCCAACTGGCCAGCCTGGAGCGAGTGACAGAGGTTGAATGCCCTTAGCTTTTAAAGCGGGAGCAACCGCAACAAGTTCACCCCAATTCTTTGGAGGTGCAATGCCTGCATCTTCAAATACCTTGCGGTTTGTCCACGTCCATTGTGCTGAGTGCAGGTTTACTGGAACACAATAAACTTTGCCATCTTTTGTGCAGCTTGCGAGCTGTGAAGCTGGACGCAAAATCTTGGCCCAATCACCAGCAGTCGCTACATCTGTAATATCTTCAAGTAAACCAGCAGCGATCAGATCATCAGCATTTTTGCCTGGGTTCAACTGAGTAGCACCCATTGGGTTACCACCGAGAACGCGCGAAATGATGATTGGGCGCGCAACGTCACCCGAACCAGCAATGGCACCGTCTATCCACTGATCGCCCGAGGCATCAACAGCCTTAGCAAATTCGGCAACAGCTGCAGCTTCGCCGCCAGATGTCCACCAATGTGTAACTTCGATATCTGTAGCGCACGCTGCACCCGCTGCGAACAGCGAAAAAGACAGTGCCAAAACAACAGTTAATTTTTTAAAACCCATGACAATTTCTTCCCATGTTTTTTACGGTCGCCGTCACACTAGGTTAAAAAATTTTCTTTTGCAACGTTTCAGATAAAAATTCACGAAAGATTTTTTTGCTCCATTGCACAATGATAATTATGTGGTTGCAACGTTTCAGACTTTGGTTAGTGTCAATCCGTTATGGCCAAAATCGAAGAACCATCGTCACGTCCAACTTTGCGTACACTTGCGCAAATAACCGGTCTTGGGGTGTCCACAGTCAGCCAAGCATTGCGCGATAATCCTGAAATTGCTGAAGAAACCAAAAGGCGTGTTAAGCTTGCCGCACAACAGGCAGGTTACCGGCCAGACCGCGCCGGAGTACGCCTGCGCACCGGCAAAACCAATGTCATTACATTAATCTTGAACACGGACGGCCCGTCCATGGGCCTCGTTGAGCAGATGGTATATGGCATTTCAGAAGTGCTGGCCGGAACCCCCTATCATCTGGTCGTCACGCCATATGAACTCAATGATCCGATGGCGCCCGTGCGCTATGTGGTTGAAAATCGCCTTGCCGACGGCGTAATTATTTCACGCACGCAACCAGATGATCAACGCGTACGTTACTTGGTTGACAACCATATCCCCTTCACCACCCACGGCCGCACCAACTGCGGCATTGAACACGCCTACCATGATTACGATAATGAAATTTTTGCTAAGCTTGCCGTTGAAAAACTGGCCGCACGCGGTCGCAAACGCATAGCACATTTAAAACCTCCACCAGGTCTTTCTTATTATGATCACTCGATGCTGGGCTTTGCCAATGCTATTCATGCCCAAGGCTTGACTGAGTTTCCAACCGCACAGTTAAACATCGACACGTCCTATGAAGACGTGCGCAACTTCGCGCGGTCAATGATTGTGTCCAACGATGCGCCAGATGGTTATGTGTCACAAAGCGAGCTGACAACGATGGCTTTGGTTTCTGGCTTGGAAGAAATGGGTCAAACTGTGGGCAAAGATTTTGATGTCGTTACCAAACAATGCTCCCCCTTCATGCCATGGTTTCGTCCAGCCATAATAATGATCAACGAAGACCATAAATTCGCAGGAAGAGAGTTAGCAAAAGCTGTACTCGGAGCCATTGAAGGCAAAGATGTCAAATCGCTTCAGAGCCTGGTCGAACCGCCAGCCGTCTGATTACACCATCATTGTCCGTCGATAATTCCATTCAATTCTTTTATGCGTGCGTTTGTGAGCTTGGTTTTGCATCCTGAAACTAGCAGTGGCTGCATAGATCCTCCACGCGAGGTAAACCCCTCCAGCTCACATTGTTGATCACGGTAAATCAGCCAAGCCTTTTGCGATTTTAACAACCCATCTGCAGCGGTTTGATCACCTTCCAACAAATCCTCGTCCATGCTGTTGGCAAACGCCTTGGCTTTCGGCCAAATCTTGTTCAACTCAGCATCTGCATTCTTGAAATCCTGATAAGAACACATGTTCATTTCTTGTTGGTTCATATTGGTCGAGTTTTCGCAATTAAGTTGGTCATCAGCCCATGCGGGGTTTCCGAAAAAAATGAGACCACAGAAAACCAAAAGCGGGGCTGACGAAGACTGTGGAATATACATGGTTGTTCCCTTTGTGTTGATTTCACTTTAAACCAACAACCAGACAACAAGAAATCAAAACAATCATTGGTTCAAAAATGAACAAACAAAATTACTATGCGCCACAAGGTGGTCATCCAGCCCAAACGGAACTATTGACTGGGCGAGCTGTTTTTACAAACAGTTATGCCGTCATCCCCAAAGGTGTGATGCGCGATATTGTGACCAGCGCTTTGCCCTTTTGGGAAAAGACACGTGCGTGGATCATTGCCCGCCCGCTTTCAGGGTTTGCCGAAACATTTTCACAATATATTATGGAAGTTGCACCATCTGGCGGAAGCACATCGCCAGAACCAGATGCAACAGCTGAATGCGTCTTGTTTTGTGTGAGCGGCGCATTCACGCTCACCATCGGACGCAAAGTACATAGCATGGGTGAAGGCTCTTACGCATTCATTCCGGCTGCGTCCAAATGGTCAATTAAAAATGATTCAAAATCCAATGCAACGTTTCATTGGATCAGAAAATCATATGAATCTGTCAGAGGCATCAAGTCCCCCGAAGCCTTTGTCGTAAATGAAAAAGACATTAAGCCAAATGTCATGCCAGACACAAATGGTGCATGGAGCACGACGCGCTTTGTTGACCCCACTGACATGCGCCACGATATGCATGTTTCAATCGTCAATTTCGAACCGGGTGGTGTAATCCCGTTCGCTGAAACACATGTGATGGAACATGGGCTCTATGTGCTGGAAGGCAAAGCCGTTTACCGCCTCAATCAAGATTGGGTGGAAGTGGAAGCCGGGGATTTCATGTGGCTGCGCGCTTTTTGCCCCCAAGCTTGTTACGCAGGAGGGCCGGGCCGCTTTCGTTATCTCCTCTACAAAGACGTGAACCGACATGCGAAGCTAAGCTTTAAATGAAAATAGAGAAGCTAACGAAAGAAGCCTTCGCACCATTTGGCGATGTCGTAGAGACGGACGGCGCTGAACACTTCTTCATTAACCAACACTTTGCTGAACGTTTCAACAATCTGGCTCATGTTGATGAGAGTGACGAAGGCGGCTTGGTCAACGTCTCCATCGCCGCTGCTACGCCAAGACCCAAGCCTATCGCCATCAAACTGATGGAGCGGCACCCGCTCGGCAGCCAGATATTTTATCCTCTACAGAACGAAGATTGGCTGGTGCTGGTGTGTACTGATCCAGAAGACGAGACCAGCTACCGCCTTTTCCAAGCCACAGGTCAACAAGGCATCAACTATGCGAAAGGCGCGTGGCATCATCCATTGCTCGTGATGAATGCCGGACGGTTCATCGTCATCGATCGCAAAGGGCCGGGGAATAATCTTGAGGAGGTAATGTTACCAAACGCCTTTCATATTTGAGTCACAACTCCTCAAATTTCGTCGCCCGAAATGGGGTCATAGCATGACCACACTATGATTTATTTTTCACAAAAATTTCTCATTATCAACACATGATCATTGTGTGATCAGATATAGCAAAGGCAGTGAGTGTCTTTGCATTTTAGTCTAAAAATCTGGAGGTATAAAATGATCCGCAAGATGATGATTGCTGGTGTGGCTTTGGCTGCATTCGTAGCACCCGCCTTGGCCGCAACGGAGTTCTTTGTTGCTAAAGATGCAGCAACACAGAAGTGCGCTGTCACGGACGCAAAACCTGACGAGAAAACCGCAATGGCCATCGGCGCACCCAGCTATCCAACCAAGGAAGATGCTGATGCGGCGATGAAAATTGCACCAGAATGTAAAGTATAATACTATGAAGGCCGGTGGTGCAATAAACGCATCATCGGTCAAATTTGAAAAACTTGAACTTGCAAAACAGGCGCGTGTTCAATAAGAATTTTTCAAATGTCCCAATCCTCCGATCAAACCCTCACTGCAGCGCGTTTCCTCTTAGGCCATGTGCAAGCGCAAACGCGGTGCGATTGCTTGCCCACAATGTGCAGACCAACAACTCGCACCGAGGGTTATGCGATACAAGCACTGTGGGAAGAACAATCAGCAGAGCTCCTCTCTGGCTGGAAAATTGCGGCCACCAGCATTGCAGGCCAAAAACACATCGGAGTCGATGGCCCATTGGCTGGCCGTTACATCGCTGAACGCACTGTGCAAGCTGGCGCAACTTTGCCCTTTGGTAACAATCATATGAAAGTAGCCGAAGTCGAGTTCGCATTCAAACTGCATAAAGATTTAAAGCCCAGAGCTGACATCTATAGCGAAGACGAAGTTTTTGCCGCCGTTGCTTCCCTTCACCCAGCCATAGAAATACCAGACAGCAGATACCATCATTTTGAACAGGTCGGCGCGGCGCAATTAATTGCCGATAATGCTTGCGCAAGCTGGCTGGTCATTGGTCAAGCAGCGCCAGATATTTGGCGTGAAATAGATCTCGCAACATTTAGACCGATAGGCCACGTTTCGGATAACTCACCAGTCTTCGGTCAAGGTTCAAACGTATTGGGCTCACCACGGATTGCCATGACTTGGTTGATCAATGAACTTTCATCTCTTGGCATCATCGCCAGACAGGGTCAGATCGTTACCACTGGCACTTGCGTTGTGCCAATGCCAATAAGGGCTGGCGACGAAGTATTCGGCAATTTTGGCGAGCTTGGCCAAGTGAGCGTGAAGTTGATTTAGAAATCTCGATGAGAAACAGCCTTTATGCCGTTGAAATTTTCAGCCAATGCTTTGCGATATCTTCGCGCTTGGCAACCCACACTTTGTCGTGGGCTAAAACATAATCGATAAATTTCGCCAATCCCAAAGCTCGCCCTGGCCTGCCGACCAAACGGCAATGCAAACCGATGCTCATCATCTTGGGAGAACCGCGCTTGCCCTCTTCATAGAGAAAATCAAACGAGTCTTTGAGATATTGATAAAAATGTTCGCCCGTGTTGAAGCCCTGTGGCGTGGCAAAGCGCATGTCATTGGCATCCAGCGTGTAGGGAATGATGAGATGCTTGCCGCCATCAGTCTTTTTCAGAAAATACGGAAGGTCATCCGTGTAATCATCCGACGAATACAAAAATCCGCCCTCTTCCATCACCAGCTTGGTTGTGTTCATCGAGCACCGCCCCGTGTACCAGCCCAACGGCCTCGAACCCGTTACCTCGGTATGAATACGAATTGCATCTTTGATTGAAGCGCGTTCGGCTTCCTCGCTCATATCTTTGTGCTCAACCCATTTCAGACCATGCGAAGCAATTTCCCAACCTGCCTCTTTCATCGCTTGCACTTGATCAGGTGAACGCTGCAAAGCTGTTGCAACACCATAAATTGTTAATGGAACTTGGCGCTCCGTAAACATGCGCCACAGCCGCCAGAAACCGGCGCGTGCGCCATATTCATAAATCGATTCCATGTTCCAATGGCGTTGGCCAACCCAAGGTGCAGCACCAACAATCTCAGACAAAAACGCTTCAGATGCCGCATCGCCGTGCAAAATATTATTCTCGCCGCCCTCTTCGTAATTCAGAACAAACTGCACGGCCACATGCGCCCCGCCCGGCCATTGGGGATCAGGAATATCCCGGCCATAGCCTTTCATATCGCGGGGATAATCGGCCATTTTATTCTCCGTAAGGAATCCAAATATTTTTCACTTGTGTGGCGCGGCGCAAATATTCATGGCCTTGGCCCTGCTCAGTATTAAACCAATCAATCTGCTTACCATCATTCACCCAAGTGGGCTTCACATTACCAGCCGACGCCTTCTCAACCATCGCTGAACCCGCCGCATCACCATGATACCAAATGCCTGCAACCTCATCATGCTCCGCCAAGGTCTTGGTCAACTCGTCTCGCGCACCTGTCACAATATTTACCACGCCATCAGGCACATCAGACGTATCAAGCACCTGATAAAAATCAGTAGCGATCAACGGCATGGATTGTGATGCAACCAACACCACCCGGTTGCCCATCGCCAAGGCTGGCATCATCATTGATACCATAGATAGCAACGGATTTTCATTTGGACATACAAGACCCAACACCTCAAATGGCTCGTTCATCGCCAATGTGGTTTGCTTCTTTGAATTGGTGGAGTGAATGCGGCCATCATATTTATCAGCGTGAGCGGCATAAAAGAAAATCCGTTCGAGTGCTGCATCAACTTCACGCTTTGCTTCTCGCGTCGAAGCACCAGACTGAACCAATCGCTTGGCAAATTCATCGGCCCGCGCTGCCAAATTCTCTGCAATGAAATACAAAACCTGGGCGCGGCCATGCGCCGATCCGCTCGACCATGCCGAAGCTTTCAACGCTGCTTCAACAGCGTTGCGCACATCTTTGCGGTTGCCCAAACCAGCGAGGCCAATCGCTTTGCCCTTGGGGGAGATCACCTCATAACTATAGCCTGAGTCAGGCCGCGATTGTTTGCCGCCAATATAAAGTTTGGCCGTGCGATCAATTAAATCAGAAGCATTCTGGCGCAACTCTGAACTAGGTGAAGCGATGGGCTTGATAGTTGCCGATTTTTCAATCTTCAGCGTCTTCGTCCAGTCCGCGACAAGATACTCATACATCCCTTCGCGCCCGCCTTCGCGGCCAAAGCCAGATTCCTTGTAACCACCAAAGCCCGCAGCAGCATCAAACAGATTGGTGGAATTAATCCAAACAATCCCAGCCTTCACCCGCGCCGCCAGATCGAGCGCAACATTGATATTCTCTGACCAGATTGATGCTGCCAATCCATAACGCGTGTGATTGGCCAGTGCTGCTGCCTCCTCAGGCGTGCGGAATGTCATGGCCGAAATCACCGGCCCAAAAACTTCCTCGCTCATCACGCTTGAAGACGTATCGACATCAATAAAAAGCGACGGCGCAAAATAATTGCCATTTACTGGCATCGCACATGGCGCTTGAATGAGCGTGCCACCATCAGCCTCACCCTTTTTCACCATGGCGGAAACGCGGGCCAATTGAATGGGGTCAACCAGCGGGCCCATGTCATTTGATTTATCCAAGGGATCACCCACCCTGAGCGAGGCCATGCGGTGCTTGAGTTTAGAGTAAAATTTCTGCGCAATGCCTTCCTGCACCAAAAGCCTTGTTCCAGCGCAACACACTTGGCCTTGATTAAACCAAACCGCATCCACCACACCTTCAACAGCCGCATCAAGATCAGCATCTTCATAAACCACAAAAGGAGATTTGCCGCCCAATTCAAGCGATAGCTTTTTGCCTGAACCAGCCGTCTGTACACGGATCAATTTTCCAACTTCAGTGGAACCCGTGAAAGCAATTTTATCAACGTCTTTATGCGCCACCAGTGCAGCGCCGGTTTCGCCAGCCCCCGTCACCACATTCACCACGCCATCAGGAATACCGGCTTCTGAACAAATTTGTGCAAATGCCAATGCGGTAAGCGGTGTAAACTCCGCGGGCTTTAACACCAATGTGTTACCAGCCGCGAGAGCAGGCGCAATTTTCCAAGCCAGCATCAAAAGCGGAAAATTCCATGGAATAATTTGTCCGCACACACCAACAGGGCCATAACCTTTGAACTCGGTATCACGAAGTTGCGCCCAACCCGCATGATGATAAAAATGCCGTGCCACCAACGGAATATCAATATCGCGCGATTCGCGAATGGTCTTGCCATTATCCATGGTTTCAAGAACACTGAGGAACCGCTCGCGCTTTTGAATATGCCGCGCCAATGCATAAAGATGTTTCGCTCGGGCGAACCCCGAAAGTTTTGACCAAGGCCCAAAAGCTTTGCGCGCGGCTTTCACCGCTTGATCAACATCGGCAGTCGTGCCCTGCGCGACACGACCCAAAACTGAGTTATCATGCGGATTAAAAACATCCATCAAAGCTTTGCCTGATGAGCGCATAAAGTTTCCGCCAATGAAATGGCCAAAGCCATCTTTATGTGCAGCCAACCAATCTTTCACGACTGAGTTTGATTCCGGCGCTGGCCCATAATCCATGGTTTCAAGAATGTCTGTAACAGAAGCCATATAAGTCCTTTAAGCCAATGCGTGATGTGAAAGGGCAGCATAGCGCCCAGTAAGATAATGCTCGAGCTGCCGTTCAATATCGGCCAACAGCGAACTCGCCCCAATCCGAAACAGATCAGGCTCCAGCCAGCGCCGCCCCAATTCTTCTTTCATCAATATCTGCCAAGCCATGGCATCTTTGGCAGTCTTCAATCCACCAGCTGGCTTGAAGCCTATTTGAAATCCAGTCATCTCGCCATAGTCGCGAAGTGCCCGCACCATGGTGAGGCTCACTGGCAATGTGGCATTCACGTCTTCCTTGCCTGTTGAAGTCTTGATGAAATCAGCCCCCGCCTGCATGGCCACCATCGAGGCTTTGCAAACATTACGCAGCGTCTTTAAATCGCCCGTCGCCAAAATCGCTTTCAAATGGGAGGTTCCACAAGCTTCACGCATTGCGGCAATTTCATCATAAAGCGCTGTCCAATTTTGCATCAACACCTGTTCACGGTTAATCACGATGTCGATTTCAGTAGCACCCTCGCCTACTGCATATTTGATTTCAGCAAGCCGAATGGAAAGCGGCGTCAGACCTGCGGGAAACCCCGTGGCCACCGACGCAACTGGAATGCCTGAGCCGCGCAACGCCTTCACCGCATGCGGCACCATCGTTGGATAAACACAAATAGCACCCACTTTTAGCGGAGCATCGGTCAGGCCCAACCTTTCAACCAAATCATCCCGCAGAGGTCGCTTGGCTTTTTCGCAAAGCCGATGCACGCGTCCCGCCGTGTCATCGCCCGCCAGTGTCGTCAGATCAATGCACTGCAAAGCCTTGACCAGCCACGCCGCTTGATATTCTTTCTTCACGCTACGCCGCGTTGTGAGTGTGGCAGCACGGCGCTCAGCCGCAGACGTGTTGACTTGGATGTTCTCAAACCATGATGTGTCAAGCGGCATGGCAACATTGCGCGCCAGTGAATTTGAAAGATGAGGAGATTTAACATCCATTACTTATTTTCCGCGGCTAACAATGATCAATCACAGTGATAGAACGTAACGGCAAAAATGCCAACTGCAGAGATAAAACCAAAGAATAAAGGACTGGCTGGGGCGGGAGGGATCGAACCTCCGAATGCCGGAATCAAAATCCGGTGCCTTACCGCTTGGCGACGCCCCATTCGAAAGCGGTCTATAGCTGCTTCGTTTCGCAAGAGCAATCATGAGTTTTGCGGCGTTTTGTCAGGGTATACATTTGTGTAAGACGCAAGTGGTCGGAGGTTAAAATCCTCACTCTCCGACCACTTAACCAAGTTATTTCTTACCTAAAGCCAACCAAGCACCCTGAAAGCCAAGCGCCACTAAAGCGGCTTTAACCAAATCTCCAACGACGAAAGGAGTAAGGCCCCATTCCATTGTCTGCGGCCAGCCGCTGGCAAAATTGTGTAGCCAGATCAGACCCGGAATATAAAGAACCACGGCGCCGAGAATAGCCGCGACGAACATCTTTACAAAACTACGATCCCAATTTTTCTCCGCCAGATATCCCACAAGAGTAGCAGCAAGAATAAAACCAATGATATAACCGCCCGTTGGGCCAGCAATCACGGCTGCACCCGCTTTCATTTGCGCAAACACCGGAAGGCCAGCGGCCCCTTCTACTGCATAAAGCGCCAAGGTCGCACCACCAAGCCTGGCACCATAGGCAGCACCAATTGCCAAAACGGCCAGTGTTTGCATCGTCAGCGGCACGATTGGCAAAGGCACATTGATCTGCGCGGCAACAGCCACAATAAAACTGCCCGCCACGGCCAGCACAATATTACGAACTAAATTTGAAGATTGCGTTTGCGGCCAAAGCCTGTTTGCCAATGTTGCGTTCATCGTCTTATTCCCTGTTGTTGTTGTTTTATGAATAATGCAGCAATTGCCTTCTGGCAACCCGCTTTAAGATCGACTGGACAACATTGCCATGGCCACTTTGCAGAGTTCACCGTTTGGTTCCGAAAAAGAGTCAACCACCGTAAAATGATTTTTTCCGGCCAAACTCAAAACTTCAGGGTTCAATTCGCTCCATGCTTTCGCTTGGTGCTCGGCTTGCCTGTGAAACTCTGACGGCTCATCCCCGCCCACAACAAAACAAATTGGCGCTTTCGATTTGATGTCTGATGTCATCAAATTGAGCGAGGGCGCGGATTGTTCCGTGATGCCAATATCAGCATTCATGGAGGTATTGATCAATGGTGCAACATCGTAAATTCCAGAAATGGCGATAACACCTGCTATCGGATTTTCAAGCAATCCAAACTTTGTCCAATCCGTTGCCAAATGAAGTGCCGCCAAATGGCCACCCGCTGAATGACCGCTGACGACAATATTTTTTTGTTCATCATCATTCAGCACATTTTTATAAACATAAACAAAAGCACGAATGATGCTGTCTCGAATATCGCTTAGTGAAACTTCAGGGCAAAGCGGATAATTTATCAATGCAACAGAAACACCCTGCTCCACAAATCCATCAGCTACCCAAGATGTTTCAACTTTCGAAAGCATCCGCCAATAGCCTCCATGAATGTAAATCACGACACCTTTTGAATGTGGCGCACAGTAAAAATCCAAAACCTCGCGCGGGTGCGGCCCGTAAGAAATATCGGCATCGAACGCAAAACTCTCCCGTGTTCGCGCGGCACGAATTTTCCAAGCAGGGATTATGTCACCCGCATTGGCCACCGTGGTGCGCGGGTTATATTGCAACTCGTGCCAGTTATGCCCCGTCATGCCTCACCTCGTGGATCGATCGGTGTAATTGCACCGATTCCCAAAACGTCCTCAAAAAACTTGGCACCCGCCAATAGCTTTGCCTCGCCGCGATTGGGCCCTATAATTTGTAAACCCACAGGCAATTTGGATTTCGTAAATCCACATGGAATTGAAATTGCGGGGCACGCACACATTGTGGCCACGGCAACAATCAGCAACCAATCAACATAGGTTTCAAATTCAACCCCGTTGCAATGTGTTGGATAACGTTGCTCCACGGGGAAGGGCTGCACAATTGTGGTAGGACATAGCAGCAGATCATACTCGCTCAAAAATTTCCCCATCCGGTGAAACAGCATGCCGCGCTGCGCCTCTGCCTTGGCAATATTTTCAACAGACAAAGCCAATCCCTTTTCAATATTCCAAATCACCTCGGGCTTCAGAAAATCGCGGTGATCAATCAACAATTGCCGCATGCCCACAGCAAAACCAAGCGCACGCAAAGTTTGAAAACAATTCATCATTTCGGAAAGATCAGGATGCGCTTCTTCAACTATAACCCCAGCAGCTTGCAACTTCCGGCCCGCTTCTAAAACAAGCTCAGCCACTTCAGGATCAACAGGTGTGATTCCTAAATCACGACTGATCGCAACTTTCTTGGGCTTCCAACCTTTCGAAATTGCGTATGAATAATTATCCTCGCGCGGCAAAGATAACGGGTCACCCGCCTCTGCTCCCACCATGGCATCAAACAGCAATGCCAAATCGGAAACATTCCGCGCCATTGGCCCTTCCAATCCCAGCGTACCATCAATCTTTCCGTACACGGATGATGCCACACGACCCGGCGATGGGCGCATACCGACCACACCACAAAAACTTGCAGGGTTGCGCAGTGATCCTCCCATATCCGACCCATGCGCCAACCACGCCATGCCGGATGCCAAAGCTGCCGCAGCACCGCCAGATGATCCAGCCGCCGACATTTTCAAATTCCAAGGGTTGCGCGTAACTCCAAATACTTCATTGAATGTGTTCCCACCGGCACCAAATTCCGGCGTGTTCGACATGGCGTAAACAACAACACCTTCGCCTTCCAAATGTCGCACCAGAATATCTGACTCGGCTGCTATTCTTTGTGCAAAAATCGGTGACCCTTGCGTGGAGCGAACGCCTTGCACATCAGTCAAATCTTTGATCGGAATCGGCAAACCCGCCAACAATCCACGGTCGGATATAGGCTTGGCCATCAACTGCAGCGCATGCGCCCTTGCACGTTCAAAACACAAAGTTGGCAACGCATTGATCGCCGGATTAACCCCGGCAATCCGCGCTTCCAACACGTCCAGCAGTTCTAATGGCGAAACCGCGCCGCTTTTCAACTTGGCCACGACATTGACAGCATTCATGGAAATCAAATCAGACATGCAAAATCCTCTGGCACCACTGAATCCGTTTGCGAGACAAAGGTCAACAGGGCTATGATAGCTTGAAATCAAATTCGGAGTTTGCCTTATGAACGCACCTATCAGACATCAGCCTGCTGGCTCCAACAAAGCCTGGGTAGAACGACGCGCCAAAGCGGTTTCGCGTGGCATCGGCATGGGTGCGCCCGTCATGGCGGCAAAGGCCGAGAACGCTGAGATCTGGGATATTGAAGGCCATCGCTATGTTGATTTTGGTGGCGGCATCGCCGTGGTCAACACGGGTCACCGCCATCCCCTCGTGATGAAGCGGGTTTACGAACAGCTCGAAAAATTCACCCACACCTGCGCCATGGTCATGCCTTATGAGCCTTTCATTGAGGTTTGTGAAAAGCTCAATGAGAAAGCGCCGATCTCTGGCGAAAAGAAATCCGCACTCGTCACCACAGGTGCTGAAGCCGTCGAAAACGCAATCAAATACGCGCGTTGCTATACGGGTCGCTCGGACGTGATTGCCTTCCACGGGGGGTTCCATGGCAGAACTTTGTTGGGCATGGCGCTGACCGGAAAGGTGCTGCCATACAAAGCCAAATTCGGCCCCATGCCTGCTGGCATTTGGCATGTGCCATTTCCAGTGGAGCACAAAGGCATCAGCGTGGAAGACACAATTCATGCAATTGAGCTGTTATTCAAATGCGATGTTGAGCCAGAGCGCGTCGCCGCCATCATCATTGAACCAGTGCAAGGCGAAGGCGGCTTTTATATTGCGCCCAAAGAACTGATGGTGCGCCTGCGCCAGCTTTGCGACGAGCATGGCATTTTGCTGATTGCCGATGAAATTCAATCGGGCTTTGGCCGCACCGGAAAATTCTTCGCCATGGAACATTATGGCGTTGAGCCAGATTTACTGACAACTGCCAAATCGCTCGCCGGCGGCTTCCCACTTGCTGCCGTCACAGGCCGCGCCAAAATCATGGACGCGCCAGACCCAGGCGGAATTGGCGGAACTTACGCGGGCAACGCCGTGGCCTGCGCCGCAGCACTTGGTGTGTTCGAAGCGTTTGAAACCGAAAACCTTCTCGAAAAATCAGTCGCGCAGGGCGACATGATCATGAAGCGCATGCACGCCATCAAAGCCAAAAAGAAAGGCATGCCGATCGGCGACATCCGCGGCCTCGGCGCCATGTGCGCCTTCGAAATGGTCACAGAACACGGCGGCAATAAGCCAGACGCAGGCGGCGCCAAAGCACTCGCTGCCAAATGCTTGGAGCGCGGATTGCTGATTTTGACCTGCGGCGTTTACGGCGACGTAGTGCGCCTGCTCACACCGCTCACCGCATCTGAGATGGTGTTGAAGGAAGGCATGGATATTTTGGAATCGGCGATTGTGGGGAATTGATGAAAACATTTTTTGAAAACTAAAAAAATGAAAATCAAATCCGTCGAGTTCTCAGGAAACTATCCAAACAGCGAGTCAGGGCAGTGCTTAAAGGCGGAGTTTGGTTAATTGATAATGCGGTTGAAAAGTCAGAAAATAGTGACTGTGCGCTTTTGACATGCCTTTTGCGAGGTTGGGTCGAACCGTATCACACCGATGTTCCTACACATTATTTAGATAAGGATTTGAAGCTGCCGCAAGGAAAACTATTTAGCGAAAAATCTCCCATTTATAGACTTAGTGGAGCGGGCTGGGACGCAGTAAATAGAACTCAGTTGTGGACGGTTCTAACTTTACTAGTTACCTTTGTCGCACTTTTCGAGGGACTTTTAAAAACCTAATTGAATTTACTAATCGTAGCAGCACCACCCCTTCGAAGGCGGCGATCTTTGTTCTTTGGTAAAGCGCAGATCCTCGCCTTGGCGGGAATGACGGAGCTGTAGGGATATGGACTGGAAAATAGAATTCAGCTCACCAACCACACTCTCAAATCCGTATGTTTCGCCATATTTCTAAAATCATTGTCCGTCGATAGCAAGCTCAACTTATGTCGGATGCAGAGTTGCGCTATTATCGCATCCACTGTTCCGACCTGCACGCCTACCCTTCGACAAGTGTTGCGCAGTTCGGCAGCTGCGATGTGATCTGCTCGATCAGGAGCAATAAGTGGAATTGTGGCGAAGCGATCGATGATATCCGCTTTGGCTTTGGGGCCGATAAAACCTTGTAACAGCTCTTGCATGACTAAACCTGTGGTGACGATCTGACCTCCTTCGGTAAGAGCCTCTTTCAGCACTTTCACTTCGGGCACATCAACAACTACGTCACGACGCAAGGCGAGCGACCAGACTGTTGTATCAACAAAAAAAGCCATCAGCGCGAGCGATCAACCTTGTAATCGAAACTTTCATCCCATTCAAGTTTGCCCATAAGATCAAGCATGTTTTTTTGACTGCGCTTTGCAATGAACTCTTCCAATGCGAGTGTGACCGTTGCCTTCTTGGTTTTCTGCCCGCTGACCTCTAACGCGCGATCTAAAAGTTTGGGATCAAGTGCAAGATTTGTTGTCATGTGTAGGCCTCCACACAATACTCTACACACAATTTCAAAAATTTCAAGCGTGACCGTCGGGCGTCAGGAATGTCACACCACTAACCCCAACCTTCCACATTGCTTTACCTTCCAACTCAATTAAACCCAATCCCATGTCGAATCCTTCAAACCGCAACAACCTGATCGGCATTCTCTCGCTCATCCTTGGCATCTTCATATTCTCTACGCAGGACGCGATTATCAAATCGATCAGCGGGCAACACGCGGTGACACTGGCGATTTTCGTGCGTGCTGTTGTGGCCTTTCCTGTGTTGCTGGCCATGGTGCATTTTGAATGCGGCCTCAAAGGTCTCCTCACGAAGCAATGGCCCATACTGGTTTTGCGCGGCTGCATATTGCTATGCGCCTATACCAGCTATTTCATGGCCTTTCCGGCCTTACCGCTGGCTGAAGCGATTGCATTGTTCTTCACGGTGCCATTGCTGGTTACCATCATGTCGGGGCCAATGCTGGGAGAAAAGGTGACAGGCCTTGCTTGGGGTGCCGTCGCCATTGGATTGGTGGGTGTATTCATCATTTTGCAGCCGGGCAGCGCATTGTTTAATCCCGCAGCATTGCTCAGTTTAATCAGTGCTGGAACCTACGCATTGTCGATGATTTTGGCCCGCAAACATGGCAGCCAAACACCCTCTTCGGTCATGTCGTTTTACCAAAATATTGTTTACGGCATCGGCGCATCCACTTTCGCCGGAATTGTTGCCCTGTCGGGCATCAAACCACCGGGCCATCCCAGTTTGGATTTTTTGTTTCGTGAGTGGGACTGGCCAAACAACCATGACCTGATGTTGATGGGTGCGTGTGGTGTCATCGCTGCCATAGGCATGACGCTGCTCACCCATGCCTACCGCAAAGGCCAAGCTAACATTGTAACGCCCTTTGAATATACCGGAATGATCTGGGCCGTGGTGTTTGGATTTGCCTTCTTCGGCGAAATCCCGCGCCTCACAACTTTCATCGGCATGGCACTTATAGCAGCAGCTGGCGTTTTGGCTTTGCGGGCCGGGATCAAAAACAATCAAGTCGCTTCGGCTGGAAACTAATACGTGAGATGAACGCCCGATGAACGCAGTGTTCTGACTGCGTTCAATCTCATACCTGCAAGTTGAAAACAACGAATGGTCAATGTGGCCGTTTTCAAAAGCAAAAGTCAGGAGACGACCATGTTCAAGAAATCCATATTAATTGCAGCGTTATTATTAGCTTCATCTGCTGCCTTCATGTCCGTCGATGCAAAGCCGTTACGCCAGGTTATGGGCTGTGACCCATCAAATGCTCCAGGCGGTGTGTGTGTTGTTGATCCATCAAATATTCGGGATCATCGCACGCCTCAAAACATTCGCGATCATCGTTGCCCAGCTTCGCAAGGCGGCAATTGTGTTGGGCCCGAAGTGCAGGTTGTCGTGCCACCCCCTCCCCCTAATCACCAACCTCCTGGCTGCGGTGTTGCAGGCTGCAATCCACCTCCTCCACCTCCACCTCCACCGCAAACAACAGAGTGCAATGACCCAAGAATTTGCGATGACTTTGGCCAAAATCGCCCATACAGAATTACCTGTGGCCAAGGCCGCAGCATTGTGCGCCATAGCGGCTACCGCCGGGTACGCCCAGTTGATTGTTCCGGTCGCAAATTTACTTACATGGCAATGCGGCACGGTGAAGTTTACGGCGTGGTCGTGAACATGCGCGGCAGAATTGTGGATGTTTATGAAGCGCCATAACTGGCCGAAATGAGATTGAGGGGCGGATAAACTCCGTCCCTTTTTTAGTTAAAAAACAACCACGCTCCGAATAGATTCGCCCTTGTGCATCAAATCAAATGCATCATTTATTTTTTCCAGCGGCAAGATATGCGTGATCATTGGATCAATCTCAATTTTGCCTTCCATATACCAGTCAACAATCTTGGGCACATCCGTGCGTCCGCGCGCACCGCCAAACGCCGTGCCGCGCCATGAACGGCCTGTCACTAATTGGAACGGCCTCGTCGAAATTTCTTGGCCGGCACCCGCCACACCAATAATGATCGATTGCCCCCAGCCCTTATGCGCGGCCTCAAGCGCAATACGCATCACCTTCACATTGCCAATGCACTCGAATGTATAGTCAGCACCACCACCTGTAAGCTCCACCACCTGTAAGCTCCACCAAATGCGCCACCATATCGCCCGAAACTTTAGACGGGTTTACAAAATGCGTCATGCCAAATTTTCGGCCCCAAGTTTCCTTGTCGTCATTCATATCAACGCCAACAATTTGCCGCGCACCCGCAAGACGCAAACCTTGGATCACGTTCAGGCCAATCCCGCCTAAGCCAAACACAATCGCCGTAGAACCAATCTCAACTTTGGCCGTGTTGATCACCGCACCAACACCCGTCGTCACGCCACAACCAATGTAACAAATCTTGTCAAATGGCGCATCGCTGCGCACCTTGGCCAAAGCAATTTCTGGCAATACCGTGTAGTTTGAAAACGTCGAGCAACCCATATAGTGATGGATCATCTGGCCTTTATAAGAAAAGCGCGACGTTCCATCCGGCATCAGTCCTTTGCCTTGCGTGGTTCTAATTTTTTGGCAGAGATTGGTTTTCGGGTTCAGGCAATAATCGCACTCACGGCATTCAGGCGTGTAGAGCGGAATAACATGATCGCCTTTTTTGAGAGACTTAACCCCGGACCCAACATCCACAACAATACCAGCACCTTCATGGCCCATGATTGCTGGAAACAATCCTTCAGGATCAGAACCAGAAATCGTAAACTCATCGGTGTGGCATACGCCCGTGGCTTTGATTTCAACCAAAACCTCACCTTCGCGCGGGCCTTCCAAATCTATTTCAATAATTTCAAGTGGTTTCCCAGCTTCAAAAGCAACAGCAGCACGTGTTTTCAAGTTTTAATACTCCAGAATCAACATCTTAGAAGCATTCTTGAAAAGAGCGCTCTGATCAATTCACTTTAATGCATAAGCACTTAAAGTAAAACTTGAAAACTGTTTCTCCCTTAGTTTCTTCATAAATTCCGTCTAACAGCAGGGCTATGAAATCACATTTAATTATTGCGGCGGCTCTGCTTGCTTTGTCGTTTTCCACAGCTTTAGGCCAACCTTTACAGGAGCCTGAACTGCGATTGAGCACCCTGCCAAATGAGCCACCTCGTGTTGCGCTAACATTTGATGCTTGTATGGGCAAGACCGACGAACGCATATTGCAAACGCTCATTGAAAACAAAATTCGCGCCACAATTTTTGTGACCGCGCGCTGGATCAAACGCAATCCGCAAGCGGTCGCCGAGATTAAGGCGAATGCCGATTTATTCGAAATCGAAAACCACGGTGCCAAACATATTCCAATTGTCGATTTTCCAACCAAAGTATTTGGGTTGGAAGCAGCAGGTTCGCCCGAAGCCGTTCGAGCTGAAATTGAGGGCGGCGCAAAAGCGATAGAGATCGCGTTTGGAAAAAAACCAAAATGGTTTCGCGGCGCAACGGGCCTCTATTCAATGTCCGCCGAAAAAATCATTGCCGAAATGGACTACAAACTCGCCGGATACTCTGTTCACGGAGATGGCGGAGCCAGTTTCTCGACAAGAAGAACAGCAACCACCTTTAGCTCCGCCAAAGATGGTGATGTCATCATCGCCCACATCAACCAGCCGACCAAGCCTGCGGGAGTAGGCGTGGTTGAAGGCATCCTCAAACTCAAAACCGATGGATTTGAATTTGTAAAATTACAGGATGGATTTAAGCAACCCCAGCCTCACATCAATACCTGCAATCGTTGCGCAGATAGCGCGCACTAACCCAACCTTCATTGTTCGCATCAGTTGTTGAAGCAACCTTGTACCAATTGCCACGGCGATCGAAAACCTCAACCGTGTCACCATTGAACAATTCGCCAACTTGTGTTGCAGCACGCTTTGGCCCCGCGCGAACCGCCAGAAAGCCTGAGCCAGTGCGCGGGTTATAACGACCCGAAAGCCCATGCACCGTGCCTTCACAATATTGGGCAAAAGCAGCGCCGGAATCAAATACGATGAAAGCCACAACAGCGGAGAGAAGAGCTAAAATTTTGCGCATAGTTTGAAATCCTCAAAATATGCCCCCGCGTCATAATGCTCGATTAATAGCAAGTTGTCAGCAGGTTTTTGTTATGGTGTGCCCACTTGACCGCGATGTCGCAAAAACTGATCCGCTAACACACATGCCATCATCGCTTCACCCACTGGCACAGCACGAATGCCCACACACGGATCATGCCGACCCTTGGTAATTATGTCGGCATCAGTGCCTTGCGCCGTGACTGTTTTTCGTGAAGTCAAAATTGAAGATGTTGGCTTCACAGCAAAGCGCACCACAATATCTTGCCCTGTTGATATGCCACCCAAAATGCCGCCTGCGTGGTTTGACATAAATTCCGGCTTGCCATGGCGCATCCGAATTTCGTCTGCATTGTCCTCGCCGTGCAAAGCAGCAGACGCAAATCCTGCACCAATCTCAACACCCTTTACAGCATTGATGCTCATCATCGCTGAAGCCAATTCGGAATCGAGCTTCGCATATAATGGCGCACCCCAGCCAGCGGGAACGCCTGATGCCGTTACCTCAACAATCGCCCCAATTGAAGAACCCGATTTTCGAATACCGTCGAGATAGGTTTCCCAATGTTTGGCAGCCACTGCATCAGGGCAGAAAAACGGATTGCGCTCCACCTCGGCCCAATCCCAATTTTTATTATCAATCTTTTGGTCGCCCATCTGGATCATGCAGCCGCGTATAGTAACGCCCGGAATAATTTTCCGCGCCACAGCTCCAGCGGCAACCCGCGAAGCCGTTTCGCGCGCCGATGAACGCCCACCACCACGATAATCCCGAATGCCATATTTGGCTTGATAGGTCAGATCAGCATGACCCGGGCGAAACATGTCACGAATTTCGGAATAGTCTTTAGAACGCTGATCCGTGTTTTCAATCTGCAACATAATCGGAGCACCCGTGGTACGCGGGCCACCCGTGCGCTCATCTTCAAACACACCAGAGAGGATTTTGATTAAATCAGCTTCCTGCCGCTGCGTTGTAAAGCGCGATGTGCCGGGTTTGCGCTTATCAAGAAACACCTGAATGTCATCTGCCGTCAACGCGATTCCGGGAGGACATCCGTCGACCACACAGCCAATGGCTGGCCCATGGCTTTCACCATATGTAGTAACCCGAAAAAGATGGCCGAATGTGTTATGTGACATTTTTGTAAATACACTTTCTAAAACCGTCATTCCGGCGAAAGCCGGAATCCAGGGGCCACATATTGAATTCTAAACGATTGCGCCCGCGGAAAGTCTGGATCCCGACTTTCGTCGGGATGACGGCATATTAATAGTCTCGGTTAAATCTAAACTTGATTATGACTCGCGTCAAACCAATCAATCTGACCGTTATGCAGCCGGCAATAACAGCCTTGTGGCGTTTTTAGCTGCACTAAGGCTTCTGGCTTCAAGCCCGCCACATATCCCATCAAACACCGCCCAACAGCACCATGCGCAACAACAAGTGTCGGCTGCATTAAAGTTGAAAGCCAATCATGCACCCGTGCAACACCATCCTCATAGCTTTCGCCACCGCCCGCCCGCCAATAATATTTGCCCTCAGCATCAGCGGGATAAACGGGCGAGTCTTTCAACTCCCAAAAAGGTTTCCCCTCCCAAATGCCAAAGCCAAGCTCACGCACACGAGGCTCAGTTTTCACCTGATCCATCGAAACGCCAAGTGCGGAAGTAATATAACCCATCGTCTGCTGTGCCCGCCTTTGCGGCGAACACACATATTGATAACCAAACAATTCTTCTCGCTTATCAAGTAAGGCTCGCGCCACATCTTGCGCCTGTTGTTGGCCATGTGCGTTCAAATCAGTCTCAATAGAACCTTGAATTCGCCCTTGCTTATTCCAATCCGTTTCGCCGTGACGAATAAAATAGATTGTGGGGAGATTTTTATTCGGGGGCATTATCAACCGACATATCGGGCGCATCAGGGTTCTTCATACCCACCACATGATAGCCTGAATCCACATGATGAATTTCGCCCGTCACACCGCGCGATAAATCTGACAGGAAATACATACCAGCATCACCCACTTCCTCAGTGGTCACCGTGCGGCGCAGTGGCGAATTATATTCATTCCATTTCAAAATATAACGAAAGTCGCTAATGCCAGAAGCTGCCAAGGTTTTGATCGGCCCGGCTGAAATTGCATTCACACGAATATTCTTAACGCCTAAATCAGCCGCCATGTAACGAACCGATGCTTCAAGACCAGCCTTGGCAACGCCCATAACGTTATAATGCGGCATCCATTTTTCAGCACCATAGTAAGTCAGCGTCAAAAGCGAACCGCCATTGGGCATCATCTTTTCGGCGCGTTGGGCAACGGCTGTGAAACTGTAAACACTGATGAACATTGTATTAGTGAAATTGGCAGCGCTCGTATCGACATAGCGACCAGTGAGTTCATTCTTATCCGAAAACCCAATCGCATGAACCACAAAATCGAGCGAACCCCATTTTTGCTTGATCGCCTCGAACGTAGCATCGATAGAAGCCATGTCGCTTACATCACAAGGCAAAACCAAGGGTGAGTTCACTTCGGCAGCCAAAGGTTCAACGCGCTTTTTCAGTGCATCGCCCTGATAAGTGAAAGCAAGCTCAGCCCCATGCTGTGCACAAGATTTGGCAATGCCCCAGGCAATCGACCGATTATTGGCAACACCCATGATCAGGCCGCGCTTACCTGCCATTATACCTTTGTTTTCACTCATTTTTATATTGCACCCAAAATTGAGGCAGAATTTGCCCAAGCCCTTGAATTGGCTATTGGCACAGTTGTAATACGAATTAAAGAGGTAGGATTTCCTCGACTATCACATCATACTGCAAAATATTACACTCTGGAAAATACAAAATGGCTGAATTTGCGACCACCATATTGCCAACTGACAGACCAATGATCATCACCACGCGTATTATCAATGTGCCGCGTGAACTGGTTTATAAAGTTCTCACTGACCCCAACCATATCGCCGAATTCTGGGGCCCAAATGGTTTCACGAACACCATCAAAAGCATGGACGTTAAGCCCGGCGGACAATGGCTTTACACAATGCACGGGCCAGATGGCACAGACTATCCGAACCGCATCATTTACCGCACAGTTGAGCCGCCACGACTCTTGACCTTCGATCATGACAATGGTGGCGAAGGTGAAATTGACCATAAATTCATTGGTGAAATTGAACTCTGGGATGAAGGTGAAAAAACCCGCATCGAACTTCGCCTGATCGAAAAAAATATTGAAGCGCGCGATGCTATTGCACAATATGCAGTCGATGGCGGGAAACAAAATTTGGATCGTTTGGCCGCGCACGTTGATATTTTACAAGCTGCACCGAAAGACTCCTTCATTATCAGCCGCAGCTTCGCAGTGTCAAAAGAGCGTCTCTACAAAGCCTGCACAAATAAAGATGAACTGATGAGTTGGTTTTCGCCTGCAGGTGCTAAGTCCATCAAAGCTGAAATGGATTTCAGGCCAGGCGGTATTTTTTTCTACGGCAATCAAATGCCCGACGGCAGTGTGATTTATGGCAAAGCTAATTACATTGAAATCGTGCCCAATGAGCGTGTGGTTTATTACAATTGCTTTTCAAATGAAAACCGCAATACCATAAGCCACCCCATAGCACCCACTTGGCCCAAAGAATTGCACACAACTTTTCTGTTTGCTGCCGAAGGCGATACCAACAGCCACCTCACCGTGATCTGGAACTATGATGGCAATGATGAAATCCAAAAATCCACATTCCTCGCCGCACTCACAGGCATGCGTGGAGGCTGGACGGGGACGCTGGATGGGCTTAGAAACTATCTACGCAAAAAATAGGGAAGGACACCATGATAACGGCACTCGTGATCATAGCTATACTGATCATCGCACTTTTGGATATTGCCAGCGTGAAACCAGATACATTCAGCTTGGTGCGCAGCGCAGACATAAAAGCGCCGCCCGAAAAAGTCTTTGCCCAGCTGAATGATTTTAAAAATTGGGTTGCTTGGTCGCCTTGGGAGAAAATGGATCTTGAAATGAAGAAAACTTTCAAGGGCCCAGCCAGTGGCAAAGGCTCATATTATTCTTGGATCGGCAACAAAAAGGTTGGCGAAGGTAATATGGAAATCATCCGTTCAGAACCGTCAAAAGTTGTTGAACTCAACCTCAATTTCTTGAAACCTTTTAAGGCCAGCAACATCACTCAATTCGCACTCACCCCGCAAGGTAGTTCAACCCATGTCCGCTGGGAAATGCGCGGCCCCCTAAACCTGTTTATGAAAGTCATGCACATGTTCATGAACATGGACAAAATGGTGGGCAAAGATTTTGAGCAAGGCCTTGCTAATCTAAAAGCCGTCTCGGAACGTTAAATCATCATCATGGCAATTAAAGATATGAGCATTCTCACCGCCTCTTTCGGTTTCACCGAACGGGATGATCCCTTTAACTTGTTCGCTGAATGGCTGAAGGACGCTGAGGTCAAAGAGATCAATGATCCAAATGCCATGTCTTTGGCCACCGTTGACGAAGAAGGCCTGCCCAATGTGCGCATGGTTTTGCTCAAAGATTTTGATGGTCGCGGCTTTGTTTTTTACACCAACTATCAAAGCCAAAAAGGCCAAGAAGTGCAAAGCGCCATGAAGGCCGCAATAAACTTTCATTGGAAATCTTTGCGCCGCCAAGTGCGTGTGCGGGGTGTGGTTGAAAAAGTGACAGATGCCGAGGCCGATGAGTATTTTAATTCCCGCCCGCGTGACAGCCGCATCGGCGCATGGGCTTCTCAACAGTCGCGCCCGCTTGAAGGGCCGCTGGCTTTGGCAACAGCTGTTGCCATGTACACAGCAAAATATGCAATCGGCAACGTGCCTCGCCCGCCCCATTGGAGCGGCTTTCGTATTCTGCCATTGAGCATTGAGTTTTGGCATGACCGCCCATTCAGGTTGCATGACCGCGTGGTGTTCCGCCGCACCGACCAGAAGTCACCGTGGACAAAGGCTAAGCTTTACCCTTAAGTAACTCGTCTTCGCCCGCGTCAGCGGGAGAAGAAAGGGGCCCATCGAACGTAAGTGCGATGGGATAGATGAGGGCCCCTGTGCAATTCACACTGCCCCTCACCTATCCCATTGCTTTGCAATGGGCCCCTTTCCTCTCCCGCTTTGCGGTAGAGGACGATTTGCCACCAACAACGAGTTACAAATGTCCAATCACACACATCGCCCTGAAACAATCGCAGCCCACGCACTTCGCGCCGTAGACGCCGCTTCTGGCGCAGTTGTGCCGCCCATCTATCTGTCCACCACCTACGCCCGCGATGAGAACTATGCACCGCTGCTGAAGGAAAATTATGTGCGTTCCGGCAGCCCAAATGTGTGGCAAGCGGAGGATACAATTGCAGCTCTGGAAAAAGGAGCGGCTGCAATGCTCTTCGTTTCCGGCATGTCGGCGATTACGATTCTTCTTGAAACTGTTCCAATGGGTGGCCACGTTGCGGCCTGTAATTCAATGTATTACGGCACCCGCAATTGGCTAGAACGCCTGCGTGACAAAGGCCGCATCACGCTGACCTTATTTGATGCCAATGACCGAACAGCGCTGGAAAAATCACTGACACCAAAAACTGATTTGGTCTGGATTGAAACGCCAACCAACCCCATGTGGACGGTCATCGACATCGAAGCCGCTGCCAAAGCCGCGCACAAGTTTGGCGCTATCCTCGCTGTTGATGCCACAGCGCTCGCTGCCGTCACTACCCAGCCACTAACGCTCGGTGCGGACATTGTGTTCCACTCCGTCACTAAATATCTCAATGGCCATTCTGATGTTTTGGGCGGCGTATTGGTGACCCGCGAAAAAAATGCACGCTGGGATGAAATCCTATCGGTTCGCAATAAAACATCTTCTCCATTGGCTCCCTTCGAATGTTATCTGCTGATGCGCGGCATGCGCACGCTTTATGTGCGCTATGCCCAAGCCTCGGCCAATGCGCTGGCCATCGCGCGGCATTTTTCAAACCATCCGAAAGTAGAAAAAGTATTGTATCCGGGCCTTGGCACCCATGAGGGCCATGATATTGCCAAACGTCAGATGAACAATGGTTATGGCGGCATGATGAGCATTTTGTTGAAGGCTGATTATGCAGCGTCACAAAAATTCTGCACCCGCCTGAAAGTCGTAACACCTGCGACCTCCTTAGGTGGCGTTGAAAGCCTGGCCGAACACCGCAAAACTGTTGAAGGCGCGGCCAGCCTTACACCTGATAATTTGGTGCGGTTTTCAATTGGTATTGAAAATGTGAATGACCTTGTGGCTGATATTGAAGGGGCGCTATCTCAGCTCTAAAAACCGCAGACTTGCATGTCTGCCCGCGCGGCATTACATCTGTCCCTAACACAATATGAAAGAACACCATGAACCCCTTTGTCTGGCTCATTTTCCAAGTTATTGATATTTACTGGTACATCATTCTGGCCACAGTTGTGATCAGTTGGCTGACCTCGTTTAACATCATCAACAACAGCAATCCTTATGTGCGCCAAATTGCACGCGCACTTTATAAGCTCACTGAACCAGTGCTTGGCCCCATCCGGCGCGTTTTGCCAGATTTAGGCGGACTTGATTTCTCGCCGGTGATTGTGTTGTTTGGTTTGCAATTCTTGAAGCAATTCATCGCATATTATTTGCTGAAGTATATTTAGATGATAAAGTGCGGTGCAGTTTTATTAACACTACTGGCCGCTCCTAATCTGGCAGAAGCAGCAAACTCAAGTGTCTACACAAAATTCGACTTAGCCAAATGCCTTAAGCTTGACGCAGGCAATGCAGGTGAAGGCGACAGCGGGTCATGGCTGTGCAAGGGCTATGGCAATTTGAAAATCTATTTCGCCGAAGGTGACCTTCGCAGTTTATTAGCGTTTGGAAAAGCACCCCAAAAACATTGCGCTGCCCAGCAAACTTTTGGCGGCTTCAACAGTGTAAGCACAATCATTGAATGGCGATTGAACAAAGGCAAACCCATCGCAGCCATTCAGCGTTGGACAGTGTCTTACGATCCTGAAGACTCGGCAAAAACCAAAACCTGGCTCGTTGTGACTAGAATTGAATCTAGCAATTCCTGCCACATGGCCGAAGTCGAAGGCTCTTACCCAAATGCCAATACAAAGGCCCGCGAAATAGCGGACCAACTTTCAGCAACATTTAAATGCGACACTGATCTGCAAAAAGTCATCTCAATCGTACCTCTTAAGTCAGGTGAGACGATGACCAATGGCACCTGCGAGAAAAACTAGTTCAATCTCCAATGTCCACACGCCACCATTTAGGGCGACCGCCTTTGTAAGAATGATAGGTGGGTTTAAGCTCTTTGGCATTCGGCTTATCGAACACACCTAAAACCAAAGCAACCACCGGATTATCATCAAGCGCGCCAAGCGTGCTGCCGCACTTCTTACAAAAGGCGCGGCTTGAATAATCAGATGACCGATATGTTGCAGGCACACCGCCCGGCCCCACCCACTTCACCGAAGTTTTGGGAAACTCAACCCAAGTGGTAGTCAGCGCGCCCGAATGGCGCTGACACATTTTGCATGAACACGTGTGTGGCTTTTCTGCAGGGCCCCAAGCTTCAAAACGAATATGTCCGCAAAGACAACCACCCAGATAAGTCTTGGGCATCAAGAGTCCACTTTATCTTTTTTTGTCGAAGTCATAACGCGGTCAATATAAGCCAGCAACAAAGCTGAAAACACAAATGCCATATGCACAATAGTCAGCCACATAATCTTGCTGTCGGTATATTTGTCGGCATTGAGGAATATCTGCAAAAGATGAATCGATGAAATTGCAACAATCGTAGACGCCACTTTTATCTTCAAAGAGCTCGCATCAATTTTACCGAGAAAAGAAAGTTCGCCACCTTCGGTATTGTCAAACTTGCTCACAAAATTTTCATAACCAGAAATAATCACCATCACCACAAGACTGGCCACCAAACTGGCATCAATCAAACTCAATATTTTGAGAATGGCTTCGGTCTCGTCCAAATCCATCACATGGCTGAAATATTCCCAAAGCTTGCGCAAAAACGAAATCGCATACAGGCCAAGTGCTCCAGTTAGGCCAAGATAAAAAACAACCAAGAGCCAGCGCGAGGCTAAAATTATGGCTTCAACTGCATGTTCAAGTTTTTTCATGGGTGCTGTGCCGACTCATCATTGCGGGTTTTCCAGAGGGAATATAAAACACCCCCTGCCAAAATCGCAACAGTTACAAACAGTGAAAGTGCAGTATCAATTTTAACACCCACAGGCACCAAGAAAATCTTCATGCCGACAAGCGTGAGAATAATGGCCAGCGATGTTTGCAAATATTTGAAACGGTGGATCGCTGCAGCAAGCGCAAAATAAAGCGACCGCAACCCTAAAATCGCAAATATGTTAGACGTATAAACAATAAATGGGTCTTGCGTAACCGCAAATACGGCGGGAACGGAATCCACCGCAAAAACCAAATCAATGATCTCAACCAAGATCAAAGCCACCAACAATGGCGTAAGATAAGTCTTCAATTTTCCTGTAGCCGGATCAGTCTTCTGAACCGTGAATTTTTCACCATGCAGCTCTTTGGTAATTGGAAAGCGTTTGCGCAGCCACTTCAACGCAAAATTATTTTCGATATCTGGCGCATGATCCTGTTTGCGGAACATGTTAAGCCCCGTGAAGACCAAAAACGCGCCAAACAAATAAAGAACCCAAGAGAACGATGTCACCAGTGCTGCACCGACACCAATCAACACAGCGCGGAACACGATCACACCAAGTATGCCCCAAAATAGAACGCGGTGTTGATACATGCGCGGAATGGCGAGGAATGTGAAAATTGTGGCGATGACAAACACATTATCCATCGCCAAAGATTGTTCGATCAAATAGCCGGTGTAAAACTCAAGCCCGCTCTGCGCACCTCTGGCCCACCACACCCACCCGCCAAACGCAGCAGCAATTGCCACGTAAAAAGCATAGAGTTTAAAACTTTCTGCGGCAGCGATTTCGCCAGTCTTTTTGTGCAGAACACCGAGGTCAAACACCAACAGCGCCACGACCACCGCCACAAAGGCAAACCAGAAATAGAGCGGCGTTCCCAAAAATTGATTGGTCGTGAAAGCTTCGATGAGTGCCATGTTTGGGCCCTTTGGTTTGATGTTGCTCACATCAACTCCGACATCGCGCAACGCAAAGAAACGTTACGCCAGAGGGACCCGGCGCTGATGTTCTTTAAATAATGAACAAAATGTAATGTTCAAGGGGCCAGGCCAAGTTTTTTTGAAAAATCCATGAGTCTCGGCTAAACAACCTTAAAACAGCGGAAAATAATATGTCCAGACCAACCCCCATTACCTGCATCGCCAAATCCAATGACCGCCTGGGTGAAGGCTGCATGTGGGATGAAAAAGAACAGGTGCTGTGGTGGCTGGATATTGCGCGGCCTTCGCGCATCCATAAACTCGACCCCGCAACGGGCGCTCATCGCAGCTGGTTGTTCAACGTGATTCTAACGGCAATGGCCATGAAGCCAGATGGCACGTTACTGGTGGGTGGTGAGCATGGGCTGTATCATTTCAATCCAGCCACAGGTGCACTCACAGAATTCGCCCAACCTGAAAACACCGAAGGTAATCGAGGCAATGATGGCGCAGCCGATGCCGCAGGTCGCTTTTGGTTTGGCACAATGCAGCAGAACATTGGCCCTAAAGGCGAAGACTTGGCCATAACGCGAAATTCTGGCGTGCTCTACCGTGTTGAGAAAGACGGCACCTCCACTCAAATGTTTCATGACATCGGCGTTTCCAACGGCCCGTGCTGGTCACCTGACAACACGGTTTTCTATTTCTCAGATTCTCGCGCCCAAATCATTTGGGCTTTTGACTTTGATCTGAGCACAGGCGGCTTGTCGAACAAGCGCGTTCACAACGAAACGAAAGATCACGGCTACCCCGACGGCGCAACAGTTGATAGCCAGGGCTTCCTTTGGTCGGCCCGTTGGGATGGGTCATGCGTTCTACGGATTGACCCAAAAGGCCGGATTGACCGCGTTGTCGAGATGCCAGCAACAAGGCCAACTTGCGTGTGCTTTGGAGGACCAAACCTCGACACCATGTATGTGACATCCTCAAAAGCCCATGTGGCTGACGATGTGTTGCAGCGCTATCCATTGCAAGGGGGCGTTTTCTGTTTTGATCCATATGTAAAAGGTTTTGCCAAACACCGTTTCGTCATCTAATTGTATGACAAATCATGGGAGTTGCCTAAAATGAACCTCATTCAATTTGTCGATGCCAAAAACAAACGCGCTGTCGGCCTCGTCAGCGGCGGCAAAATCATCAAGCTGAAAAGCGTTGACCGAATGACGGCACTTGCAACACGCGCCCTTAAATATGGCAAATCCCTCAACGCCACGGCCAAAACACTGGCAACAACAACGATGGAAGACTATAAGGCTTTGCTGAAAGAAAAGCGTGTGCTGCCGCCCCTCACCCATGATGATGCCGTACATTGCATAATAACCGGAACAGGTCTCACGCATTTAGGGTCAGCATCTGCGCGTGACTCCATGCACCAAAAACTGGGCGGCGGAGAAGCAGCGCTTACAGATTCACTCAAAATGTTTAAAGCGGGCCTTGAAGGCGGCAAACCCACCAAAGGCCAAGCAGGCGTTCAGCCTGAATGGTTTTATAAAGGCGATGGCCGCTGGCTGGTGCCGCCCGGCGCTGCATTGCCACAACCCTCATTTGCCTTGGATGGCGGCGAAGAGCCAGAGCTTGCTGGACTTTATATGATTGACGCAAAGGGCAAACCCGTGCGGCTGGGTTTTGCCATTGGCAATGAATATTCTGATCACATCACCGAACGTCAAAATTATTTGCTTCTCGCCCATTCCAAATTACGCCATTGCTCAATTGGCCCAGAAATGATTTCAGGGGCAATTCCCGCCAGCATTGAAGGCACCAGCAAAATTCTCCGCAAAGGCCAAATCGTTTGGCAAAAGCCATTCCTCACGGGCGAGGCCAACATGTCCCACACCATTGCCAATCTCGAATATCATCATTTTAAATATGACAGCTTCCGCGTGCCGGGCGATGTGCATATTCATTTCTTTGGCACTGCCACACTCAGCATCGTCGATGGTTTTCAAACGCAGGATGGTGACGTGTTTGAAATTGAAGCCAAGCCTTTTGGTGCTGCCCTGCGCAATCCGCTCAAAGCCATGAAACAAACCTTCAGACCAAATGGTGTTAAAGCCCTGTGACCAAACCCTTCATCGCCCTTGATTGGGGCACCACATCATTCCGCGCCTATCATGTGGACGCACATAGCAAGGTGATCAACCAGTTCGCCGATGCTGAAGGCATTCTGGCCGTTAAAGATGGCGCGTTTGAAGCCGCACTCGAAAGCCATATCGGGAGTTGGGATAAATCCTTGCCCGTTGTCACATCCGGCATGATCACCTCAAGACAAGGCTGGATCGAACGGCCCTATATTGATTGTCCTGCAAGTGCCGCGGATTTGGCAAAAGCCATTCACGAGTATAAAACCAGTTCAGGAAGGGTGATCCACTTTATCACAGGCCTACACTTGAAAAGTGCAACCATAGGCCATGACGTCATGCGCAGCGAAGAAGTGCAAGTGTTTGGGAGCTTGGACACAGGCGCACATCATTTTGTTACGCCTGGCACGCACAGCAAATGGATTGATGTGACGGGTAACCGTATCACGAATTTTGCGACTTACATCACGGGCGAAACATTCTCCTTGATGCGCAACCATTCTATCTTAGGCCGCTTGATGAAAGATGATGCCGATGATGAGGCTGCATTCAATCAAGGTGTCGAAAAAGCTTTTGCTGATCCAGCAGGCATGTTGCATTCGCTGTTCTCAGTGCGCAGTCTCGGTCTTTTTGATGCTTTGAAACCAGAACAACTTTCATCTTACTTATCTGGGATCATAATCGGCACTGAAGTGGCCCACGCCACATTGAGCAATGATCGTTCGGCCAGATATGTGGTGCTGGCCTCGCCCAATATCGGGATGCGCTATATGCGTGCTATGAAAATTGCAGGGCTGGATGTGGATTATGGTGATCCACTTTCAATTGTCAAAGGCGAAGCGCTCATTGCCAAACAAGCGGGGATAATATGATGACACTTGAGGATGCATTAGAAACATGTGGCATCATCGCTATTCTGCGCGGCGTAACACCAGTCGAAGTGGTCGCCGTCACACAAACACTTTATGATGCGGGCATTCGCGTGGTTGAAGTGCCGCTGAATTCGCCAGAGCCTTTTCTTTCAATTGAAATGCTGTCGAAAGCCTTTACTGGTAAAATGATTGTGGGCGCAGGCACTGTGCTTTCCGTACAAGATGTGAATATTCTAAACGCCCATGGCGGTCAAATTTCAGTTTCGCCAGACTGCAACGAAGCCGTCATCGAGCGGGCTAAAGATTTAGGGTTAGAACCCCTGCCCGGTGTGTTCACCCCAACTGAGGCTTTTGCCGCCATTCGCGCTGGTGCGAAACATCTAAAACTCTTTCCAGCCGAAGTGGCCAGCCCAGCCACAATCAAAGCATGGAAGGCCGTCCTACCTAAACATGTAAAAATCTATGCCGTTGGTGGTGTGACCCCCGAAAACATGGGCGATTGGCTTTCCGCTGGAGCATCAGGTTTTGGCATAGGTTCCAGTCTCTATAAGCAGGGCATGAGCATGGCCAAAATCAGTGAATCAGCGCATAGTCTGGTTTCAGCTTGGAAACGCGCAAAAGGATAATCATGAAAGTTGCATTGGTGACAGGTGCCGGATCTGGCATTGGCAAAGCTTGCGCAATAGCCCTTGGCAAAGCAGGCTATGCCGTGGTTCTGGCGGGCCGCCGCGCAGATGCACTGGAAGCCGTAGCCGCAACGATGACAGGTGAAACTCTGTGTGTGGCTACCGACATCACCAATCCTGATTCAGTTGCCGCACTCTTTCAAGCGACACAAAAAAAATTCGGGCGTCTTGATGTATTGTTTAACAATGCCGGCACAGGCGCACCCGGAACGATAATGTTGGAAGACCTAACGTTCGAGCAATGGCAAAATGTGGTGAACACAAATCTCACAGGTGCATTCCTCTGCACCCAGCAGGCCTTCAAAATCATGAAAGCACAAACCCCCGCGGGTGGTCGCATCATCAACAACGGTTCGATCTCGGCTCATGCCCCAAGACCTAACTCATCACCCTATACCTCAACCAAACACGCCATCACTGGCCTCACCAAATCCACATCGCTTGATGGCCGCAAATATAACATCGCCTGCGGTCAAATCGACATCGGCAATGCAGCGTCAGATATGACAGCACGTATGAGTGGCGGCGTTCCTCAGGCCAATGGCACCATCATGCCAGAACCAACCATGGATGTTGAAGACGTCGCTCGTTCCATCGTTTTCATGGCTTCTCTGCCTTTAGATTCTAATGTTCTCACCATGACAGTTATGGCCACCAAAATGCCATTGGTAGGCCGCGGTTAAACAGTGTTCAAACTAACCCCACGTCTCACGATCCTGATCGTCTTTGCTGCCTTTGGCACATTGGTCGGAAGCAATGCGGGGTCATTCCCAGTTCTCGTAAAGCAAGCTGCGGTTTCGCGCGAAGCCTTTGGCTTTATGGGCGGCCTTGGTATGCTGGCTAATATTACAGCCTTGTCGCTGGGAGGCTTGGTTAACCGTCACGCGGATCACCGCACCATGCTGTTGCTCATGTTGCCGTTAGGTCTATTTTCGCTTTGGTATACTTTGATCGTTGGCTCACCGCTCAGCTACGGCCTGTCCGTCATTTTGTTCAGCTTCATCCTCGGCACTACTGATATTTTCATGAATGCAGAAGCTTCTTTTGTGGAGCAAGACGTTGGCAAACCAATCTTCAGTTCCTTCCACGGCAGCGCCATGTTTGGCATTGCTATTGCTGGCCTCTGCAGCAGTTTGGTTTCAACATGGTATGGCCCATGGGCTGCGGGCATCGTTTCAGTGCCCTGCATTTTATTTGCTATTTTTGCGGTTTACAAAACCATCCCGCATCGGCCAGTGGCGCGCCACCAAGAAAATCCAAAGAAAGTTATCTTGCCGCGCAAAATTCTAACCTTCGTCGGTATCGCCGCAGGCTTAAACGTGACTTGCGAGGTGGCATCAATTCAATGGGCAGGTCAGTTGTTGGAATCAATTGCGCCGCAACTGGCCGCTTATTCAGGGTTAGGCTTGGCCTTCTACGGCATTTGCAGCGGCTCCATGCGCATGGCTGGCGACGGTTTGCGCGCTCGTTTCGGCGATCAACGCACCATGGTCACTTCACTCTCTTTTGGAATTGCAGGCTTAGCCGTTTTAAGTTTGGCACCTGGATTCTGGATTTCAGTTATCGCCTTCGCTGCTGTTGGCGCAGGGCTTTCAATCGTGTTCCCATGCCTGTTTTCTTTGAGTGCTAAATTAGTACCAGAGGCACGTGCCGCGGCGTTGGGCTACGTGTCAATGGTCGGCGGCTTGCCGCGCATTATCCTGCCTTGGGTTCTTGGATTTCTCGCACAGCATTATTCACTGAGCGCAGTGTTTGGCGCATGCGTTATCGTAGCATCAACAGCTTTGATTATTATCATCAGCACTTTCGCGAAGGCTAATGCAGCGGTTGTAAAATAAGGGCGTTGTCCTTCAACAACGCCCCTCTTCAATTTTAAGCAGCCTTGCTATCAATCGCCTTTAACTTATGAGCAGACCCAATCGGAATCTGCCGTGGCTTCAAAGCTTCAGGCACTTCGCGCTTCAATGCGATATGGAGCAAACCATTGTCCATATCAGCACCCTTCACTTCCACATGATCGGCCAGCTGGAAACGGCGTTCAAAACCACGCGCCGCAATGCCTTGGTGCAAGACCTCACCTGATTGTTGCTTGTCAGCTTTCTTGCCGCTCACAGTCAAAGTGTTACCCTTGGCCTCAATGTTCACATCCTGCGGGCCAAAGCCAGCAATCGCGATGGTAATGCGGTATTCATCGTCGCCAACGCGCTCGATGTTATAGGGTGGATAGGTGGTTGGCTCCACGCTGGCGGCCTCGTCCAACATGCGGAACAGGCGGTCAAAACCAACGGACGAACGATAGAGGGGGGTATAATCAAACATGTCAAATTCTCCTGAAAGCAATAGTGACTTTTACGTTTTGTGAACCCGTTATGGCATCCACCAACAATATTTAGGAACGGCTTTTGCCATTTCAAGTCCGTCTCGCGCGAATATGAACACCAGATGAACGAGACCTTCGGGTTACGTTCAACTTGCGCGGACTATACCCGAGAACAAGATGGCTTGGGGGCCGTCACTTTCGGATCACTGATCCAAATAGGAGAATGCCATGTTAAAGAAATTCATTATCGCCGCTGCCGCAATTGTTTCAGTGGTTACACTTGCATCCGTGCCTGCCAAAGCCGATCCAAATGTTACAATTGGTTTTGGTTTTGGCTTCGGCGGTGGATTTGACCAAGGCTTCGGACCAGGTTACGGCATTTATGACGATGGATTTGACGGTGATTACCGCCCTCATCGCCGCCGCCCTCACTGGAATGACTATCGCCCGGTCGTGCGCAACTATGGCGTAAGCTGCTCTACAGGTGCAAATATTGTTCGTAATGCGGGCTACCGTAGCGTTCAAGCTTTCGATTGCTCAGCACCAGTCTATGCTTACCAAGCGCGCCGCAATGGCGAACAATATGAAATCCGCGTCAGCTCGCGCGGCCGCATCATTTCGGTGGATGAAGCCTACTAAACTCAATAGCTCAAAAACAGCGGCGCGATTGTTAATCCGCCGCTGTTTTGTATTTGCCGTAATGATGCCGTTTTTATGCTATGATTATTACCTAAGCATATTCAATGTTTTTGAGTGAGGGCAAAATGGTCTCAAAATTCGTTTCAGCTGCAGTCTTTTCAAGTGTACTCAGCTTAACACTGATGTCCTCGCAGGCCGAGGCGCGCCGCCTGTTTTGGTGGGAGGCGCTGCCACCCGAACGCGGCGGCGGCTATGATGTTTATGGTGACGATCAAGATATTTATGACGGTCAAGACA
>JAYTUV010000006.1:0-12091 GCA_043744395.1 Aestuariivirga sp.
GACAACATCTATTCGCGCTTTGGGTTGATTATGCTCATCGGCCTCGTGGCGAAGAACGGCATTCTTATCGTCGAATTTGCCAACCAGCTCCAACTTGAGGGCCGCAGCGCCTTCGACGCCGCCTACGAGGCCGCGACGGTGCGATTCCGGCCGATCCTCATGACGGCGATCGCGACGGTGCTCGGTGCGGTGCCCATCGCCTTCGCCCGCGGCGCCGGGGCCGAGACCCGCAATCCGATGGGCATCGTGGTGGTCGGCGGTCTGAGCCTCGCGACGTTCATGACGCTCTTCGTCATCCCGATTGTTTACATCCTGGTGGATCGGGCGTGTGTGAAACTCACGGGTAAATCGAGCGCCCACGGCCTGAAGAAGGCGCAGGAAATCGAGCGCGAGACGATGGGGCCGGAATCGGGAGCCAGCATCGGCGCGAAATGATCGCTGAGGGCGGTGACGCGAAGCGGTCGCGCAGCGTTATTAGCATGGAGCGTAGGAAATCCGGAGCGTAGGAAATCCGCCTTGCACTTTGGCGAACGCGCGTTTGCCTCGGAAATCTCAATTCGGAGAGGTGGCTGAGTGGTCGATAGCGGCGCTTTGCTAAAGCGTTATACGTGTAAAAGCGTATCGGGGGTTCGAATCCCCCCCTCTCCGCCATTTAATTGTTATAAGCCTATGAAATAAATAAATTATTTTACCTTACGCTTAACGAAGCCCCACAGCGTGCCCCACAACTTGTTCTGGAGAGTAGGCTTGGACGAACTGCACGATCCGAATTTCTCATTTGACTCTATAAAAAAAGTAACTGACTTTTATTGGCTCTTTTGGGCGTCTCCCGATACTGAACTCATGGCGTCTACCTGATCCAATTTCTGAGGTTCTAACTCAGGACTAATTATTCCTTTTCCGGCGCTCTCATCATATCGAAGCTTTTCAAGACACAATACATCCTCAGTTCTATTGTTTTGTTCAATAACGATATTGCCAACAACCCTCGCAATATAGAGCTTACATTTTAGCGGAGCAGCACCATTCTCAGCCTTCAAAGATAGCTCCCCTTTCCCTGACGAGTTAATGTAGGGTTGGTCCCGACCGTATAAATCTTGAATATTCTTTCCAACAACTTGTGTTTTCGAATCGCCTTTTCCAATCGAATTCACAGAGGGATAATCACGACCATAAATGTCTTTCCCGTGGTCGATTGGAGCAATATCGGTAACTTCAGCATTGCTATTAACTTTAGGCGTTTCAGTTTGGGATAGAAATTGGTGTGCTGTATAGCCAACAGCATTATTTTTCGACTGATAAAAGGCCCACACAATTGTTACGCCAACTAAACAAGCAATCACTGTCAAACCAGAGTACCGTTTAAAGTAATTTTGTAAAATCACGCGCTTTTGACTGGCAGCTTCTGCTTGAGATTTAGCGGGTTGTGGCTTTTCCTCATTGAACCCAGTTTTTGAGCTTCGCTTTTCTTTGTCGCCAGTGTCGGCGTTCCCACTCTTACGATGATGCTCGGATGTTACCTTTTCATCGTATGCTTTCCTTTTATCATGGTCCCCTAGAACATCGTATGCTTGCTGAACAAGGCGGAACTGGTTAGTGCTTCTATTGCCTTTTGAACTGCTAGTATCGGGATGATATTTTTTCGCTAAAGCGCGATATGCAGCGGAAATTACTACTTCATCGGCGTCATCACGCACTCCTAAAATCACATAGTAATTCTCAGATTTCAATGTGCTACCGGCTCCGTTAGATGAGACTAGCCCCAATTTAAGTTGAAAATCAAGTCAACTTTCAAGTAAAACCGCATGATTTTGGGGTTGGCAGGCGTTTCGCAACTGGCTACTGAAACGCCCCGACCAAACACGACCTCAAAAGTGAGGAGGTGGCAGAGTGGTCGATCGCACCGCACTCGAAATGCGGCATAGGTCGAAGCCTATCAGGGTTCGAATCCCCCTCTCCGCCAATTTATTATTGTCGAAGGTAATAAATATTAATAACGTGCGATACTATCGCTTGACAATCCAGTGAAGAAAGCGATAATATCGCTCATGAAAACTATCATTCTGACTTTAAGTGCTGCGAAAGATCTTGATGCACTTCCTCGGGATGGGCGCGAACAAATTGAGTCAGGGCTTCACCGTTATGCCATGACAGGTCAAGGCGACGTGAAACATTTGCAGGGCCGTGAGGGTTTCCGCCTTCGAATTGGCAGCTACCGTGTGATTTTCGATGAAGATGCAACCACAATCTTGGCGATTTATGTAGGTCGCCGCGAGACGACAACCTACAAAAGGAGATAAACGATGAGCGCACCACAAATTATTCGCACCGCCAACGGAGAAGAACTGGTCGTGCTGCCCCGCGCAGAATATGAGGCGCTTCTTGGCCATGCCGACCGGGAAGAGGAAGATGCAGAAGATATTGCGATCTATGATGCAAGAAAAGCCGAATTGGAAGCCAGAGGGATTGTTTTGCCAGAGGCCGTTGGCGCGGCAATACTTCGCGGTGACAGCCGACTAAGAGCAATTCGCAAATGGCGCGATTTAACCCAGTTACACATCGAATTCAAAACTGGCATTGGCCAAGGCTATTTATCCGATCTGGAAAGCGGTCGCCGTATTGGAACGCCGGAGACCATTGGAAAACTTGCAAATGTTTTGAAAGTTCCGGTGGAGTGGCTTTCGTAGAACGACCAAGTCATAGATTTGTCGCAACTGGTAAACCCAACGAGCTTTTCGGCTCGGAGACCATGCTTTCAACCCTTCATTTTTTGCAGAAAATGATTTAGGTAAAGCCTTCAACAAAATTCTTGGACATTAAGTATGAAAAAAATATTCAAAGACGCTGATGCCGCTCTGGAAGGTGCCTTGTTTGATGGCATGTTGATTGCCGCTGGTGGTTTTGGATTATGCGGCATTCCGGAGCTTCTGATTGCAGCAATCAAGAAGGCTGGCACCAAAAACCTAACCATTGCTTCCAACAATTGTGGCGTTGATGGTTTTGGATTGGGCCAGCTTTTGGACACCAAGCAGATCAAAAAAATGATGTCTTCCTACGTCGGCGAAAATGCAGAATTTATGCGTCAATTCTTGTCAAAGGAATTGGAAGTGGAATTTAACCCGCAAGGCACCTTGGCCGAGCGTATGCGTGCAGGCGGTGCTGGCATTGCTGGATTCTACACCAAGACGGGTGTGGGCACTGTGATTGCCGAGGGCAAAGAGACCAAGGAATTTGACGGCCAAACCTATGTTTTGGAATGCGGCATTGTGGCTGATCTTTCGATCGTAAAAGCCTGGAAGGCAGATCCATCAGGCAATCTTGTGTTTCGCAAAACCGCGCGTAATTTTAATCCGCCTGCAGCAACATGCGGCAAAATTTGCGTGGCTGAGGTTGAAGAAATTGTGCCGCTCGGCTCGCTTGATCCTGACACCATACACACCCCCGGCATTTATGTTCACCGCATCATCCAAGGCGAACATGAAAAGCGGATCGAACAAAGAACCACACGCAAGAGGGCAGCATAATGGCTACTGAAGTGAAAGGGTGGGACCGTAATCAAATGGCTGAGCGTGCAGCCCAAGAGCTCCAAGATGGTTGGTATGTGAATCTTGGTATCGGCATTCCAACACTCGTTTCAAATTACATTCCAAAAGGCGTTGAGGTTACTTTGCAATCTGAAAATGGAATGCTGGGCATGGGCCCATTTCCATTTGAAGGCGAAGAAGACGCTGATTTGATTAACGCTGGAAAGCAAACCGTGACGGAGCTTCCGCAAACAGCTTATTTTGATTCCTCGCAAAGCTTCGCCATGATCCGCGGTGGAAAAATTGCCATGGCCATTTTGGGTGCAATGGAAGTTTCAGAGACTGGCGATCTGGCGAACTGGATGATCCCCGGCAAGCTGGTCAAAGGCATGGGTGGCGCTATGGATTTGGTGGCGGGCGTTAAGCGCGTTGTTGTGGTGATGGATCACACCAACAAGGCAGGCGAGAGCAAAGTTTTAAAATCATGTTCGTTGCCTCTCACAGGCAAAGCCGTGGTCAACCGCATTATCTCAAATCTGGGAGTGCTGGATGTGGTTCCGGGCGGACTGGAAATAGTTGAGCTTGCTGATGGAGTGACCGAAGCTGAATTGCGCGCTGCAACGCAGGCAACCATCGTCAACTAGTTCAAGGTGCGGCGGTCTCCACCAAAGCCGCCAACATGCGCAGCGAATCTTGCCACCCTAAATAACACATCTCGACGGGGATCATATCGGGGATACCTGACTGAGTGATGTTGATCTCAGTTCCGCAAGAAACAGGCTTAAGCAAAACGGTCACCATAATTTCGCCCGGCAAATTCGGATCATCAAAAACATCTGTGTAGCGCAGTTTTTCATTAGGGATAAGCTCTTTATATTCGCCGCCAAATGAATGATTGCGCCCCGATGCGAAACTGGTGAATGACATTTTAAACGTGCCGCCCACTTTTGCTTCCAAATGTGAAACATGACCGGTGAAACCATCCGGCGGCAACCATTTGCACATCGCATCAGCGTTAAGGAACGCGCGGTAAATGCGCTCCGCTGGAGCTTTTATAACACGGTGAAGGTTGACAGTTCTGGGCATAATCTATCCTCACTATTTGGTTGCTGAAAGAAGGCAGAAAAAACCACCTTGTGGATCCGTAGCCATTATCACCCATTGTCCACCCGGCACTTCATGAGGCCCCATCATAATCTTACCGCTATTATTTATAATTCGCGCAGCAGCCGCATCAATACCATCAACCATAATATAATAGGCCCAAGCGGCCATTGGCATCGTGGCAGCCTTGTTCATCATGCCGCCAACATCCTTGCCGTCGATTTGGAACAGTTGGTAAGTGCCCATCGGCCCCATGTCCATGGCAACACCTTTAGTCCAGCCGAACATTGCCGCATAAAAATCCCATGCCTTATCCAAATCTCCAGCATGAAGCTCATTCCAACCGACAGTTCCAACAGCACCCGGCTTTGGTTGGGGCTGCGGCTCGGTCGAGAACGGCTGCATCACCATAAGGCCTGCTCCCGTCGGATCACCAATCACAGCGATCCGCCCGACATCAGGAACATCCCATGCTTCACGCATAATCTTACCGCCCAGCTTAACGGCCTGTTTGCAGGCCGCATCAACATCTGCCGTATAAATATATCCTGACCAAATTGGCGGCATGCCTTGCATCTCAGGAGGCGTCTCCATAATGCCGCCCATGCCAATGCCGTCCGCCAAAGCAACATGATAAGCGGGCATTTGATTACTGAAAGTCCAGCCCACAACGGCGGCATAAAATTTCTTTGCTGCTTCAACATCGGTGGTCATCAAATCATGCCAGATAAATGGATTTTGCATTTCAATCTCCTGTTACAATCCAGCGAACAGCGTTCGCCACGCTTTAAGTTCCTGCTTTTGAGAGTGTGGAGTAACCGGGCGTTCTTTCGCCTAGCGCGTAACGCAGCGCGTCACTGTAATCGAAAGCCAGCGAGACAATGATGGTCTCAAGCACCACTATCATAATCCAGCGCGGCCATCTTGGTAGGTCGGGCCGTTTCAATTGCATAGCCATATAGATTGCTAAAGGAGTCCAAGCTATAATGTGCGGAAGTCCCAAGAGTTTGACATAGCCGAGTTGTTCGTAAAGCCAACCGACGCCCAAACCGCCTACCACTCCGGCGACAATCCCTGCAATGCCCGCAATGCGCGTCTGCCGCCATATCAGCAGCGCCATGGGAAGCGCGTAGGCCCCGAACAATAACCAATTAAGCCACAGGCGTACCCACAAGGGTTGGTGTGCAATTGCATCTTGCAGTGTCATGTGAAAACCTCCCGTGCTGGAACTTCAAAAAGCAGTTCAATATAGCGGCGCAAATGTTTAAGGCTCTCGACGGCAATCTCTGGCCCGTTGCTGGCCTTGGCTAAAATAAATGAGCCTTGGATAACGGCCTGCGTGTGCAGCGCCAGGCCTTCAGCGCTCCACTCTGCGTCTGGCTGATAAAATTCTTTGGCCGAGGCAATGTCTTTTGCAACCAGTGCGGCATGTGACCAAATATACGTGTAGCAAGCCTCACGAAGGGCAGGGTGGGTTTGATAAGTTTCCTGCACGGTCGTTCCCAGAAAACATGTGAACTCCGGTAATGCACCGCCGAGAATACTAATACGAAAATCAATATAGCCCAACAGCCGCAGCAAGGGGTCTTCAATTTTGTTAAAGGGCGCGCCTGCAAAAAACTGATCGGCACCATCGGAAAAATGTTTGGCTGCAGATAAAGCCAAATCTTCCTTGCCTTTGAAGTGATGAAAAAATCCGCCCTTGGTCAAACCCGCTGCAGAACAAAGATCATCAATACTCGTATCCGCATAACCTTTGCTACGAATGATATGCAGAGCGGCATCGAGAATTTTTATTCGCGTTGGGTGTACGGATTGTTCCATCAAATCAACATACCAACTAGTTGGTATTTGTCAAGGGGCTAATGCGTTTGCGTTGTCCCAGCCCATGGCCCATGAAATGCACCTTCTTCGCCCATGCGTTCAAACCCATGCGCGCCAAAGAAATCGCGCTGCGCTTGGATGAGATTGGCTGAGCCACGCGCCTGCCGGTAAGTATCAAAATAACTGAGCGCATTTGATAATGCCGGGGCAGGTGCGCCCACTAAAGCGGCTTGAGATACTACAGCGCGAAGTGAACCATGAGACTCTTTCATCATTTTCATAAATGCCGGCGCCATCAACAAATTTCCTTTGCCACCAGATTTCACAAAAGCTTGTGTGATCAGCCCCAGGAATTGAGAACGAATGATGCAGCCTGAACGCCATATCTTGGCGATCGTGCCCAGCGGCAAGTTCCATTTAAATTCATTTGAAGCCTGTTCCATAACTGCAAAACCCTGCGCATAGGCCGCAATTTTTCCGGCATAGAGTGCGGCCTCAAGTTGCCGCAAAAATGCCGCTTTGGATTTTGGCGAGACTTTTTTGCGCGGCAGTTTATACGCTTTCTCCGCAGCGCTGCGCTCCAGCTTCATAGAAGATAAAACGCGCGCATCAACCGCGGCTTCAATAGTCGATGCAGAAACCCCCATAGTCTGAGCTTCAATCACCGCCCACTTGCCCGTGCCTTTTTGGCCTGCGCGGTCGAGGATCACATCGACAATCGGCTTTTTGGCTTTGGCATCAATCACCGACAAAACTTCAGCAGTGATCTCAATCAAATAAGAATTGAGGCGGCCTATATTCCATTTCTTGAAAACCGCTGCAATTTCAGCGGCCTTCATGCCAAGCCCATCACGCATCAAACCATAGATTTCGGAGATCATCTGCATGTCGGCATATTCAATGCCGTTGTGAATGGTCTTCACAAAATGCCCCGCACCATTTTCGCCCAGCCATGCAGAGCAAGGTTCCTTTTTATATTTGGCGGCCACAGCATCCAGAATTTTTTCAATGCGCTTGTAAGATTCTTCCTTCCCACCCACCATAATGGCTGGCCCATGACGAGCACCTTCTTCACCGCCAGAAATGCCCATGCCGATATAAACCAATCCAGAATCCTCCAGCTCTTTAAAGCGGCGCATGGTGTCGCGGAAATTGGCATTGCCGGAGTCAATAATAATATCGTGTTTGGAAAGTCTTTCGCGCAGCAACCGGATTTCATTATCAACAGGATCGCCCGCTTTAATCAGAATGATGATGGGACGAGGGGGGCGGATGGCCGCGACTAATTCATCCAGATTATCGCATGGAATAATGTTCTCAGCCAGCTTGCCAGCATTGTTAAAAAACTTATGGGTCACATCGCGGGTGCGGTTATACACTGCAACCTTAAAGCCCTTCTCAGCAATATTGAGCGCCAAGTTCGAGCCCATAACACCAAGACCAATCAACCCAATTTCTGCGTTCGACATGTTTGCTTCCCATTTCAGTTTATGTGCTTTTATCACGCTCCATAAGCCATATAAGCAAGATAATAATTTTCAATGTGAACACCCAATCGCAGTCTTGACCAATCGCAACACCCGTGGTGAACATGAGGCCAGAAGAGGCAAAGGCTCCCCAAATGCAAAAACCAACCCTGTTGATGATCGGCCCTTATCCTGAATGGGAATTGCCTCTGCTCGAAGTCAGCTACACTGTGCTGAAACTTTGGGAACAGGCTGATAAGCCAGCCTTCATCGCCAAACATGCGGGTGAAATTCGTGCCATCGCAACACGCGGAGATTTAGGTGCGCCCAATGAATTGATGAACGCGCTGCCCAAACTTGAGATTATCAGCTTCTTCGGCGTCGGCCTTGATGCCATTGATTTGAGCCATGCCAAGTCGAAAAACATCCGCGTCACCATAACGCCAGATGTATTGACGTCTGACGTGGCTGATATCGCTATGGGTCTATGTTTAGCCGTGGCTCGAAACATTCCGCAGGGTGACACCCATGTCCGAACCGCCGCTTGGGCGAGCGGCATGCTGCCCTTGGCCACGCGCATGACCGGAAAGCGCATGGGCATCATCGGCCTTGGCAACATCGGCCTCGCCATCGCCAAACGTGCTGCAGCGTTCGACATGCCGATTGCCTATCATAACCGCAGAAAGCGCAGTGACGTCAGCTTCCCCTATTGTGAAACAATCGAGGCGCTTGCCGCACAATCAGACTTTCTCATCGCCGTCATTCCCGGCGGCCCCGAAACCCAAGCGATGATCAGCTCTGCTGCATTCATCGCACTCGGCAAGGATGGTTATTTTATCAATGTTGCGCGTGGCTCGGTGGCGGATGAGGAAGCGCTGCTCTACGCCCTTGAAAACGGCGTGATCAAAGGTGCTGGCCTTGATGTTTATTTGAACGAACCCAAACCCGATCCACGCTTTGCCAAGCTAAAAAACGTCGTTCTCCAACCTCATATCGGCAGCGCCACTTATGAAACGCGTCGCGGCATGGGCCAATTGGTGCGTGATAATTTGGCGGCCCATTTTGCGGGCAAGCCTTTGCTGTCAGCGGTTCTCTAGATGAAAGCCGTCGTCATTCATCAAGCCATGGACTTGCGCGTTGAAGACCGTGCGCCCCAAACATTAGGGCAAGGCCAAATTGAAGTCGCCATCAAGCGCGGCGGCATTTGCGGATCGGATTTGCATTATTATAAGCACGGCGGCTTTGGCACCATTCGCTTAAAAGAGCCCATGGTGCTTGGCCATGAAGTGGCAGGCGAGGTTATGAAGCTTGGTGCTGGCGTGACGAACGTCAAAGTCGGAGACATGGTTGCGGTCAGCCCCTCGCGCCCCTGCGGCCAATGCATCTATTGCCAAAAAGGCCAACAAAACCATTGCCTTGATATGTTGTTCTACGGCAGCGCCATGCGTTTCCCCCACATTCAAGGCGCGTTCCAACAATCGCTTGTGGCTGATGCCACCCAAGCCCACATCATCGCCAAGGGTGTTTCCATCGAAGAAGCAGCGTTTGCTGAACCTTTCGCCGTCACGCTTCACGCCATCGTCCGCGCCGGGTCACTTGCAAATAAGCGCGTCTTGGTCACTGGTTGTGGCCCCATCGGTGCACTCGCCATCATCGCCGCGCGTGTCCACGGCGCACAAGAGATTGTGGCAACTGACGTGTCTGATTTCACCTTGGGCCTCGCCAAAAAAATCGGCGCGGATCACACCATCAACGTGGCCACAAACGCCGAAGCAATAACCCCCTTCAAAGCCAACAAAGGATATTTCGACATCATGATCGAAGCATCCGGCAACGAAGCCGCATTGCACTTGGGGCTAGAAGTTCTCAAGCCACGCGGCACATTGGTTCAGTTAGGCCTCGGCGGAAACATCGCACTTCCGCAAAACATGATCGTCTCAAAAGAGATCGAGATCAAAGGCTCTTTTCGTTTTCACGAAGAATTCGCCTTGGCAGTCGAATTGATCAACAATAAACGCGTCAATCTCAAACCCCTGTTGACAGAAGTGATGCCGCTGGCCCAAGCCAAGCAAGCCTTCGATTTGGCAAGCGACCGCAGCAAAGCGATGAAAGTGCAAATTGCGTTTTAAAGTTTGGGAAATCTAACAGACACAATCAAACCTGGTTGATTGTCCGCCAGTTTCAACGTCGCATCATGCACATCAGCAATAGCTTTCACAGTGGCAAGGCCCAGTCCCGTGCCCGGCACATCACGGCTGCGTTGAAGGCGGTGAAAAGGCTCAAGCACATCGCTTCGCTCTTCTAAGCTAAGGCCCTGCCCATTATCCGCAACAGTCAATTGAACACCATCTAAACTGTTAAATGTTTTCACGGCAATCAAACTTCCGAGTGGTGTATGTTTGATTGCATTATCAATCAAATTCGAAATCAACTGTTTCAAAAGCATGGTATCACCAAAGATGTTTGTGTCTGGTTCAGCATGAAATGAAAGTTTTTGGCCCCGCTCCTCGGCAACAGGCAAGTGCAACCCAACAACCTCCTGCATCAGAGAACCAAGATCAACCGCCTCAAATTTGCCGCGCCGTTCACCAGCCTCAATCTGAGTAATGCGTAGTAAGCCATTAAATAAAGCAATAACCTGATCCATCTCGCTTACAGCATCAATCAAACCCTCTCGTGTGGGCCGCGTCTTGCTTGTCATGCTTTCAAGCTTCTGCCGCAGACGTGTGAGCGGAGATTTCATCTCATGCGCCAAGCTCCCGCTCATGCGTTTCATGGCCCCCATAAGATCTGTCGTTTGCGCCAGCATGCGATTTACATTTTCCGCAAGTTGCTCAATGTCATCACCTTTGCCCTTGACCGGTAGTCGCGTTGAAAGATCACCGTCAGCAAAGCGCTTGGTTGCCAAAACCATCTCGTCCAGCCGGCGTAAAGATGTGCGGCTCATCAACCAGCCAAGGCCCAGTGACAAAATGCAAATCACCCCCATACCAATGCTCAGTACACGGATGAAAACTTCTTGTGCTTCACCGAGGTTTATAAGCTTCCGCCCCGTGATGATCGTCACATCGTCAATCTTGGCCCCCAAAGCCAAAATCAGAAATGCATCGGCCTGATCAGCATCCACACTCAGTTCAGCGCCACCGGGCGTCCACTCATGCCAGCCAACAAAAACGGGCAGAATCTGTGGGTCGCCACTCATCAGATGTCCGTTCTTATCAATCACTGCATAAACAAGCTCATTTCTTAAGGTGGCATTTCCGTCCACACTTTCAGACATGATGGATTGAAATGCTGCGTCATAATTTATGCCATGCGCGCGTTTCCACTCTTGAAGCAAGTCAGCAGATTGCTGCTGAATTTCAGCGCGCACGGGACGCAACATTTCTTGGGTTAATTCATAATAGAGCAGGGCCAATAGCAAAGTACCAGACAGTGCAAACAAGCTTGCAGCCAACGCAGCCGTGCGAAACGCTGTGCTTTTAAAAAGTCTAGGCCACATCAAATCGGTATCCAGAACCGCGAATGGTTTTGATGAGAGCCTTGGCAAAGGGTCTATCAATTTTGGCGCGAAGGCGGCTCATATGTGATTCAACCACGTTTGTGCCCGGATCAAAATCAAGTTCCCACACGCGTTCAAGCAACATGGTGCGCGTCACAATGCGCCCCCGGTTGCGCACCAGATAATCCAGCAGCTGATATTCCTTCGCCACCAAATCAATCGACTGCCCTGCGCGCATTACAGATCGTTCCAGATGATTGATCACCAGATCATCAAGCTGCGTTATCGTTTGCGCTCCTTCATCCAGTGTCCGCCTTGAAAGCGCCGCCACCCGCGCACGCAATTCGGAAAATGCAAATGGCTTTTGCAAATAATCATCGCCGCCCGCTTCAAGGCCTTCAACACGGTCATCAAGCCCGCCCAGTGCTGTCAAAAACAACACCCGCGCTTTGCACCCCTCGCGCCTGATGTGTTTCACAAACGAAAGCCCATCAAGCCCCGGCAACATCCGGTCAACAATCAAAATATCATAAGCTGAAACATAGATCATCTCGGAGGCCAAAGCAGCGTTGGCCGCCACATCCACAACATGCCCCTCCTCAGTCAACCCCCGCGCCACATAACGCGAGGCTTGCACGTCATCCTCGATGAGCAGTATCTTCATTTGGCGT
>JAYTUV010000007.1:0-2994 GCA_043744395.1 Aestuariivirga sp.
GATCGGCCCTTGTTCAATATGCAGTTCAAACATTGAAGAGAATTTGATCGCTCCCGCCTTGTGTTTTCCTTTATAACCAATGCGCTCCAACTCATCCCCAAGCTTGATGCCCTGACGGTCCTCGCGTGAATAGGCATAATCTGACGTGAACACCCCAGCATAAACACCTGAACACAACATGGCCGGCGCAAAGCGCGAGCCCTCTTCATTTGTCCAATTGACAATCATGATAGGCGCGTTGGTTTCATACCCCATATCGACCAAAGTGCGCAGTGCCTCTAGTGCGCCAAGCACCCCAAGAACGCCATCAAATTTGCCACCCGTTGGTTGGGTATCTAGATGCGAGCCCAGCGCAATCGGTGCCAAGTCTTTGCGCTTGCCTTCCCGCGTTGCAAACATATTGCCCACTTCGTCAACCTCAACCACACAGCCAAGCTTCTCGCATTCAGCCTTAAACCAATCCCGAACGCGCTTGTCTTCATCAGAAACTGTGAGCCGCTTAATGCCACCCTTCGGCGTGCCGCCCATTTGAGCAGTCTCCATCAGCGAGTCCCAGAGACGCTGAGGATTTATGGTGAGATTGGTTTTGGATGTCATGACTAATTCACGCCAATTTGATGCCAGTGGTTTTGTTAAAGTCTTCACCCTTGAACAAAAGCGATAGTTTGTGCTTGCTCGCACAGGCATACGAAAAGCAATCACCCATATTTAGTTTGGCAGGATGATTACCTCGCCCAAATACGGACTGAGTTTCGAGAGCACTCTTTGCAATGTTCATATCTATGGGAATGGATTTAAAAGCATAAATTTTAAGAAATTTTTCGATCAACAACAAAGCTTCGCTATTTGATTGCTTTTTAATTCGCGAAAGAGCCGTGACCGCTTCATATACGACAAGTGGAGAAATCTGGCGGTCCTTGTGCAACTTCATTCTTTGCACAAGATCATCTCGATCTGGTTCATTCGCGATAATTGCGACAATAGCCGAAGCATCGACAAAAACCTTCATTGTCAATCTTCGTACAAACTATCATAGAATTCTTTGTCTGCCTTTAGTCCTGTATCGGGCAGAGCAGCAAACTGCTTTATCAAAGCCTCAAGTTGGCTATCTTCATCAGTTGGCTCTTTTGCGAGTTCTTTTTCAACGGCCACCCGAATTGCCTCAGTCAAACTGGTTCCTCGCAACTTTGCCAACTTACGAATCGCTTTATCGGTCTTTGGATCCTTCACATAAATCGTCATGACAATCTCCAGTATATACAATCAAATAAAAAGTATATACCTGAATTCGGTTCCAGTCAAGAATTGACCGCCGCTTCTCACCTTACGATCCGCGCCTCGCAATATGCGGTGCATGAAGTGGCATATCGGCAGCGCCCAGACGATTGGATGCTGAATTAAACTGATGCCAATAGGGATAGATCAGCGGTAGAGCGCTCACGTCTTCCAATTTTTTCAAATCCTCGGCCGTCAATTTCAACGATACAGCCGCGAGATTGTCTTTCAGTTGTGCTTCATTGCGCGCGCCCACAATAATTGAAGCAACGCCGGGACGCGTGGCCGCCCAAGCCAGTGACACTTGTGCTGCAGAAACACCGTGCGCTTTACCAACCTCAATCAGCGCATCAATAATCCTGTAGAGGCGGTCTTCATCACGGATCGGCGGTTCCGACCAGCCTAAAAGATGGCGCGAAATATCAGGCTTTTTAGCGCGAGTAAATTTACCAGACAGCAAACCACCGGCAATCGGGCTCCAAATTTGAATGCCCACACCTTGGTCAACCGCAATCGGCATCAACTCATATTCAGCATCGCGGGCTTCAATGGTATAATGAATCTGCTGCACCACAAATTTTTGGAAATTATGGCGGTCCGCTGCCATCATGCATTTCATAATGTGCCAGCCTGAAAAATTCGAGCAGCCCACATAACGCACCTTGCCCTGCTTAACCAGCGTATCCATTGCTTCCATCATTTCAGCAACAGGCGTTAAGCCGTCCCACTCATGCAAAAAATAAAGGTCGATGTGATCGCGGCCCAGGCGTTTCAAACTGGCCTCGGCTTCGTGGATGATATGAAAGCGCGAAAGTCCCTGTTCATTGGGCCCATTGCCCATCGCAAAGCGCACTTTAGTGCCAACCATTAACTGATCTGAGCGGCCTTTAATGATCTCACCCAGCGCCTCTTCAGATTTTCCGGCGGTGTATGCATTGGATGTGTCGAGCAAGTTCACACCATGATCAACCGCCATATCCACCAGCGCCTGCGATTCTTTGATGCTTAGGCTGCCGATCGTGCCAAAATATCCACCGCTCGAAAAATTCATCGTGCCCAATGTGTGAAGCGAAACTTTTAAACCAGAACTGCCGAGTTGACGATATTCCATATATTTAGACTCCTGTTGGGTAGATGTTATAGAACACCAGCTAAAACGATTGTGCAAGTGCGACCTGCTAAATTAAATCTAACACCATATAATCTATCTCGGTAAAGGCCGCCACTTCCGGAATCCAGTGGCCCTGCACAAATGCCACATGATCGGGATGAACATTATATCCGTCATAAGCAGCTTGGTTGGCAAACTCCATCGACGCGCCAAATTTGAATTCGGACTTCGGGCTGACTTGACGCAACACTTCAAATTTTTCGACACCTTTGATCGACTTCAGTTTGGCCAGCGCATTTAGAAAATTTTTCTCCGCAGCAGAACCGGCAGCATGCTTAAGACGAAAAACGGCAGTGTGGCGGATCATTTCAAAATTCCTTCAAGCTTCCCAGTCAACCACACAAATACCGTCAACGCCACCTTCGGCAATGCCAACAATCATCTTACCCACGGCTTGATGCGCTGGATGCGGAAGGTAAGCATCACGCGCGGCGGCATCAACGAAGTCAACCGTGAAGCCATGGGTGTATCCGCGCTGAATTCCTTCGGGACTGCAATCAATACCAGATGAAATGGATATAATACCGGGAATTTTATGTGCCAAATCC
>JAYTUV010000008.1:0-2971 GCA_043744395.1 Aestuariivirga sp.
GAAGTAGTTTGAACATTCTTCTGCGGTGAACAAGTTGCAGATGTTGCCGATTGCCTTCCAGAGATCATCAATGGTTCTTGCTGCGGATTTTCGCAGCCATGACTTGAGTTTCGAGAAGGCCATTTCGATAGGGTTAAAGTCGGGACTGTAGGGCGGCAGGAAAAGCATCCACGCGCCCTTTGCGCGGATCAATTTATCGGCTCGCTCGCTTTTGTGAGCGGCGAGATTATCGAGAATGACAACGTCACCTGGCCTGAGAACGCGAGCAAGTTGTGTTTCAACATAAGTATCAAAGATCACACGGTTCATCGGTGCATTGACAAGCCATGGAGCAACAAGGCCATTGCATTTTAGGCCTGCGATCAGGGTTTGGGTCCCCCAATGGCCGAATGGTGCCTTGGCATGAAGCCGCTCGCCTTTCGCGCAACGCCCACAGGCCTTCACCATTTTGGTATTGGTTGAGGTTTCGTCGAGAAAAATCAGCCTCAGACGGTGCTCACGCATCTTGGGCTGGCGGCCCTGTATCCACTCCGCCCGCGCAGCAATCAGGTCAGGCCTGTCTTGTTCTGACGCCCGAAGTGTTTTTTTTAAAGCTCAACCCGCAGGCAATCAGAAAGCGTGACAAGGTCGCTGAAGCAACTGTGATCTGCTTATCTGATAGCAAAACAGCAGCAAGTTCCGGCATTGTAATGTCAGGACGAGCCGCAACAGTCTTCAAAACGAAGTCTCGCTGCGCGGGCAGCTTGCCATGACGGAAGCCACCACGTGGGCGCGCCTCAATGCTTCCTGTTTCGCGAAAGCGGCGGACAATTCTGACCGTCGTTGATGGAGCTGTTCGAAACACCCGCGCAGCCTCGCGCCGAGAATGTCCATCTTCGACAAATCCAACGACACATTCACGTTCCCGTTTCGATAAAGTTTGCGGCATGGTCAAATACCTCCGCAAACCTTGAATCATCTTCTGGATGATTTGTGAACCCCTCCCGATTCACTTCGACCATCCGACGCTCTAGTTACCTCACCATTATCGATTCTGATTTTTATTGTTTCAGTCCGTCCCGTCGATTTATGATGTTTATTGGACAAGAAAACAGCGTTTACGTTCGCATCCTTTCCGCTTGTGCTACAGGTGAAAATGAAAGTGTCACCGTCTGTATTTTGCATCCCTACATAAGCGCTAGAGGCATCAGTTAATTGGTCAATTTTGTTTTGAAATTGCCAAATTGGCTCGCCAGCAGACGCCTGACAAGAATAAATGGTGACCATAAAAGTGTAGAACATTGAACTAAAAAACTTGAATTGCACTTTTACTCTCCAGTTACTAATTTAGTTGTTTCAGCGCACAAAAGATTGATAGAGCGATAGGGCTTATCTCAAAATTTGCTGCTTAGTTGATTTAGAGAGTCTAAATAGCTCGAACGAAACTCAGAGCACGGTTCCCCTTGCGGACCGAGTGCTGCGGCAAGTTTTGCTGTAATCATAAATTGCTTCGTAGCATCAGATTCATTTCTGCTTGAAGTGCTATTCGCTTTCATTGCACGTCCTGATAAAATTGCAAATTGATTGGTCTCGCTGAAGCCGCAAAAGACTCCCTTTCCCATCAGACTGCCAGTTAGGGCGGCAATTGTCACCGCATCACCAGCTTGAGCCAAACTAACGTTGAGAACTAAAAAGGCAAAAATTGGCATTACTTTCAAAAATGTCATTTTGAGATCACCCCCTTATTTTGGGATATGACATACTACTATTTACCTCTTAACTCGTTAATGCGAACTATTAACTAATTTGCTTCCCCTTCTCCCCTTGAGGAACCATTGCATAATTCTGTGGATGTGATTCTGTGGTGTTAGACGAGGATTCTCACCATGGCTTTGAAACAATCGGGACAGTTTAGTTTTGTTGATGCGTTGATGCCTTCCGGGGTTGGGCGTAATGATCGGTTGGACAAGCTTTTGGGCTTGGTGAAATGGTATCGTTTTGAGAAACTTTTGGCCAAGCTGCGCGATCAGGAGTCGGCTGGAAGGCCGGCTTATGAACCGTTGTTGATGTTCAAGGCCTTACTGTTGCAATCGCTGTATGGGCTTTCGGATGCAGAACTTGAGGATGCTCTGAATGACAGGCTTTCGTTTCGGCGCTTTGTGGGATTGAGTTTAGAGGAAGCTGTGCCCGATCATTCAACGCTGTGCCGCTTTCGCAATCTTCTGGTTGAGGCCAAGCTTTTGGACAATCTGTTTGGTGAACTTGATAAGCAGTTAGACGCTGCGGGCATGATCTTGCGGCGCGGCACCATGCTTGATGCAACGATCATTGAAACCACTGCAACGCCCCCACCTTATGGCGATCATGACGCCAGGCCCGTTGATCCGGATGCGGCCTTTACAAGACGTCAAGGCAAGCATGGCTCAAGTTATGGCTACAAGGCGCATGTGGCGGTCGACCAGCATTCAGGTCTCATCCGCAAAGTGATTACAACGCCCGCCAACATGAATGACACAACGCCTGCTGATCTTCTGATCTGTGGTGATGAGCGTGCGGTGCTCGCCGATGCGGCCTATCATACGCATAGCAGAGAAGTTGCTTTGAAAACGCGCGGTATCAAATGCCGCCTCATGCGCAGACCCAACAAGCACCACAAACAACTGCCACCGCGCCTACAGAAGCTGAACAATTTAATTGCCAGACAGCGCAGTGCCGTCGAAACGACTTTCGCCACTTTAAAGCGGCGCATGGGGCTTGGATTGATCCGTTATCACGGACTGACCAAAGCCGCAGCCCAAGTCACACTCGCAGCTATCGCCTTCAACATGCGGCGCTGGGCAACCATCGCGACCTGACACACCGCTCGGACTCCGTTTCAACCAGCCGATAGCGATCCAAAAACAAGTAAAACCACAAATCAAAGACCACAAACAAGCCCCTATCAGCGCCGCATTCCCAAATCATCGGCAAAAATTGAATTATGCAACGGTTC
>JAYTUV010000009.1:0-87940 GCA_043744395.1 Aestuariivirga sp.
ATGAAAGCTATTGAGGACAGGTCTTCTCCGAAAAACATGGTCGATGTTCCTTGCTCTCAACTATTCTTTGTCAGACCGGGTTTCAGCTTTTTCCAAAGCCTCTGCCAGACGACGTTCTTCATTATAGTAACGTGCACGATCCCAAAAATGCGGGCGCGCAATGCCAGTTGAACGATGTTTACCAATTATTTTGCCTTGGGCATCTTCGCCAGACACATCATAGATAAACAAATCTTGGGTAATGATCACATCACCTTCCATGCCAACAACTTCGGTAATGTGGGTAATTTTACGCGAACCGTCACGCAGACGAGTGGCCTGCACGATGACGTCAATGGAACCAACAATCATTTCTTTAATGGTTTTTGACGGCAGCGAGAAGCCACCCATGGTGATCATGGATTCCAAACGCGATATTGCTTCGCGTGGGCTGTTGGCGTGCAGTGTGCCCATTGAGCCGTCATGGCCTGTGTTCATGGCTTGAAGCAAATCGAAAGCTTCGGGCCCGCGGACTTCGCCCACGATGATGCGTTCTGGGCGCATACGCAAACAGTTCTTGACCAACTCACGCATGGTAATGGCGCCTTCGCCTTCAAGGTTTGGCGGGCGGGTTTCAAGGCGCACAACATGTGGCTGTTGCAATTGAAGTTCGGCTGCGTCTTCGCAAGTGATAATGCGTTCATCGGAATCAATGTAACCCGTCAGACAATTCAGCAGTGTTGTCTTGCCGGAGCCCGTGCCACCTGAAATTAGAACGTTGCAACGAACCCGACCAATAACTTCAAGAACGGTTGCACCTTCTGGCGTGATCGATTTGAACTTCACCAAATCTGGCAGACGCAGACGATCTTTCTTAAACTTACGAATGGTCAAGCAAGCGCCATCAATCGACAATGGTGGCACAATTACGTTGACACGTGAACCGTCGGGCAAACGCGCATCGCAAATCGGACTTGCTTCATCAACGCGGCGCCCCACTTGGCTCACGATGCGTTGGCAAATGTTCAAAAGCTGACTGTTATCGCGGAAGCGAACGCCAGTCTTGTGCATCTTGCCATCGACTTCGATGAACACAGCTGATGCGCCATTGACCATGATGTCTGCGATATCATCACGTGCCAGCAATGGCTCAAGCGGTCCATAACCCAGTACGTCATTGCAAATATCTTCGAGCAATTCTTCTTGCTCAGCAATCGACATCACAACGTCTTTAAGTGCGATAATTTCGTTTACAATATCGCGGATTTCATCACGCGCTGCATCGCGGTCTAATTGGCCTAACTGGGTTAAATCAATTGCATCGATCAGTGCATTAAAGATTGTGCTCTTGATATCGTAATAATTTTCGGACTTATGCTTGGCTTCAGCCTGCGGCTTTTCAACAGGTGGTGGCGCTGGTCTTGCTGGTTGGCCAGCGCCAGCAGCAATGGGCGATCCTGCTGGTTTTACTTCAGGAATGTTGGCTCTGCCCAGTTGAGATGCGGCAGCCACATGAGCACCGGCCGCAGGGCCCGGCGGCAATGCTACTGGATTTGCTCCGCCTGTTTCTGTTTTTTTGCCGAACATTCCTGTTATTCCTTATTTTTTCTTCATCATTGGAAATTTTTGCATGATGCTTGAAAACGCCGACTTGGAAACTTTTGGCGATTTCTGCTGGTTTCCAGCAACCACCGAAGCCAGATCAAGCAAAACTTCTGCAGATTTAGATTTTGGAGCCACTTCAAACAACATTTGGCCGTTACCTTGGGCAAGACCAAAGCTTTGCGGATCGTGTGGAATGATAGCCGTGGGTTCAATGCCGATTGCTTTACCAAAATCAGCTGCCGGAATTTCCGGCCGCTTCGGCACGCCCATTTGGTTGAGCACCAAGCGCGGATGACGGTCGTGTGGCCTGCCGGCCTTCAAGAGATCAACAAGATTTTTTGCATTGCGCAAAGACGGAAGTTCTGGTGTTGCGGTGATGATCACATCATCGGCGTTCAGCAACGTATGTTTAACCCAAGGCGCCCAGATATTTGGCACATCCACTGCTATCAGCGGTGCGGAATGGCGCACGATATTTAAAACTGTTTCAATGGCGTGTGCATCAAAATCCATTTCGCGGTCAATGCCACTTGGGCCATTGAGCAAGCTGAGCTTATTGCCGAGTTTGGTCATCAGGCGGTCAACCAAAGTTGAGTCAACGCGGTCTGGTTGGCCCAATGCATCCAAAATACCGCCACCGCCATCTTGATTGAAATTCAAGGATGATGTGCCGAATGGCAAATCCAAATCGGTAATAACAGTTTCCACATTCAAGCGCTGCGAAACTGCCCAAGCAACGTTATGCGCGATTGTGGATGAACCGACACCGCCCTTTGAGCCAACGAATGCCACGATCCGGCCCAGAGGAGCTGCTTTAGGATCGCTATAGAGATTTCCGATTGTTTCAATCAGCTGCAAAGCTGTGATCGGGGCAACAAGATATTCGCTGACACCGTTCTTGATCAAATCACGGTAGAGGATCACATCGTTCACATGGCCAACAACAATCACTTTCGTTGTTGGTTGGCAAACTTCAGCAAAACGCAAAAGCTCGGCCATGATTTGTGAGCGATCACCATGAGATTCAACAACGACAACATTTGGTGTTGGCTCAGATTGATAGACTTGTACTGCCGAGGCAATGCCACCCAACTGGATCGTGGTGTGAGCTTTGGACATGCGCCTATCGACACTGGCGGCCTGAACCGTTTGGCCGGTTTGCTGATTATCGCAAAAAACGCCAATGTTGATGCGCGGCACGTTGGCCAAGAGAGCGCCTTCGTGGTGCATTGGCATAGTAGGGGCAGTGTTTTCGGTATTCATTTCTATTTTCCTGTCTTAAACGACGGGTTTACTTGATTAATTTATGTCAGACGATTTAAGGCTTTGCTGGGGCGGCCGGACTTGCGGAGGCTCCACCAGCACCTGCTAATGTTGCTGTGACTGCTGTAACGCGTGACGCTGCAGGAATCGGTGTAACTGTGGCTGGGACAACAAAGGTTTCAGGGTTTGCGACTTCAGCGGCAATATTTGCTTGAACCGCGCAGCCATGGTCAGCAGCCAACATGTTATCATCATTGTCATTGGCATCTGTAGGCCACGTTCCGCATTCAACCGTCTTGGCATAAGTCGAGACATAAGACAGCCGCACAGGCGATGACGCTCCGCCGCTGTAGGTAGCAAAGCGCACAGAGTTGCGTGGAACGCCTTGTTGAACCATTAAGCTTGCGACTTCGCTGGCAACACGCGCTGAATTTCCGGCACCTGTTGGTTGCGCCACAGTGATGGGTGTCACGCCAGCTTGCAGTGCTTGGTGCACAAAAGATGTAACAGCATTGATTTGCAGAGGTTGCAACGAGCCTTGAGCACTTGAAACTTCCATCGTCACTGGGCCTTTGACCACGCTGATGGGATGGGTTTCTGAACCGCCATAAGGCACGTAGGTGTCATCCAATGCAGTGTCGGTCATTGCACAGCCAGAAAGAAACGAGGTCAGCAATAATGCAAGGCTGAGTTTCGTAAAATGGGCTGTATGAAAATTTGATTTTAACATGATGTGTTACGCTCCACTCTACTCAACGATATAGCCAACATTGCCTTGGTATGTGCCTTGCGGGGCCTTTCCTGCAGCGCCGTAAACCTTGTTTAAACGTCCGAACAAAATCGTCTGCCGATCTGACGGAGGATTGAAATTTTTGTCAGGTGTTTCAAGTTGTTTTTGCGCAACGCTGCGCACGATATGTGGCGTTACCATCACAACCAATTCGGTTTGATTATTGATAAAGTCGCGGCTGCGGAACAATGCGCCGAGAATTGGCAACTTCTTTAAGCCCGGTGTTCCGTTAACAGTTTGACGCGTGGTCTCACGGATCAAGCCCGCCAACATCATTGAACCGCCGTCAGGCATTTCAAGGGTCGTATCAGCTTTGCGGGTATTGATGCCCGGGATGCTTTGAGAGCCAGTTGAAACGCTTGAGAGTTCGCTGACCTCAGTATGGATTTTGAGGTTGATACGACCTTGGGTCAACACTGTTGGTGTGAAGTTGAGGCCTACACCATAGTCTTTGAACGAAATGGTGCAACTCGCAGGTTTGGTTGAGTAGTCGCAGAGTGTATAGGGAAATTGCCCACCCGCCAAAAATGTTGCGGCTTGACCAGACACTGCAGTTAAGTTTGGTTCAGCCAAAGTTCGCAATAAGCCGTCGCTTTCTAATGCACGGACAACGCCTGAAAAGTTACTGGTTCCGGAAACGCCTGATGCGCCAAACCCAGTTGAATCTATAGCTGAGCTGCTAACAAATGGATTTAATGTTGAGAGATTGAAGGCAAAACCGCCAATATCCAGCAGCGCTTTGAAGTTGATACCAAATTGCTTCAACACGTCGCGTTGAATTTCAACAATTTTGACCTGCAACAGCACTTGGTCTTCACCAGCGATTTGCATGGCGTTGACGATTTTAGAATCGCCGCCACCATTCATATTGGTTGCAAGATCAAAAGCGGTTTTAGCTTCCAGCGGGTTCATGGCCATGCCAGTGAGCACAAAATTTGTACCTTCTGCGTCAACCTTAATATGAGTTCCTGGCAATGTGCGCTGGATCAATTTTTGCAATGACGTTGGATCAAGCGCCACTTCAAAATCGATGTTCATGATCTGCTGACCGTTGGCGTCAAAGAAGAAGACGTTAGTCTGCCCAACTTTCTTGGCAAATAAATAAGCCATATTTTTTGTGCGCACCACAGCTTCAACAACATCTGTATTGCCCACAACCACATCTTTTGCGTCGGCTGGCAAATGCACGATCATGGATTTACCAAGACCAATGCGGAGGAAACGGCCAGACTCAGCATTGCTGGACACGCCCACATCTGTTGCCTTGGCATTGTTCAATACCAGCGGTGAAAACATCAGAAATGACGCAAACATGGCCGATGCACACGCAGAGATTTTCATCAGAGCACCCGGTTTAAAGCAATTGGAAACTGGTTTTTTCATTGGGACTCTCTCACTTCACAGACGCATAAGATTCGACGCCATAGCGCACATAAAGCGTGTCATTGTTTACGCGCTTGGCACCGGTGACTTCTTGATATTTTTCGGCAAGTTCAGGCTTGATTTCGTCCAGCTTTTTGCCGTCATTTTCGGCGATGGAACGAAGGGCCAAGGACAACTCACCTGATGATTCAACCATGGCCATGACCTCAGTTTGATGAGGATCAAGCTCTAAAGTTGCGGTTTCACCTTTTTCAACGGTGACAGCATCACCCTCAGTGGCTTGACGAAAAATCTGGTTGACGGCGAGAACGCGCACATTACTGATCACGGTTTCAGTTTTAACAACAGTTGAATTGCCGCCTTGGCCTGGTTTACGAGTTAGCAGGACATCTACACGGTCATTGGGCAGAATAAAGCCGCCTGCAGATGAGCGCGCAGAAATTGCAACGGAAATGGCGCGCATGCCCTTTGGCAAAATGGAACTCATGAAGCCGCCCTTGCCGGCCAACAATATTTTTTTATCAATAATTGTTTCACCTTGGTAGATCGGCAGGCGCGCACGCGCCTCAGCAAACTCTTGCAATGCTTCGGGCTTACTGTCTTTTGTGACCATTGTGGGGAGGACGTTGTCTGCGGGCCAGCTTTTCCAAGACAATGTTCCAAGCGCCAGTTTGTCACCCATCAACAGGTCTTTTGCTGCCACCAGGACGTCGATGGTTTTGACCGCCTGAACTTCAGCGACTTTCTCTTCTGGCTTTTTGCCAATGACACCTTTGGCAAGTAAACCTGCCACAATGGCAGAACCAATTGCTAAGGCAAACATCACGACACGCATTTTACTCATCGTCTTAATCCCCAAACCCGCGCCAACTGGCACAACGAAACTTAACTTTGTGATGGAATGGTCAAATTTAGGTTAATGACCATTTCAACCCATTAGATTCATACTATTCCGGTCATCCACCATGTCTCGCGGAATGCGATAATGCCGCCGATGGCAAAGGCGATGCCATAAGGAACATTTGGCTTCAGCTCACGAATCTTCTTGCCAAGTAGTCCGAAACTTTCATCTTTGCCGTGAATTTCCCAGCTCAGAATAAGCAGCGACCAGCTGCCGACAATCAGCGCCAAGACGCCGCCTGCAAGGGCTGTGGCCGCCAAGAAAGGCAATGTCTGGCTGGTGCCAAACCAAAGTCCTGCGGCTGCCATTAATTTTGCATCACCGCCACCGAATAGGCCTAACTGGAAAAATCCAAATCCCACTGCAAAAAGTATTGCGCCCGCCAACATGTGTGTCCCAAATTCAGCCAGTGGCATGCCTGTTAGGAGGGCCATTGGGAAAAATAAAATGGCTGTCAATGCGGTCAACCAATTTGGAATCCGCAAGGACAAGACATCGCCCATGGCAGCGACAATAAGCAAAATGGGAAGGACTGATATAGAGAGCGTGTGCAACATTAAAATTCTCAACAGTTGTTTGTGCCAACCTTCATTTGGGATGGCCCGTGAGTGTTAACATCACACGCAGGACGTAAAGACGGAGTTAACCTTGAGAAAGCGTTTACATAAAAATTTGCTGGCTCGTCGCAGTAACCGAAACTTCATCATTAACAGTCTAAATTAGTGTTCGATTATGATTAGGTCAGGGACTGAGGTGTGGTATGTTTAAAAACGGTGTTCTAATTGGTACGTCGGTTTGCGCTTTCTTGGCGGTTGCAAACCAAGCGGCTTTTGCTGGGTCGCCAATTACAGTTTTCACAGATCAAACTCAGATGATTGCCCTTGCTCAGGACCCTGGCACTGTTGTGGTTGGCAACCCTTCAATTGCTGATATTTCGGTCGATGGCAGGCGCGTGTTTTTGCATGGCCGCAGCTACGGCAACACCAATATTACAATTCTTGATTCTCAGGGCAATCAGATGGCAAATTTTGATGTCTCTGTCACACACAATGCCAGCAACGAAGTTGCCATTTTTGCCGCAACATCGAGCCCTGCTGATCACGCTTCGCGCTTTAGCTATGCATGCGATCCGCTGTGCCAGAAGACGGTTATCGCGGGTGACAATATCCAATTTTTCGGTGAAATGGCCGGACAAAATTCTCAGAAAAACAGTTTGGCACTGGGAAGCACAACAGCGCCCGTTGCTGCTCCAAATTCTGGTGGCGGTGCTCCACCCCAATAATCGTATTAGGTCGGGTCTAAGTTTGATCTAACTCAAAATTCGCTGTCGTTAAAATTTTAACGAAGCCGTTCAGAATGGGGCAATGACTTTCTGATAAGAATTTTATGTAATGTCTAAACGCACCTGATGCTATTCGGGGAAGGAATATGCAATGCTTCTAAAACTATTATCGCCAGCGTTGAAGGCCTCTCGGCGCTACAGCGCGTCTGACAAAGGTACGACAGCTCTTGAATTTGCAGGTGTAGCATTTCCCTTTTTTGCGATGCTTGGCGTTATCATTGAAACGGGCGCTATGATGTTTACCGAATATGGCTTGCAGTCGGCTGTCCAAGATGCCGCTCGCACGGCGCGCACGGGCCAAGCGCAGAGTGGCAACAAAACTGTTGCTGATTTTAAAACTCTGATTTGCAGTCAAGCCACCCTTGGATCTAGCTGTTCATCAAAACTCACCGTCTATGCGAATTCTTATGCGACTTGGGCCGTTCTGGCAGCAAACATGCCTGTTTTCGCCAACATCGGGATCAAAGACGACGGAACTGCAAATGCCAACGATGACAAACTCAAACTTGGCGCGCCAACTTGCCCGTCGTCATTGGTTGCCACCTATGATTGGAAATTTACAATGCCCCTCATGAATTATATGGGCAATATTCAAGGTAATAACGCCAGAAGGCTCGTCGGGTTTGCGATGTTCCAAACTGAACCTTACCCCACAAATGGTGGTACCGCATGTTAAGGCCTAGAATGAATGAGAAAATGATGATGAGAAATTTAGATCGCGAAGCGTTAGGCGTGCGACAGTTCTTGGCACGAGACGATGGTGCAGCGGCAATTGAATTTGCATTTATATTGCCTTTGCTGTTGTTGATGTATTTTGGTTTGGTCGATGTTACCAGTCTCATTTCGACGAACCGACGCATTGTGTCGGCGGCCGCGACCATGGCCGATCTTGTTGGACAACAAAAAACCAATATTTTGAAAACCACAATCGCTGACCAATATAATGCGGTCTATGTGATTATGCAGCCACTTGATAAATCGAATGTCCGCGTCGAAATTTTCGATTACCGGATGGTCGGAACGACACCCACCAAAATGTGGTCAACCAACAATAATTTAGGGCCATCTTGCGGCATTGACCCAGTTACAACCAATATGTCCACCCTCATGACTGCGGGTAATGATCTGATAATAGCGCGCACCTGCACAGTATTCGCGCCAGCTGTCGCCAATTTTGCAGGAACCACCATTCTCGGCGCAACGACGATCAATCTAAAGCAAGCAATCTCGGTGAGACCGCGCTCGTCACTTACGCTCACTTGTTACAATACGGCAGTCGGCGGAACAACCTGCTGATAGATGTCATCTCAAGCAAATTTAAATTAGGCCACATTTATTCATGTGGCCTTTTTTATTTGCGTAAACGCGTTTAGAAGCTGACGCCTCGGCAATCTGGTTATTTTCAATTGAGCCTTTCCCTTTTTCTCTTGGTATTACTTGCGGCGATTCTTCACGCCTCTTGGAATGTTTTGGTCAAATTTAATCTTGATCGTCTGTTGGCGATGTTCTTGTTGCAGACTTTAATGGGCTTGATGGGCCTTATTATGATTATGTTTTTCAAATTCCCATCTCAGGCCAGCCTGCCCTATGCGGTTGTTTCAGGGGTCTTGCACACGGGCTATAATCTCTTTTTGGCCCGCAGTTATAAAACGGGTGAGCTTGGATTGGTCTACCCAGTGGCGCGGGGAACAGCACCGATGCTCACTCTGGGTGCTTCAACTTTGTTTGCGCATGATTCACTTTCCGTGTTTGCCTCGGTTGGCATTATCGTTTTGGTGGCGGGCATTTGGTTGATCGCAATTTCACCATCACTGGCGGCAAAAATTGATCGGACGACTTTGCTTTTTGCCCTCGGCACTTCGGTGTTTATCGGGCTTTACACAATTGTGGATGGCTTGGGCGGGCGGGCTTCTGGTTCTGCATCTGGCTACACAGGTTTCGTTTTTATTCTTGATGCCACCGGCATGTTGGTCGCTGGAATTTATTTCAGGGGATTTGGAATATTTAAGAACGTTGCGCCTTTCTGGCGAAGCGGCCTTGCTGGAGCCGCAGCATCAGGCAGTGCTTATTGGATTGTGATTTATGCGATGAGCATTGCGCCAATCGCGATGGTTGCAGCGCTGCGCGAAACCAGTATTTTGTTTGCAATCGCCATGTCGGCACGACTTCTCAAAGAACCTCTGACGTGGCAGCGCGTTGGTGGTGGACTGCTCGTGGTGGCCGGAGCGATGGCCCTTCGCGCATAAACATTGCGTCATCCGATTTGTATGATAAATAGGTCGAAATAACGGGAGATTAAAATGGCTGCTCACAAGAATTTTATCAATGGCGAATGGATTGAAGGTAAAGGCATAACCATTGATTTAAACCCGTCTGACACAAGCGATGTGGTGGGGGAATATGGGCAGGCTGATGTGGCGCAAACGCAAGATGCCATTGCTGCCGCCAAAGCTGCTCTTCCCGCTTGGAGCATGACGACACCGCAACAACGGGCTGATGCTTTAGAAATGATCGGTGTTGAGCTGCTGGCGCGCAAGGATGAGATTGGCCGCATGCTTTCGCGCGAAGAAGGTAAGCCTTTGGGCAACGGTATTGCCGAGACCATGCGTGCTGCCCAAATTTTTAAATTTTTTGCACAAGAAACATTGCGCGTTGAGGGAACAGCGCTTGCTTCCGTGCGCCCTGGTGTGGACGTGACGATCACACGCGAGCCTGTTGGTGTGGTGGGGCTGATTGCGCCGTGGAATTTTCCAATTGCTATTCCGGCATGGAAAATTGCTCCTGCTTTGGCTTACGGCAATTGCGTAGTGTTTAAGCCAGCAGATTTGGTTCCGGGCACGGCTTGGATTTTATCTGAGATTATTTCGCGCGTCGGCTTGCCAAAGGGTGTGTTTAACTTGGTCATGGGCCGGGGCTCGGTAGTTGGGCAAACAATGCTCGACTCGCGTGACGTACATGCGATTTCATTTACAGGTTCAGTTGAAACGGGTGCGCGCGTGGCCATGGCTTGTGCGGCGCGCGGGGCAAAGTTCCAACTCGAAATGGGTGGTAAAAATCCGCTGGTGATATTGGATGATGCCAATCTTGACGCGGCAGTGGCTGGCGCTGTGGACGGTGCTTATTTTCAGACCGGACAGCGTTGCACAGCTTCTTCACGTTTGATTGTGCATGCAAAAATTCATGATGCGTTTGTTGAAAAAACGACTGCGGCACTGAAGGCTTTGAAAGTTGATCACGCTCTGAAAGACGGCACGCAAATTGGACCCGTGGTTGATGAAAATCAACTTGCCCATGATGAAAAATATATTGGCATTGGGCGCGATGAGGGCGCAGAACTGGCATGGGGCGGTGAGCGCTTGAACCGCGACACCAAGGGGCATTATTTGTCCCCTGCACTGTTTATCAACACCACAAATACGATGCGGATTAACCGCGAAGAAGTGTTTGGCCCGGTTGCCACAGTGATCAAAGTTGATAGTTATGACGAAGCACTGGCCATTGCTAATGACACGCCTTTTGGTTTGTCGTCTGGGATTTATACGGGATCACTTAAGTACGCGACGGACTTCCGCAAAAAATCGCAGGCGGGCATGGTGATGGTGAATTTGCCGACGGCTGGTGTTGACTATCATGTGCCGTTTGGTGGGCGCAAAGGATCAAGCATGGGAGCGCGCGAACAAGGACGTTTTGCTTCTGAGTTTTATACTGCAGTCAAGACGGCCTATATTTCAGCCGGTTGATATTACAATTTACTTCAAGTGAATTCCGCGCTCGCGGAACGACAGGCGCGTGTCATCAGCTGAGCCATCAAGGTCGATGGCGCGGGTTGCGGCTTCGATCACTTCAACTTCAAACCCTATATGTTTTGCATCTTCCGCTGAAAAGCGAACGCAATAATCGAAAGCCAGACCGACACACGTTATTTTAGTAAAGCCACGTTCTTTCAAATATCCGCTAAGGCCTGTTGGGGTTTTATGATCGTTTTCGAAAAAGGCCGAATACGAATCAATCTCTTTCCGAAATCCCTTTCGGATGATGAGTTCGGCATGGGGCACGTCTAAGTCTTTGTGAAAGGCCGCGCCTTCAGTGCCAATCATGCAATGGTCGGGCCAGAGCGTTTGTGGGCCGTAAGGCATCATTGTGTGGGTAAATGGGTCGTGACCAATATACTGAGATGCAAAAGAGGAATGATTTTTGGGGTGCCAGTCTTGAGTCAGAACAACGTGTTTGTAATTTTTTGCCAAAGCATTAATCATGGGCACAATTTGATCGCCGCCATTTACAGCCAATTTTCCGCTGGGACAAAAATCATTTTGAATGTCAACGATCAGAAGAATTTCATTTACCATGAGAGAGCCGCCATACAACCTTTGAAAGCCGGAAATTTGTCCATAATAACATAGACTGGAATGTTTTGAATCACATCAGCAATGCGGCCATGATCTTCAAATATTTTACGAAATTGACCAGATTGCAATTGCTTGACGATGGCGGGCGCAATGCCACCCGCCAGATAGACGCCACCATGAGCCTGCAGCCCCATCGCAAAATCGCCGCTGAGCCTTGCAAGGAATGTGATGAAATGATCCAGCGCTTTGACAGCAGCTTGATCGTTGCCCAAAATTGCAGCGTGCAAAACCTCTTCGGGGGTTTTAAAGTTGGGTGTGCCCGCGATTATCTTGTAAAGTAGGTAAAGCCCGGGGCCTGTGAGCACCCATTCGACCTCACAAAATTCACCTGCTCCAACCATGGCATCTCGCAATGCCATTTCTTGCTTGGTTACAACAGGCAGAGTAATTTGCCCTCCCTCGCCCGGAAGCGCCATCCAACCGCCTTGCGGCAAGGGGGCCAACATCGCCATGCCCAACCCTGTGCCGGGGCCGAGCACCACTTTCATGGACTTTGGCTTTGGCTCGGTTCCGCCAATTTGCGCCAGGTCTTCTGCCGCGATATGAGGCAAGGCCAAAGCCAGCGCTTCATAATCATTGAGAAGACGGAAATGCGCTGCATTGGTTGCCGCACTCAGAGAAGCAATGCTGAAGCTCCAATCACGATTGGTGAGGCGAATCAGCTCGCGGTCAACAGGAGCGGCCACCGCGACAGCGGCAGTTCTTAAAGAGTTGACTTGCTGGTTCTTCAAATAATGCTTCGCGGCCTCTTCCAGGCTAGCAAACCCGTCATTTTTTACGGCCTCAACACGTGTGACCGTGTGGGAACCTTTTTCAACCAAACCAAAGCGGGAGTTTGTTCCACCAATATCGCCAACTAACGCCAAATCTGTCATGTTTCGCCTCGGTGCATTCACTGCCACAGGTTTTCAAAAAGGGCAACGGTCACGCTGGACTGTGTGGACACTTGGCGCTAGGAGAGGCCAATTCATAAAGGCCTGAATCCCTTGACCCTCGATATTGAAACTGAATCCGCGCGCAGGCGCACATTTGCGATTATTTCGCATCCGGATGCTGGTAAAACCACGCTGACCGAAAAATTGCTTTTGTTTGGCGGTGCTATTCAGCTGGCGGGGCAAGTGCGCGCCAAGGGCGACCGCAGACGTACGCGCTCAGACTGGATGAGCATTGAGCGTGCGCGCGGAATTTCTGTGGTCACTTCGGTGATGACATTTGAATATAATAATTGCGTGTTTAATCTGCTCGATACGCCGGGCCACGAAGACTTTTCTGAAGATACATATCGTACGCTAACAGCCGTCGATGCCGCCGTGATGGTGATTGATGGGGCCAAGGGTATTGAAGATCGCACGCGCAAGCTTTTTGAAATTTGCCGGATGCGCGATATTCCGATCATCACTTTTATCAACAAGTTTGACCGTGAAGCGCAAGAACCGTTGAACCTGCTTGATGAGATCGAAAAAGGTTTGGCACTGACGGTTGTGCCGATGGTATGGCCGATTGGTATTGGCAAAACATTTGCTGGCACTTATGACCTGATCAATCAACGTATCCGCCGCATTGATGGAGATCCGGCGGGTGAAAATGTTTCTGGGCCTGATGATCCGGCGATTGATAAATTATTGCCGCCTGCTGCGGCAGCGCAATTTCGCGAAGAACTGTCTTTGCAGCAAATGGCGGGCCATGCATTTGACCGCGCGTCTTTTCTTGAAGGTCATCTCTCACCCGTTTATTTTGGTTCAGCAATCAAAAATTTTGGTGTGCGTGATTTGCTTGATGCTCTGATTGCCTATGCACCACCACCGCGAGATCAGAAATCCAGACAACGTGTGGTGAAGGCCATTGAGCCCAAACTGACGGGTGTAATTTTTAAGATTCAGGCCAATATGGATCCCAATCACCGTGACCGAATTGCGTTTATGCGCGTGGCCTCCGGTAAGCTGACACGTGGCATGCGGGTGAAAATTGTACGCACGGGTAAATCACTAGCACTCAACGCGCCAATGTTTTTCTTTGCGCAAGATCGTTCATTGGCGGAAGAAGCTTTTGCAGGTGATGTGGTGGGCATACCCAATCATGGCGTTTTGCGCATTGGCGATACGCTGACTGAAGGTGAAGACATAGTGTTTACAGGCGTGCCGAGTTTTGCGCCCGAAATTCTCCGGCGCGTGCGGCTGAGTGATCCGATGAAGGCCAAGAAATTGAAATCGGCCTTGGAAGAATTAGCCGAAGAAGGTGTTGTGCAACTGTTCACGCCGATTGATGGGTCGGGCGCTATCGTTGGCGTGGTGGGAGCTTTGCAATTGGATGTTTTGGCTGACCGCTTGAGCAACGAATATACTGTGCCGGTCGTTTTTGAAACAACACGATTTGAAATATTAAGGTGGATTACGTGTGACGACTCAAAAACCATGGAAACATTTTCGGACTCTAATCGTTCATCGATCGCCAATGATCTTGATGGCTCGCCTGTTTTCATGGCATCATCGGCCTTTAATTTAAACTATGCGTTAGAGAGGACACCCAGCATAAAGGCCGCTACGATTAAGGAAATCCACGCATGAACCTTCCTTATGATTTTGATTTTTTGCATCTCTTCGCTGTGGCTTTGATTTTTTTAATGTGGTGGCTTTATGGTCCAATTTTGCGCTTGCTGGGTCGCGGCACGTTAAATGCACAGTTGCATGTAGTGCGGTTGAAATGGATGCGTATGTTGATGCATTCTAAACGTGAGAGCCGGGTTTTTGATGCTATTTTACTTGGTCAAGTTTCTGGCGCCATGTCATTTTTTGGTTCGGGTTCGCTCATTGTATTGGCGGGTTTGGTTGGCACTTTAGCCAGCATTAATCACGTTCATGCTTCACTCACGCAGATGGCGTTTTTTCCGCCAATTAGTTTGCCCATGTTCACGATAAATTTTGCAGCCATTACCGCGATTATGGCCATTAGCTTTTTTTCACTGACTTATGCTTTGCGCAAATTGGCATATACCTTAGCAATGATTGGTGCGCTAGACGAAGCACCCGCAACAACACCGCAAGCGAAAGTGATGATTGCCCAAGTAGCCACTGTTCTAACTGAATCACTTAAGAGTATGAATAATGGGACGCGGGGTTTTTATTTCGCAGTCGCAGCGCTGTTTTTGTTTGCGGGGCCAATGATATCCATCGTGTCGACACTTATACTGAGTTTGTTGCTCTATTATCGCCAGGGTCTTTCGACAGAAGCTTTGGCAATTGAGCGCTATGTAAATGCGATGATTGAGGAAGGCGTAGAGGGCTAAAATTTCCCTGCTTCCCAGCCGAGGATTGCGCGCTTCCTTGTAAGGCCCCAATGATAACCAGTGATGTCGCCTGACTTTCCAATCACGCGGTGACACGGCACGACGAAGGAAATGGGATTGCGGCCCACCGCTGCACCGACTGCTCTTGCAGCTTTTGGTTTTTCGATTGACGTTGCAATGTCACCATAAGTTACAGCGCGGCCCATGGGAATCTTCAATAATGTCTCCCAAACCCGAATTTCAAAATCACTGCCTATGAAGGTGATGCGCAGGGGTTGACCATCTTTCCATTTGTCGGGTGCAAATATGCGGGCAGCAAAGGGTGCTGTTTTGGCTGAATCCTCTGTGTACTGAGCATTATACCAACGGCGCTGCATATCTGCGAGAGCTGCAACTTCACCACCTTTGTCAGAAAACGCCAGACCACAGAGGCCATAATCTGTGACCATCACCAATGCGAGACCGAACGGCGAGGGATGAAAGCCATATGAAATTGTGAGACCTTCACCTTTTGACTTGTATGCTCCGGGTGACATGCCTTCATGCACCACAAAAAGATCATGGAGGCGGCCGGGGCCAGAGAGGCCAACTTCCAATGATGTTTCCAATATGCTGGCAGAATCCTTCAGCATGGCACGCGCATGATCGAGCGTTAAAGCCTGCAAAAATGCTTTGGGGGTCAACCCTGCCCATCGTGTAAAGACACGCTGCAATTGTTCGGCGTTCATGCCGACAGGTTCAGCTAGTTCTTCTAGTGAAGGCTGGTCGCGCCAATTATCATAGAGATTAGCTAAGACCGAACGCACTTTTTCATAATCATCGAGATTTGAATGTTCCATTGCGCAAAACTAGGATAAGGCTGCGCCAGAAGCCACCCGTTTTCTGGATTGATCAAACAAGATGCCGCGCCGCCTTAAAGCCCCTGAGATTGAAGAGATTTTCAAACGTTTCCAAGATGCGGTTGCTGAACCGCAGGGTGAACTTCACTCTGTCAATGATTTTACGTTTTTGGTGGCCGTGGTGCTATCTGCTCAGGCGACTGACGCTGGCGTCAACCGTGCCACCATTCCGTTGTTCAAGATTGCTGACTCGCCTGAAAAAATTGTGGCTTTGGGTGATGAAAAATTGCGTGATGCTGTAAAATCAATCGGGCTTTACCGCACCAAGGCTGTGAACGTGATGGCGCTTTCAAAAATTTTGATCGCAGAGCATGGCTCGAAAGTGCCAGACAATCGAGAAGCATTAGAAGCCCTGCCTGGCGTGGGACGCAAAACTGCAAATGTGGTTCTCAATCATGTTTTTGGCGAAGCGACAATTGCAGTCGACACACATCTTTTTCGGCTGGGTAATCGTATCGGCTTTGCCCAGGGCAAAACACCGCTAGAAGTTGAAACCAAATTATTGAAAGCTGTTCCGGCGGCCTATGCGAAGAACGCGCATCACTGGATGATTTTACATGGGCGCTATGTGTGTACTGCGCGAAAGCCCGCTTGCTGGAAATGTTTGATCAATGATTTGTGTCAGTTCAAACCGAAGACGCCGAAACCTTCTTGAAGATGTGCACAAAATAAGACGTTGCAAACAGCGGCACAGTGAAGTTTAAAATTGGCACCAGTGACATGGCTGCGGGAACGAGGCCTGCGAAAAAAAGCATGCGTCCATTTTTTTGGCGCAGGGCGCTGGCGGATTCGGGCGACATAAAGCGGGTTGCCGCCATCTCAAAATATTCGCGGCTGATCAGATAAGCGTTCACGATCAAAAGTAATATCGCGCCGAAGCCGAAAAAGAAAACCAGCGGAAGCACGATGATGTTTACGACCAATGCAACGCTTGCAAACTTTAAACCAAAAAAGAAGGCCGGTACGGTTGGCAAACTCTTGCCCTTTATATCGTTGGGATAATGACGCGCTTCGACCTTTGCAGCAATTTTGTCCAAAAACAATCCAGCAAACATGGCAATAACGGGGCCGACCAGAAAGAAAAATGCAGCGAACAAGCCGAGGCCTGTTCCCAAAGCGATTGTGGTTTGCAACCAGGGCCAGGGCACCAAAGTGATAAAAGATAAAAGCGTTTCAATGCCGACCAGAATTGCAGCAAACAAGGCAATGGCCAGTGCAATGGATTTCCACAACACACTGCGAAACTCCGGCGATGTAAGGTCGTTCACGGCGTTGAAAAAAGCTTTTATCATCGGCAGTCACGTAATATCGTTGTCCTGCCATTACAAGAGACCTTGAGTGTTAATACTTGATTTTCAATCCTAAACGCGTCATTCCGGCGAGAGCCGGAATCCAGATTCTCAAATAACAAATCTCGCATTTGAGTTTGTTGAAAATCTGGATTCCGGCTTTCGCCGGAATGACGGTTAATGTGTTTGGAGTCTCTTATGACAAATTCAAAATTCGATGTTCTGACCATTGGTAATGCCATCGTGGATGTGATTGCTATGGTGGATGAAGCCTTTGTGCAAAAGGAGCAATTGGTCAAAGGTTCAATGAATTTGATTGACGAGGAACGTGCCGAACATATTTATTCAGTGATGGGGCCAGCCACTGAAATTTCGGGTGGTTCGGCTGGCAATACCGCTGCTGGTGTGGCGAGTTTTGGCGGGCGGGCTGCTTATTTTGGCAAAGTGCGTGCTGATCAATTGGGCGAGATTTACCGTCATGATATGCGGGCGCAAGGTGTGGCGTTTGATACACCAGCTGCAACTTCTGGCCCGGCCACGGCGCGATCCTTTATTTTGGTGACGCCGGACGGAGAGCGCACCATGAATACCTATTTGGGTGCTTGTGTAAATCTCACGACCGCAGATGTGAGCAAGGCGGTGGTCGAAGCTGCCCAAGTGACATATATGGAAGGCTATCTTTGGGATAAGCCCGAAGCCAAAGAGGCATTTCGCTTGGCAGCCAAGATTGCCAAGGCGGCGGGTCGTTTGACATCTATTACCCTTTCAGATTCTTTCTGTGTCGAGCGACACCGCGATAGTTTTCTTGATCTGATCAAAGGTTCAATTGATATTGTTTTTGCCAATGAAGGTGAGATTAAATCGCTTTATCAAACGCAAAATTTTGATGGTGCCGTAAGCGCAATTCGCAAAGACTGCCCGATGGCTGTTCTGACGCGTTCCGAAAAAGGTTCAATGGTGGTGCGCGGGGACGAAACAATTGAAGTGAAAGCCTATCCGGTGTCGCAAGTGATCGATGTGACAGGTGCAGGTGATCTTTATGCAGCTGGTTTTTTGTTTGGCTATACGCGCGCATTGCCCTTGGCGAAATGTGCGGCACTTGGAAGCTTGGCGGCGGCTGAAATAATTTCACACACAGGCGCGAGGCCAGAAGTGAACTTGGCGGAACATGCCAAGAAGATGAGATTGTTGTAGGATCTAATTATCGTTCAATAAATTCATTCGTTGCCCTTACCAGCGCATCCACAGTTCCAGGTTCACTGCCTGCGTGGCCTGCGTCAGGCACTAATTCAAACCGCGCCTTCGGCCAAGCCTTACTGAGTTCCCAAGCCGTATCCGGCGGCGTAATGACATCATAGCGCCCTTGCACGATGACGCCGGGAATCTGGGCCAGCCTATGCGCGTCACGGAGCAATTGGTTATCAACTTCAAAAAATCCGTTATTGAAACAGTAGTGCACTTCGATGCGCGCGAAGGCGATTGCAAAATGCTCGTTGCCAAAGCTGCTGGTGCGTTCAGGATTTAGAAGTAGCGATGAAATTGCCCCCTCCCATTGGCTCCATGCTCGGGCGCAGGCAAGTTTTATGCGTTCATCATCACCCGTTAAGCGCGTGTGATAGGCGGCAACGAAATCGTGGTGCTCGGATTCAGGAATGGGTGCAACAAAGGCTTCCCAAAAATCGGGAAACAACATGGATGCGCCGTGTTGATAAAGCCAATCCACTTCCTTTTGACGCACCGTGAAAACACCGCGCACAATTAACTCGGTTACGCGTTCAGGAAAAGCCTCAGCATAGGCAAGCGCCAAGGTGGCCCCCCATGAACCGCCAAAGACTTGCCACTGATCGATACCTAAATGAACACGAAGTTTTTCTGTGTCAGCCACCAAATCCTGCGTGGTATTTTCTTCTAAGCACGCATGGGGCGAGGACGCGCCGCAGCCGCGCTGATCAAAAAGAATAATGCGGTAATGTGCTGGATCGTGATAACGCCGCAAATTTGGGGATATGCCGCCGCCCGGGCCTCCGTGCAATACGACGACAGGTTTGCCTTCCGGATTTCCACATTCTTCGTAGTAAATTTCATGCAAGGGGGAGACACGCAGCCTGCCACGGGCAAAGGGTTGTCGTTCAGGGAAAAAACTTAAGCGTTGATTCATAGAATAAAATTAGAGGCTTATGCCCATTTTGGCCAGCGGAAAACATGGTTAACCATTCCCTAATTTTAGCTTTCGCAATGAATAATGTTCGTATAAAAGCCCGTTCAGCGCTTACTCTGGCAGGGGATGCTGGGGCGCCCTTTTATTGGGGGACTAAACCTATGTGGAATGAATTTAAAAACTTTGCGTTTAAAGGCAATGCCTTTGACCTCGCTATCGGCGTGATCTTGGGCGGTGCATTCGGCAAAATCGTTGGCTCGATGGTTGATGATTTGATCATGCCAATCGTTGGCCTTGCAACCGGCGGCATCGATTTTTCAAACAAGTTTATCCAACTTGCTGGCGGCACACCAAAAGATGTAACTTTGGCGGGTGCCAAAGAAGCAGGTGCTACTTTCGCTTACGGCAATTTCATCACAATCGTTATCGGTTTCTTGATCCTTGCATTCATTTTGATGCAACTCGTAAAGGTTTCGAATGCCATGAAGAAGGCTGAGCCAGCTCCAGCACCTGCAGGCCCAACCGCTTCAGAAAAATTGCTTGCCGAAATCCGCGATTCACTTGCGGTAGCAAAGAAGAAGTAATTCTTTTTAATATCAGTCTTGAGGCCCGGGTGCTTGCCACTCGGGCTTTTTATTTGCATGATTGCCAAATGAATCTGATTTCAAAACTCACGACACCTGCCCAAATCGAACCTGATAGTGGCATTGTTAAAGTGGCCATGTATGGCTTCACTAAGCCCGACATTATTCCCTTCTGGTCTGGCGAAGGGAATTTGCCAACACCTGAAAAATTCTCGAATGCTGCTGCAGCAAGCTTAGCCAAGGGCGAAACATTTTATACATTTCAGCGCGGCATTCCCGAATTGCGCGAAGCTTTGGCGCGTTATCACACCCGCAACTTTGGCCGGACGTTTGAAGCAGAAAATTTTTGTGTCACGGGCGGTGGCATGCAGGCCATTCAAACCGCCATTCAAATCATCGCTGGCGATGGTGATGAAATTATTATCCCTACACCGACTTGGCCAAATTATGCGGGGCCTATGCGCATTCAGGGAACCAAACCTGTTGAAGCGCCTATGACTTTTGCAAATGGAAAATGGGCTCTAGATTTAGACCGCCTCTTTGCCGCCATCACGCCGCGCACAAAAGCCATATGTCTATGCTCGCCCTCAAACCCATTGGGTTGGGTGGCCAGTAAAGCTGATCTGATTGCCATCCGCGACGCTTGCCGCAAAGCGGGCATCTGGATTTTGGCTGATGAAGTCTATTCCAGATTTTACTACGGCGCAGATGACGCCACTCGTGCGCCGTCTTTCCTCGATATTTGCGATACCGAAGATCAACTCATTCTTTGCAACACGTTTTCTAAGAATTGGGCGATGACGGGTTGGCGGGTGGGTTGGATTCAAGCACCAAAAATTTTAGCGCCCGTGATCGAACGGGTTATTCAATACAACACATCAGGCACGGCTGTGTTTCTGCAGCGCGGCTGTGTGACGGCGCTGGATGAGGGGGATGATTTCATTGAATTGCAGGTGAACAAAGCGCGCAAAAACCGCGATACTGTTATTGAAGCCTTGAAGGGTTTTCCGCAAATTCGTCTCTCAAGACCCGACGGCGCATTCTATGCCTTCTTCGGAATTGACGGCATGACAGATTCCATGGCCACAGCGATGAAAATAATTGATGAAGCAAACGTAGGATTTGCCCCCGGCATTGCATTTGGAGACGCTGGCGAAGGCTATTTGCGCATGTGCTATTTGAAGGAAGAGCATAAACTTGCCGAGGGCTTGGAGCGTTTGTCTAACTGGTTAAAAACTAGCCACGCCATTTGACCTGCTGCTTTTTTGGATGCTGCGCTGCACAAATTTTATCTGATCAATAATATGAAGTTTTTAAAGTGATTTCTTGTAATCGTAAAATATATTTTATTATCATATGTTTACAAGAATTTTAAGAGTTCTTTAACAACTGGCACGCGCCTTGCGATAAAGGTTGCGTAGCACAATTCGATTAGGATCCTCCCATTTCCAAAATCACAACTGGTGCAACTTGGCGTGAGATTATTCGCTTACCTCACAGCTAATAAAGGGATGAGCGCTTCTCGAAAGAGGGCAATGCTCATCCCTCTTTTTTATCCAACAATAGCTTTCACGCCATCAATGATAAATTGAACGGCCAGCGCTGCCAAAATGATGCCCAGTGATCGCGAGATAACGGCGCGCCCGGTGATGCCCATGGTTTTGGAAATTTGTTCTGCTAACAAAAAACTGATGTAGCAGGCAAACATCACGCAAGCCGCCACCGCGAATAATGCCAGCAGAAGGGGCACGGAACCCTCGGTTCGACCTGCCAACAAAATCATTGCTGTAATAGCGCCGGGGCCTGCCATCAAAGGAATGGCCAAAGGAAACGCTGCGATGTTTTTCAGGTGGTCAATATCAATAGCTGTTTTGGCGGTGTCTTGGAGACGCGCTGATCTGCGATCAAAAACCATTTCGGCAGCGGCAGATAACAGCAGCAGACCACCCGCGATGCGAAATGCTGAAAGTGAAATGCCAAGCAAGTTCAAAAGTTTTGCGCCACCCAAACCAGCTGCAACAAGAGTGCAGAACGCAATCAAACTGCCCCTAAGGGCCACCTCGCGGCGGTCTTTCACTGAAAGCCCTGTGGTGAGACCGAGAAATATTGCGCTGAGAAAAATGGGGTCGGCCACCACAAGGAGTGTGGCGAGGGCTGAGGTGATAAAGTCTTGCATCTGCTCTGCTTACCACATCGCCATTAAATTACAGCAGCCCGCTTTATCGTCTGGATTGTATTTTCTAATGACTGCAAAAACCGCGATCTGTCAGTTGGTGTGAACACGGGATTGGAACCTTTCACATCGCCAGTCTCGCGGAGTTGTGACATGAGATTCCGCATCGCCAAAGCCATGCCGATTGAGTCTTCACTGAAAGCCATGCCATTGTGATTGATGACATGAGCACCCTTCTTGTGGGCTCGTGCGGCAAGCGGCACATCAGCAGTGACCACAATATCTTGCGGGGCCACGTGCTCTACAATCCAATCGTCAGCTTCATCAGCTTTGCCGCCCACAACGCTGCGCTTCACCTTGTCGCCAACTGGCAAGCGCATGTGGGAATTGGAAACATAGGTGATCATCAAATCGTGACGCGCCGCCACCTTGGCGGCCTCGTCTTTGACTGGGCATGCATCAGCATCGACATAGATTTGCATCAGTTTAACAGATCCGGCAATTCGCTCGTCCGCTTAGCAACAAACTCGTTCAAGCCTTGGGCGATGGCTTCGTCCATCTTCGGCTTTTCATAAGCTGCCAGCGCAGCCTTGGCCTTCTCACGGCCGCGTGTGTCGTGGTCTTTGGCACCTTCGACCGACCATTGCTCGTAAGGGTTAAAATCCATGATCGTTGGCATGAAGAAGGCTTTTTCGAAATGTTCCAGCGTGTGCGCAGTTCCAAGGAAATGCCCAGCCGGCCCCACTTCGCGAACAGCGGACATCGCATCTTTGAAATCGTCAAACTTCAAACCACCTGCATATTTATACCAAGCGCCCAATTGCTCGCAGTCGGTCATGAATTTTGAATAGCCGCAGGCAAGACCAGCTTCCAACCAACCCGCCACATGCCAGATATAATTTGCACCCGACAGGATTGCAGCGTGCATCAGCATGTTCGATTCGTAGCCAGCTTGCGCATCATTAAGTTTGGAGCCCACATGAAAGCCAGATGTGCGCCATGGCAATTTATATTTCCGTGCCAGTTGTCCCATCACAAACATCATTTGCGCGGCTTCAGGTGTACCGCCCATGGGGGCACCGGTTTTCATATCGACCGTTACCATGAACTGCCCATAAATCTGTGGACTGCCAGCGCGGATCAATTGTGTGAATGCAACACCCGCCAGCGCCTCGGCATTCACCTGCGCCACCGCGCCGATTGATGATGCTGAAGTGGAAGCGCCACACAAGGCAAAGGGTGCTAATATTAATGGCTGATTGTTGGACGCATAAACTCGCATCGCATCCAGCATGGTGTTGTCCCAGACCAGTGGCGAATTGCAATTGGTAATTGAAACGACGACGGGATTGTCTTTTACAAATTCTTGCCCAAACACAATGCCTGCCATCTTCATCGTATCTTCAGCGCGTTCTTTGGATGTCACGATGCCCATAAAGGGTTTATCCGAATGCGTTAGGGCCGATTGGATGATGTGTAAATGCCGCTTGGGAACTGGAATTTCCATTGGCTCGCAAATGATCGAACTTGAAGAATGAAGCTGCGGAGCCATGTAAGCCAGCTTATGAAAATTCTGCAAATCTTCAAGCGAGCCGTAGCGCCTTTTGCCCTCTAAATCGCGCACATAGGGCGCACCATACATCGGCACAAACACGGTGTTCTTGCCGCCCACTTTTACTGTGCGCTCTGGGTTGCGGGCATGGAGCGTGAATTCGGATGGCACATATGCAATCAGCGACATCAACAATTCTGGCGCAATTCGAACGCGCGTGCCTTGCACATCAGCACCGGCGTTTTTCCAACGCTCAATGGCATCGTCATCGCGAAACTCGCAACCGACTTCGGATAGAATTTTGAGTGACTCTTGATGGATCAGCTCGACTGCCTCATCTGGCAGTAACTCATAAGTTGGAATGTCCCGCACCAGTGTTGGAAATGAAATCATCGGCGCTGAGCGCAAAATCCGCCGCCCCTCGCGCCCACCTGCGCGGCGATTATGAACAGTATCGACCATGCTTTATCATATCATCGGATTTAAAACTGTGAAGTGATGGTTCGTGTTGCGCTGCACACTGGACTCAACTGCCGAGGTTGACCATTCGCCACAAAGCGGCCACAATGTGATTAAGGGGAAGTTAAGGTGATTGGGGAATTGCCTTTGCGATACAAAATTCAACACATCGTTCCGCCCTTGAACTAACATGGAGTGCCAAATGGCAGACAATAAACATATGAGTGAGGACGAAAAAGTCCTTCACGGAATGGGCTATGCGCAGGAATTATCCCGCCGCATGGGCACGTTCCAAAGCTTCGCAATCTCATTTTCAATTATTTGTATTTTGTCGGGCGGTCTCGCATCCTTCCCTATTGCCATGTCAACAGTTGGGCCATGGATGGCCACGATTGGCTGGGTCTTGGGCGGCATCTTCGCATTAGTTGTTGCTGCTTCAATGGGCCAAATTGCATCGGCCTATCCAACTGCTGGTGGCCTCTATCATTGGTCGTCAATTTTGGGCGGCAGATTCTGGGGCTGGCTCACAGCTTGGACAAACCTGTTGGGTCTGTTGTTCGTTATTCCAGCTGTAAACGTTATTCTCTATACATTCATCCGCGATCTTTTTTTCGCAGGTATATTGCATGCAGATGTGTCCACATGGACCAACACCACAATGTTCCTTTGGGTGGCCGGCATTACAGCGGCACAATGTCTGCTCAATCACTTTGGCATTAAGCTCACAACTTTGCTCACTGACATTTCAGGCTATCTGATTTTCGTGATCACAATCATATTGGTCATCCTGCTGTTCATGAGTGTGAAAAACTTTGATCTCGGCAAAGCCTTCTCACTGGTAAATACCACAGGTGAAGCAGGCGGCAATGTTGCGCCGGCTTATGGAATGCTCGTAACAATCCTGATGGGAATGCTCTATCCACTCTTCACCATCACAGGCTTTGACGCTTCTGCCCACACGTCAGAAGAAACCCGCGATGCACAAAACACTGTGCATAAGGGCATGTTGCAATCTGTGTTCTGGTCACTGGTGTTTGGCTTTGTCTTGGCTCTTGGCATGGTTATGGCTCTTCCAGCAGTTTATGATGCACTTGCTGCTGATCCTGCACAAACCGCATTGACAAAAGAAGTTATGGCTAAGCTTGCTGCGATCCCCGGTGGACCCGCACCTGCTGATATGGCTGTGCTCGGTTGGAGTTCATTCTCGGTTCTGTTCAACACGCTGATTGCTCCAAGCTTCTTTGGTAAAATCTGCGCAATTGGCATTATCGTTGCAAACTTCTTCTGCGCTCTGTCAGCTGTCACTTCCACATCACGCATGATCTATGCTTTTGCGCGCGATGGTGGCTTGCCTAAAATGTTGGCCAACGTGAATGCGCAATATCGCACACCTGTTGCCGCCATCTGGTTCACTGGAATCGTAACCTTCATCTTGGTCGTGGTCACGACACCGCTCAACGCCTTTGCAGCCCTTTCAACAGGCTGTGCTATGTATCTTTACATGTCATATGGCATGCCAGTGCTTTCTGGTTTGCTGGCTGAAGGAAAGACATGGACAACATTTGGCAAATTCCGCCTTGGTGGACTTTCCAAATTGTTTGCTGTGATCGTTGTCTTGGGCGTCATCGGCATTATCATCGGTGGCCATGCTTTTGTGCCTTCGCAAGGTGAATTTGGTGCGGCGGGCTTTGTGCCAGGCCTCATCTACTACACTATTGGTTTCTACGCGATCCTAACCGTGTTGTGGTTTGCCGTCATCGGAAAAACCTTCAAAGGCCCGCCAATGGGTGGTGAAATTGCCAAGCGTCAGGCTGCTATTGCAGCACAAGAAAAAGCGCTGGCTGGTAAGTAATAAACCACTTACAAAATTAGAGGGCGGCCTTTTGGTCGCCCTTTTTTTTGTGTCATAATGCATGATGCGCAAAAGTTGCAGACTTTTGCGAAGCAATCATGCTCTGCTAAGAAGGCTCGATGGATCAGAGATTCGACATAGCAGTGATCGGTGGTGGCGTGGTGGGGCTGGCCATCTTGCGCCGTTTTGCCATGAGTGGACTTTCTTGTGTGCTGCTGGAAAAGGGTGCTGATATTTTATCCGGTGCTTCCAAAGGCAACAGTGCTTTGTTGCACACTGGCTTTGATGCGCCGCCCAAATCGCTCGAACTACAATGTATGCAAGCAGGTTACCGTGAGTATATCGATATCCGTCAAAAGCTAAACCTGCCTCTGCTTGAAACCGGAGCACTTGTCGTTGCATGGACGCAGGAGGAATTAGTGGCACTCGATTGTATCGTTGAGAAAGCCCACGCAAATAACGTCATCGATGTCAAACGCATAACGCAAACTGAACTCCGTGTCCGCGAACCACAAATATCAAAATCCGCTCTAGGCGCAGCTTTAGTGCCGGGTGAACATGTCATTGACCCTTGGTCTGCACCGCTGGCCTATGCGCAGCAGGCAATTGCTCATGGTGCGGTGGTTATGCGTCATGCTGAAGTCACGGGCGTTGAATGGGCAAATAGCGAATGGCGAATTACGAGTAAGGCAGGCAATTTAATTGCGGGCACAGTGATCAGTGCTGCTGGGCTTTTTGGAGATAAAGTTGAAGAATTGGCGCATGCGCCGAACTTCACAATCAAGCCACGCAGAGGTCAATTTGTGGTGTTTGATAAGCCAGCTTCAAAATTGGCGCGTAGTATTATTCTGCCTGTGCCGCGCGAACGCACCAAAGGCGTTGTTCTTTTCCGCACGATTTTCGGCAATCTAGCAATTGGCCCCACGGCGGAAGAAACCGAAGAACGGGAAAACCCTTCGACTGATTCCAAAACGCTTCAAAAACTTAAAGCCCGCGCAATTGAGATGTTGCCTATTCTTAAAGATATTGAAGTGACCGCCGTTTATGCAGGTCTTCGCCCTGCTACTGAACATAAAGATTATGTGATCAAGGCGCTGAAAGATAAAAACTGGATCACCGTTGCAGGCATTCGTTCAACTGGCCTTACAGGCTCGCTGGGCATCGCACAGCATGTGACGAGCCTTTACGCAAAGAACTTTGGCAAGCTTCCGAAAAAGCTTGCCGAACCCGTCTGGACTCCCGTTCCCAATCTCGCCGAACAAGGGATCCGCCCCTATATGAAAGGCGGCGAGATTGTTTGTCATTGTGAATGGGTGACGCGCGGTGAAATTGAAGTCGCTTGCCAAGGCCCGTTACCCGCTGGAGATTTAGGCGGACTAAAACGCCGCACCCGCGCCATGATGGGCCGCTGCCAAGGTTTTTATTGCGGCGCTGAAGTGACCACGATGTTTGAAAAGGCCAAACATGGAACATCATGATGTGGTGATCATTGGGGCTGGGCCTGCTGGCTTAGCGCTTGCTTTGGAGCTGCGTAAACTTGGTATTCAGGATGTTGTTGTGTTGGAGCGCGAACAAGTGGCAGGCGGAATCCCTCGCCATTGCAGGCATTTGGGTTTTGGCATCGACAACAAGAACCGCTTTCTTAACGGCCCAAAATTCGCGGCCAAGTTGCGCGATCTTTCAAATGGCCTCGATGTCCGCACTGGAACTACAGTTTTAGAATTTACATTACGCGGCACCATGCGTTTGCAAACGTTTCAAGGTATTTCCGAAATGTCCGCCACACGCATAGTATTGGCGACGGGAACGCGAGAGTCCTCACGCGCAGCGCGGCTGATTGGCGGCAACAGATTGCCCGGCGTTATGAACACAGGCACATTTCAACAGCTCGTCTATCTCAAACACCAAAAGCCATTTTCGAACCCCGTTATTGTTGGCAGTGAATGGGTGTCATTTTCAAATTTACTCACATGTCGTCACGCAAAAATAAAACCTGTTTGCATGATCACTGAAATGGCGACATTGGATGCACCAGCCTATTTCGGACTTGGGGCAAAACTAGCGTTCGGCGTTTCAATAAAGCGCAATGCAAAATTGCTTTCAATCAATGGCAACGCCAGTGTTGAATCTGTTGATGTTGAAACCAATGGTCGCACAGAAACCATCGCTTGCGATGGTGTGATCATTTCTGGGAAATTTAAACCAGAACTTTCTTTGCTTCCCCCCGGCTTCGTCATCCCCGCGCAGGCGGGGAACCAACTTAAGCAAAATTGGAATGTGGGCCAGTTGGATTCCCGCCTGCGCGGGAATGACGGAATTGCTAAAGTGTCCAACCTAACAATTATCGGCAATGCCAACGGTATGCTCAACACCGCTGGCGCCTGCATGCTGCAAGGCCGTAAACTCGCCGCTATGATTGCGAGTGATCTTAAATGAAGGTGTTGGCCATTGATCAAGGAACGACAGGCACCAAAGCGTTTACGCTTGTGGGTGACGGCACCTTCGCAAAAGTTGCAAGTTTTGAACACACGCAAATCTATCCGCAAAGTGGATGGGTTGAGCATGACGCCGAAGAATTGCTGGGTCACATCTCCAAGGCCATCAAGAAGGCTGGACAGGTGGATGCTATCGGGATTGCCAATCAAGGCGAAACGGTTGTGGCTTGGGATAAGAATACGGGCAAGCCCGTTTATAATGCAATCGTCTGGCAGGATGATCGCACCAAATCGATAACTGAGGATTTGAAGGCCAGTGGTGTTGAAGCCTTAACCCAATACAAAGCGGGCCTGCCGCTTGACCCTTATTTCAGCGCCACAAAGTTCCGCTGGATATTAGATCATGTTCCCGAATCTCGTATTTTACTCTCTGCTGGAAGACTGAGATTGGGCACGAGTGATGCTTATTTCTTGGACCGCCTGACGGGCACATTTGCAACCGATGTCACCACGGCATCTCGCACCTCGCTTATGTCGCTCGACACTTTGCAGTGGGATGATGAGCTTTGTGAATTGTTCGGTGTTCCCAAACAATGTTTGCCAGAAATTCGAAGTACCACGGGCCCCTTTGGTATGATCGGCAAAACACCTGTTACCGCAAGTCTGGTTGACCAACAGGCGGCCCTCTTTGGCCACGGGTGCATAAATGTGGGTGATGCTAAAATTACATTCGGCACAGGCGCGTTTGCGCTTGCGTTGGCTGGTTACCAAAGACCGCTCAAAAATGATTCAGGGTTGCTGCCCACTATTGCTTGGCAAGTGGGCCAGCAACCGCCACTTTTTGCTTTAGACGGCGGTGTTTACAATGCGGCCTCCGCTGTGAACTGGGCCAAAGGTTTGGGCCTCTTTAATGACTATATAGAAATTAATTCTTTCAAATCTCAAAGCGCCATTTCGCGCGGCCTCGTCTTTGTTCCAGCCTTGTCTGGCCTTGCTTGCCCGCATTGGGATCGCGCAGCATCTGGCCTGTGGTTGGGCATGGGCTTGGACACTACCAAGCAAGACATGATGCAGGCCGTGCTTGAAGGTATTGCTTTGCGAGCCCAAGAAGTTGTCAAAGCAATTGACAGGCAAAGCGGGAAAGGTAATTTTATCTCAATTGATGGTGGCCTCAGCGACAATCCGTATTTCGGTCAGTTCTTGGCGAACGCTTTAAATCGCAGGGTGATTGTTGCCGGAAGTGCTGATCTCACGGTCCTTGGCACAGCGCGGATGGCAATGATCGGTGCGGGCATAAAATCATTGCCGCCATTGCCAAAACCCAAACATAACTTCGAACCCATGGAACCAATTTCTGCCAAGTTGTTATCGCGATTTGACATCGCCGTGATCAGGTCAAAAGGGTGGAAGAATTTTTAACCTCATTCCACCCCTACTACAGGGGTGGACAGTTCGCGCTTTCGCGAACAGGAGGGGCCTGATGCACTTACCCCTCCCGTCACGCGCCAGACGCGCGACACCCTCCCCTGCAGCAGGGGAGGGAGGGGAGAGCTTGATATTTTTCAAAACATCCCCACATAGCGTTCGTACGGAGGGCCGCATCATGATTTTTATTCTCAATGTTCTTTGGTTTGTGCTTGGCGGCTTTTTCGCTGGCCTTGCTTGGGTTTTGGCTGGCATCATTATGGCAATTACCATCATTGGCCTGCCCTTCGTGCCAACGTGTTTCCGCATGGCGCGCTATACGTTCTGGCCATTTGGTTATGATATTGTTTCGCGCGATCAGCTGACCGGTCAAAGCGATATTGGAACTGGCGCTATTGGCACAATTGGAAATGTTGTGTGGTTTGTGTTTGCGGGCTGGTGGTTGGCGTTGATGCATATTTCGGCTGCCATCGCACTCACTTTCACAATCATCGGCATTCCCTTTGCATGGGCGCATGTGAAGCTGGCGATTGCTTCATTGTTCCCGATTGGCAAAACGATTGTGGCGGTGGATGAGCTGCGCCTTATGCCGAAGCGCCTTCGTCAAAGTCAGTCGGTTTAAACTGGTAAGCCGTTGAGCAAAATTCACACGCCACTTCAATCGTGCCGTCCTTCACCATGTCGGCACGATCTCCACCTGAGAAGTTTGTGAGCATTGATGAAACCGCCTCGCGCGAACAGCTGCAGTAACGATTGATCTGAATGGCTGGGTAAACTGTAACGCCGTCTTCATGATAGAGTCGGTAGAGAATTTCTTCGGCCGTTAAAGTTGGATCGAGGAGTTCGTGATCTTCAACCGTGTCGAGCAACAACCGTGCCTTCACCCAATTATCATCTTCAAGCGTTTCAATCAGTGAGCCTTCAGGTGCATCACCCGGCGGCAAATCCATGGGTGGCAGGCCGCCTTCAACTGGAATGTGCTGCACGAGAATGGCACCCACACGCCAATGCGGCTTTTTCTCACCACGTTCAAACAAGGGGCCCGCCGCCATGCGAAGGCGCGTTGGGATTTGTTCGGATTGTTGAAAATAGGTATGCGCGGCATCAACCAAGGTGGATGAACCAAGCGGCACAATGCCTTGGTAGCGCTCCATATCAGCACCCTGATCAACTGTCATGCCGAGGTAGCCTTCACCCAGCAGTTGCTTTTGATCGGGTTTTTTCAAAGCCTCTAGTTTTTCTTTCGAAAATTTGGCGCAGCCGCGAACGTTTCCGGGCGCTGCATAGTCCGCCACCAACATGCTCACTGGGCCTGAAGTTTTAGTTTGTACAATAAACTTGCCATTAAATTTCAACGCTGTACCAAGCATGGCTGTGAGCGCAATACTTTCGGCAAGCAATGCTGAGACCGCATCAGGGTAATCATGGCGCGAAACTATATCGTCTATGACAGCGCCGAGCCGCACCATGCGCCCTCGAACGCCAAGTGGCTTAATGGCAAATGGAATAACCTGGTCCATCACAGTTTTCCAAAGCACGAAAGCAAAATGGCTTTCTGCGCGTGAATGCGGTTTTCTGCTTCATCAAAAACCACCGAATGCGGGCCGTCCATAATGGCGTCAGTCACCTCTTCATTGCGGTGTGCCGGCAAGCAATGCATAAATAATGAATCTTTTTTTGCATGCTTCATCAGCGCTTCATTCACTTGATAGGGCTTCAAAAGATTATGCCGATTTTCAACATCTTCATCATGCATTGAAACCCATGAGTCCGTGATCACGCAATCAGAACCAGCAACAGCGTCTTCGGGCGATGTCATAACAGTAACATCAGCTTTATGTTTCTTCGCCCAATCTAAAAATTCTTTTTGGGGTGCTAGTGAGGTTGGGCATCCGATTTTCAACGATCCACCCAAAATGCCAACGGCTTCAATCCAAGAGGCGCAAACATTATTGCCGTCTCCAACCCAAGCTACTTGGTTGTTTTCAAGATGACCTTTCTTTTCTTCGAGTGTCATGACGTCGGTCATGATTTGGCAAGGGTGAGTCATATTGGTTAGGCCGTTGATCACGGGGATGGTCGCTGCCGATGCAAACTCATCCAGTGTCTCGCGTTTTTTGGACCTGATCATGACAGCATCGACATAACGTGAAAGCACGCGTGCCGTGTCGGCCACGGTTTCACCACGGCCCAACTGCATTTCACTGCCTGATGCGGTGAACACCTCACCACCCAGCTGCCTGATACCGACTTCGAATGAGAAGCGCGTGCGGGTTGAGGGCCGTTCAAAAACCAAAGCAACGATTTTGCCCTTTAAAGGTTGATCAGCATCGTGAATGCCTTTGGCTAAGCCTGCACGGGCCGATTTGCGCTTGGCAGCAGCATCCAAAATACTCCGTAATTGCGCTTTGCTAAAATCTTTGATCTCTAAAAAATGCATTATTTTAATTCGCTTTTTCAAGCGCAACGCAAGCGCGCTCTAGTTTATTGATCGCTTCAGTTACGTCTGCATCAGTCACGATCAGAGGTGGCAACAATCGCACCACATTATCGCCAGCGCCAATGATCAAAAGTTTTTCATCTAGCGCTGCTTTTTGCAAAGCCGTGTTAGCCACCTTGCACTTGATACCCATCATCAAGCCGGAACCGCGAATATCTTCAATGATTGTTGGGTGTTGATCTTTCAACCGCTCAAGTTTTTGTTTGAGATTGATCGATTGGCGCAAAACATTATCCAAAAAGCCTTCGCCCAAAACAACATCCAGCACCGCATTGCCAACGGCCGTTGCCAATGGATTGCCACCAAATGTTGAACCGTGAGTTCCGGCCACCATGCCTTTAGCGGCATTTTCAGTGGCCAATACTGCGCCCAATGGAAACCCGCCACCAATACCTTTGGCAACTGCCATAATATCTGGTGTTACGCCTGCCCATTCATGCGCGAATAATTTTCCGGTGCGGCCAATGCCACATTGGATTTCATCAAACATTAAAAGGATGCCATGCTTATCGCAAAGCTCGCGAAGACCGCGCAAACATTGGTGCGGCACTGGCCTGATGCCACCTTCGCCTTGCACGGGTTCAATATAAATTGCAGCCGTATTTGGCCCAATGGCCGCTTCCAAAGCTTCATGATCGCCAAATGGGAACTGAATAAAGCCAGCAGCCTTTGGACCAAAGCCTTCCAGATATTTTTCTTGGCCACCTGCCGCCAGGGCAGCCAGTGTGCGCCCATGGAAGGCGCCTTCGAATGTTATGATTTCAACGCGCTCGGGTGCGCCATTCACATAATGAAACTTGCGTGCCATTTTAATGGCAAGCTCGGTTGCCTCGGTGCCAGAATTACAAAAGAACACCGTGTCAGCAAATGAATGCGCAATCAGGCGCTCAGCCAGTTTGGTCTGGCCCGGCATCTGATAGATGTTTGACGTATGCCAAATCTTTGCTGCTTGCTCATTGAGCGCTTGAAGCAGGTGCGGATGTGCATGACCGCAAGAGTTCACAGCAACGCCAGCACCAAAATCGAGATACTCCACGCCGTCCGCCGTGTAAGCACGCGCACCAACCCCGCGCTCAAACGAAACCGCAGCGCGATTATAAGTGGGCAGAACAGGTGCAATCATTTTGGCATCTCCCCAAAATTAAAAAGCGCCGATGGAACATCAGCGCATTTGATAACGACCTCATATAATCAACAGAAAAGCCAAGGTCAATGAAGCTCTGTCAACACCTGAGTCAAAAGAGCGCATGGACTGTCCACAAAAACGAGTCTTAAGTCATTGTTAACCATAATTATGGCCGCAGAAGTTGGGGAAAACATGGTGAATAATCCGTTGATTCCTTGTGTCTCGTCCACTGCCCATAGTAGTGAGTAGTTCATCAAGCTACGAAATGTAGCGGTTTTCAGTAAATGCGTTGGTGCAAGAACATAGAGTTTCATGATTCTGTGAAGCAAGAAGGATTGATAAAATATGACTGACCTGGCAATGCCAATGGAAAAAGCGCCGTGGACTGAAGAGCGCGTCGAAACTTTGAAAAAACTTTGGGCTGATGGTTTGAGTGCCAGTCAAATTGCAGGCCGCCTTGCAGGTGGTGTCACGCGCAATGCTGTGATCGGTAAAGTGCACCGTCTTAATCTTTCGGGCCGTGCCACACCTGTTCGCAACGCCCAACCGCGCACTGCACGCAAGTCGCCACGTGAACCTTCTGCACCGGGCCGTTCACCTTCGATGCCGACTGCTGGCGCAAACGCATTAAAGCCGTTCCAGCAAATGGCCCCGCGCCCTATGCCCCTGCCAGAACCAAAGCCACTTCGCTTAGTGGACTCTGCTAAAGATGGACGCATAACGATTCTGCATCTGTCCGATAAAACCTGCAAATGGCCTATCGGCGATCCGAACAATGAAGAGTTCTGCTTCTGTGGCCATGGGCCTCGTGCTGGTTCGCCTTACTGCGAATATCATGCCCGCATGGCTTATCAGCCACCCCAAAGCCGCATTCGTCGTACGGCTTAATTAAATTGAATTAAGAAAGACGGGTGACTTATCAATCGTCTTTTTCAATTTCACTTGATTGCGTTTGATTCATATTCTTCAAATGTATCCGCACACGCTTAACGCGCCTTGGGTCAGATTCGAGAATCTCAAATTCCATACCTGATGAATGCTTGATCAGTTCGCCGCGCGAAGGCACACGGCCCGCCATTTCAAATACAAGACCGCCCAATGTGTCTGCTTCATCTTCCTGATCGTCAGGCAAAAGATCAACCTTAAAGGTCTCATCAAGCGTTGCGATGCTGATGAGGGCGTTGGCGATATAGGTCACATCATCCTGTCTCCGCATCATGCCCTCTTCGGCGTCAGTATCGTGCTCGTCGGCGATGTCTCCGATTATTTCTTCGACTAAATCCTCAAGCGAGACCAACCCATCTGTTCCACCATATTCATCCACAACGATTGCAAGGTGGATATGTGACGCTTTCATTTTAATCAAAAGATCTGGTGCAGGCATCGAAGGCGGCACAAACAACACATCGCGGATCATGCTGGGATGCTGTTTGATTGTTGATGAAAGCTCTGATGCGGCCAATGCTATGCCGGCCTCTGCTGCTGATTTTAATTTCTTCTTGGTGCCTTTGATTTTCATCCAACGCAAATAGTCTTTCACATGAATCATGCCAGTAATATCATCAAGCGACTCACGGTAGATTGGCATGCGAGAATGATTGGCATCAATGAATTGCGCCAATAATTCGCGCATGTTTGAAGTTTCGTCAGCGGCAACAATGCTTGCTCTTGGCACCATAATGTCATCAACGCGCATATCTGCAAAGCCAAGTAAATTGAGCATCATGGAACGTGCATCGGCATCGAGTGCGGTCGCACCGGTTTTTTCGGCGTGACTGTCGATCACGCCCTCAAGGCTTTGGCGTAAAGCTGAATTTCCACCAATAAATCTGCGTCTGATTTTGGAAAGAAAGCTTGGTCTAGCTGGGGGTAACATTTTTAAACTCACGAGAGATAAGGGTTTTCAATGCCGAGTGTGGACAGGATTTTAACTTCCGCTGCTTCCATGATTTCTGCATCTTTATCATTTTCATGATCATAGCCTAAAAGATGCAAAACACCATGCACGATCAAATGGCAGGTGTGATCAGCTAAATTTTTGCCCGCCCCCCCTGCCTCGCGTGCGCATGTGCCAAAACCCAAAACAATATCCCCCAACAAGGGTAATTCGCCGGGCGGAACAGGCTGATCCTTAGCTGCTGGAAACGACAAAACATTTGTGGGCTTATCCATGCCCCGCCAATCTTTGTTGAGATCTTGCATGGTTTCATCATCGGCAAATAACAGCGTGATTATTTTTGCTTTTTCACCTTGAGGCAATGCTGCTGCTACAGCTTGCTCGGCCATCAATTCCAAATTGGGCAGGACTGCCCAACCATCATCTTCAATCGCAATATCAAGCGGCATTTGAAATCAAACGCCGCGTGGCTTGCGCTGAGCAGAAATGGCGATGCCCTTTTTATCATAAGCTGCAACAATGCGGCCCACCAATGCATGGCGCACAATGTCAGTCGTCGTGAAGCGCGTGATGCCAATGCCAGACACACCATCAAGAACTGACAGCGCATCGTCCAAGCCTGATGTCATGCCATAAGGCAAATCAATTTGCGATGGATCACCCGTAATCACCATGCGGCTGCCTTCGCCCAAACGCGTTAAAAACATTTTCATCTGCATCGGCGTGGTGTTTTGCGCTTCATCAAGAATGATGAACGACGAGGCCAATGTGCGCCCGCGCATAAAGGCCAGGGGTGCAATTTCAATTTGGTTTTCGGCAATTGCCTTGGCTACATTGCTTTGTGGCATCATGTCATACAGCGCATCATAAAGTGGACGCAGATAAGGATCGACTTTTTCTTTCATGTCGCCGGGCAAAAACCCTAAGCGCTCGCCCGCTTCCACAGCAGGGCGCGACAGAATAATGCGGTCAACTTCGCCGTTCATCAATGCTTCAGCAGCGCAAGCCACTGCCAGATACGTTTTGCCTGTGCCGGCGGGGCCAACGCCAAACACCAATTCATGTTTGCGGATCAAATCAATATAAGCACCTTGGTTGGCGGTGCGGGCTGAAACAGTTTTGCGGCGCGTGCGCACACCACCCTCATTCACTTCTTTCTCGTCGGCCACTTTGACCATGCGGATTACGCCATCAATTTCGCCTTTGTTGATGTCCGCACCACGCGCAGCCTTTGTGTAGAGCTGCACCAAAACCGCCCGCGCTAACTCTGCGCTGCCTTGATCGCCGCGAATAGACAAACGATTTCCGCGCGGCGTTATGGCAACGCCCAGTTTTTGTTCAATCATGGCGAGGTGAGAATCATGTTCGCCAAGCAGCAGCGCCAACACGCGGTTATCATCAAAGCTGAGAGACAAAACACCATCATCGGGATGGTTGGCTTTATCAGACGATTTCAAGACGTTCGAAGATGGGCTCAAACTACGGCGACTCCTTTTGGTTGGGTAAGTTTATATTGCCCCGAAAGTGAGTTCGGGCCAACAGCTATTATTTTGGCGTTGACAATCTGTCCCAAGGCATCATTTCCGATGTCGAGATGCACGGACTGCAGATAGGGTGAACGGCCAATCATCTGTCCGTCTTGGCGACCGGGTTTTTCAATCAGCACTGGCAATGTGAGGCCGACACAATTTTGATTGAAAGAGGCCTGCTGCGCCGCCAAAAGATTTTGTAATCGCAGCAATCTCTCTGATTTTACGTCGTCCGGGATCTGTCGTGTATTCTCAGCGGCTGGTGTTCCGGGGCGTGGTGAATATTTGAACGAAAAAGCCGATGCATATTTTATGGTGCGAATAATTTCCAAGGTTCCGTCAAATTCATTGTCCGTTTCACCCGGAAACCCGACGATAAAATCGCTGGTTAAAGCAATGCTGGGGCAAGCTGCCCGCAGACGCTCAACCAACCTAACATAGTTCTCAGATGTGTGACCACGATTCATTGATTTTAATACGCGGTTTGAACCTGATTGGATGGGCAAGTGCAAATAGGGCATCAGCTTGGGATTAGCTGCGTGGGCCTCAATCAAATCATCACTCATATCTCGGGGGTGGCTGGTCATGTATCTGATGCGGTCAATGCCACTGATATGTGACAGTTCGGTGATCAGTTTTGCCAAACTCGATGCACCAGCATCGCCACGGTAGGCATTCACATTTTGACCAAGCAGGGTGAGTTCTTTCACACCTTGGTCGGCCAGTTTTTTTGCCTCTTCAACAATCTGTGCCGAGGGCCTCGAAAATTCTGCGCCTCGCGTGTAGGGCACCACACAGAACGTGCAGAACTTGTCGCAACCTTCCTGAATAGTGAGAAAGGCTGTCACACTGCGCGACGTTGGGTGGCGAACTTGTTCTTGTGCGAGCCCTCGGAATTTTTCATCAACAGAAAACTCAGTTTCAATAACGGCTTTTCCGCTCGTCTCATTTTGTTTCAAAAGTTCCGGTAAGCGGTGATAGGTCTGCGGCCCAAATACGAGATCAACTGATTTCATACGCCTTGTAATTTCTTTGCCTTCTGCTTGCCCCACGCAGCCAGCGACTGCAATTTTTATGTCATGACCAAGAGCGGCGCGTTCGGATTTTAAGTCGCGGTAGCGCCCGAGTTCTGAATAAACCTTTTCGACCGCCTTTTCACGAATGTGACAGGTGTTCAGGATCACAAGATCAGCATTTTCAGCGCTGTCCGTCGGCGCATAGCCCAAGGGCGCCAGCACATCTTGCATGCGTTGACTGTCATAAACATTCATCTGACAACCATAAGTTTTGACAAAGACTTTCTTGTTCATGAGGTTCTGCTAGCGGATTTCGGGCCTGCCGTGAAGCGCTTCGACCAACCCCTTTCGGATAATGTTTTCTGCACTCATGGCCATTTGCTTTCGTGGGCGTTGAGATAGTGGTGGATGAATGATTATTTTCACGGCAATTGGCCCTAACTTCAATGCGGCCCAGAGATGGGGAAGCAACTCCATGTCGCCATACCAAGCGAAATTGGAACGTCTCCGTTCGGTGAGAGGCAGGCAATAATTCGAGAGATAAACAAGTGAGATCGGAATAACACTAACATCCATTCCTTCGGCGACACCAAAGTATGATGACTTGAAGGGCCGAACTGTTTTGCCATCGCCTGAGGTGCCTTCCGGAAACAAAATCAGACTGTCGCCTTTTTCAAAGCGGGTTTTGATGACCCTTGCAGAATGCCCCGTGCTGAATCGGCTTTTGCGGTTGATAAAAACACTGCGCTGTAACTTCGCCATCCAACCAAACAACGGCCAGCTTGCGACATCATTTTTAGCAATAAAAGACAGCGGCTTCACCGTGCTCAAAATTGGAATATCCAGCCATGACACATGATTGCTCACAAGCAGGGCTGGTGCAGTTGGAACTTGGCCTTCAATTTCCACGGTAATACCGAGTAAGCGACACAGAACCCGGTGGTAATACCAGGGAAGCGTCCGCGCTAATTTTGGTGAGACAAACAGAAAAACCAGTTGAATGGGCATCAGGCAAATGGTTAAGCCCACAAAGCATGTTAAAATTGCAACAGCGCGCAGCTTGGACATCACTCCAAGTTCAGCCTTAGAACTAAGGCGTCTTCGGCGGGCGCTCCGGGACGCACGTAATAGGCCTTGCGCTTTCCTACTTCGATAAATCCAGCTTTGTCGTAGAGTGCTTTGGCTTCGAAGTTTGAGGCTGCAACATCAAGAAACAGGGCTTTGGTGCCAAGTGTTTTTAACTGTGCAAGAGTATGGCTAAGCAGTGCAAGACCAGCACCTCGCCTGCGCAATGCCGGGTCAACGCCAATGGTAGTGATTTCGGCCTCGTCGGCTGCTGTCCGGTAGAGCAGAAACCCAATGGGCACTTCCGCGGATTGGGCCAGTAGTGCTGAATAACCCGGGGTTTGCAGAAGGTTTTCAAATTCACTTTCCGCCCAACCTTTGTCAAAACAAAGTGCATGAAGTTTTGCCAGAACGCCCAGATCGCCTTCCAGTAGGGCTGCATGGACATCCACATTTGCCAGCGCCCGCAATGCTTGCTTTTGTGGCTTGGCATCTGCCTCACGCAGATAGATGGGATCGGGCATGTGGCCAGGGTCTGGCAGGTCTGCTGCATAGGCCGCGAAATTTTGGGCCAGTGGTAGGTCGAGTTGCGGTAGAAGCTGCAGGTCCTCTCGCCCCATAAAGTGTTCTACGGCAGCCGCTCCTGTGCCAACTAATGTCTGCTCTGCCGGGTGAAGACGGAGCGCAATTTGCTCAAGATTCAATAATTCAATATTTGTTGAAATATCTTCATTCCAAAAATAGAAAAAACCACTGTTTCCAGCCTGGTGGATGATGTTTACATTCATATATCCTTTAGAAACAGCAAGTTGAACGGCTTTCATGGTATCAATTCCAAGCACCTTAATGTTTCGCGCAAGGCCTAAAGCGCGAGCAAAACTAAGCCCAACACGGATGCCCGTAAAAGTACCGGGGCCCGTTGTTACGGCGATGCGGGTCAGTGAGCCAAAGTCAATTTCAGCCTTGGCCATGACCCGCGCCACCATGGGTGGCAAGGCTTCAGCGTGGCCGCGCTCCATCAGATTTTGTTCGGCGGCCAAGACGGTTTTAGTGACCGCGTCATAGACGCAGACAGAACATGAAGCCAAGGCCGTGTCGATGCAAAGCAGTTTCATGACGGTGGCTTTAAGCGGTATGGCCGCCTGCGGCAACACCCTCACTTTGGGTGAATAATGCCCTTTTTCAGAACAATATTACCATAAAGCCGTGCTTCGCCCGAAGCCACAATGGCGTAACAGCCTTTGACGCGGTCGTAAAAGTCAGCACCCACTAAAGTGGTCACATGGCGTTTCGGTTCGTGCTTTTTTACAATGGCTTCAAATTCAGCAAAAATGGGCTGTATGTTTTTTGGATCATTATAAGCGGCAGGGCGAAACGCGCATTCTGGCACCATTTCATCCAGCGGCATGACTGACAATATGGCATCGAGCAAAGCTGTGGCCGAATGGCCGTCCATGCGTACCAATCGTTTCGCATCCGTATCGGCTGGATAATTGCCATCAACAATGGCAATTTCATCGCCGTGGCCCATGGCACAGAGCACTTTCAATAGGTCTGGGCTTAGCAATGGATTGATATTTTTTAACATGGTTTAGTGTGCCTCTTTAAACAAAACGTCTCGGTCGATTGCAAAATTAGCCATCAATGAAAGTGCCGCCCCGCCCATGGCGCGCGCGTCTGCGCCCACTGTCCCTGCGATGATTTCAAGTGGTGCTGTGCCACGCTTGTCGAGCATTGCGAAATGATGATTGGATGCGGTAACAATCTGCTCTCGGATTGGTGCGGGCAGACTTCCATCAATAATAATGGCTTCAAAATCAATCAGGCTCGCGGCAGAAAGTGCGGCATGGGCGAGGTTTTTTCCTGTTTCATCAATCCAATGATCAAGCTCTAAGCCAAGGCCAACCCAATCATCAGGGTTGCGCGACAGCACCAATTCATCATGACCCTTCATCATCAGGCGGCGCTCCAGCAAATACAGCGAGGCATGACGGATCAACTGTTCGCTGCCAGAATCTGACGGCACGGGCAAGGGGCCAATTGCACCGGCACTTCCCGTGCGACCTTGATACAAGCTGCCATTGAGCACAATGCCGCCACCGACAAAAAAGCCAACATAGAAGTAAGCAAAGTCGCGGTAGGTTCGGCCATGGCCAAAGAACAGCTCTGCTGCACAGGCCGCACTGGCATCGTTGCAAAACAAAACAGGCCATGGGCATAGATTTGAGATTTCATTGGTCAGATCAAAATTGCGCCACGCTTTGAGCACCTCTTTGGGAGCACCCACTTCCTCTTCCCAATTCCAAAGTTCAAAAGGTGCTGCAATGCCCAAGCCTGAAATACGACTGTGCAAATGCAATGGGAGATCAGCCAGAAGTGCCGTCATTCCAGCTTTGGCAAAGTTCAAGAATTGAGCAGGTGTTGGAAAATGATAGGGTTGGCGGACAATTTTGCGGACTTTTCCGGCAAGGTCGAGCAAAACCAAATCACCAGATCTTCGCCCCACTTTGAGGCCAATTGAAAACGCACCGTCGGGATTTAGCCTGAAGGGCACGAGCGGTTGGCCCACTTTTCCGCGCTGCTTTTCGCCGGCGATCACCAGATTATCGCGCTCTAACTGGCGCACTATGACTGAAACGGTTTGCGCTGAAAGTCTTGTCAGCCTTGCAATCTCAGCCTTGGGTAATTGCTCATACTGCCTGATCAAAGACAGCACCAAGCGCTCATTATAAAGTCTTACGCCATTTTGCGTGGTTCCGCGCGCAGCAGCAGCGACACCCCCTCTGATCGGACTTTCGCTCGATATGCGCTCAATATTCAAAGTGACGTTTCCCATTTGCCCGTTTTATCGGCAGTTAACGTCACCCTCTGCCATTGAGGTTTAACTGTCAACAATAAATCATTCGGATTTACTTATTGACAGTTGGCGTTTTTTTGAGTCATGATAGCCAGCGATAGACGGAGTGTTTTTTCCACTTCTGCTCTTCACAGACGTAAAACTAGTTTGTTTACGGCAACCATAATGGGGCCGTTCCATGGGAGGACTACATATGAAATCAATTTTGAAAGCTGCGCTCGTTGGCGTTGCACTCACAAGCTTTGCTTCAGTTGCATCAGCCGGCACATTGGCTTGCTTGATCACCAAGAACAACTCGAACCCTTTCTTCGTAAAAATGAAAGAAGGCGCTGCCGCTGCCGCTAAAGACGCTGGCTTGGATTTCCAAGCTTATGCTGGCGAAAAGGACGGCGATGCTGCTCCACAAATCACTGCCATTGAAAACTGCGTTGCTGCAGGTGCCAAGGGCATTTTGATCACTGCATCAAACGATTCAGTTGCTCCTGCTTTGAAGGCAGCTATGGCTAAGGGCGCATTGGTTATCGCTCTTGACACTCCACTCGGAGATGCAACTGCTCAAGACATGACATTTGCAACCGACAACTTTGAAGCAGGCATGTTGATTGGTGCTTGGGCCAAGGCCACTATGGGCGACAAGGCTGACAAGGCCATCATCGCTATGCTCGACATCAACAAAGATAACATCTCGGTTGACGTTGCTCGTGACACTGGCTTCCTCAAGGGCTTCGGCATTGATGTTCCAGATCTTAAAGTTATGGGTTCGGAAAAAGATGCTCGCGTTGTTGGTCATGAATCTTCAGGTGCAAACCCAGAAGGCGGCCAAAAATCAATGGAAACTTTGCTCGCTAAGAACCCTGACATCAATGTTGTTTACACCATCAACGAACCAGCTGCTGAAGGTGCTTATGCTGCTCTCAAAGCTGCTGGCAAAGAAAAGCAAGCGATCATTGTTTCAGTTGACGGCGGTTGCCCAGGCATTGCCTCGGTTGCTTCAGGTGTCATCGGTGCAACATCACAACAATATCCATTGTTGATGGCTGCAAAGGGCATTGAAGCGATTAAGGCATTTGCTGCTGATGGCACAAAGCCAAAGGCAACTGATGGTCTGACATTCTTTAACACAGGCGTGAACTTGGTAACCGACAAGCCAGCTGCTGGCGTTAAGTCGATCGATTCCAAGGAAGGCACTGCAAAGTGCTGGGGCTAATAGCTCTCGATTAAATACTTGACGGTGCAAAGGGCGACGATAATGTCGCCCTTTGTATATTCATGTTTTAAGGCCCCAAAAGAGGCCGTGGCATTTGAGGGATGGGAGAAAGGCATGAGCGACTCTAGCGCGCCAACCAAAACAATTTCTGATTTCGAAGCCAAGCTGAACGAAGCCGACAAAAATGTTGCCAGCTTTGAGATGGATGATAACAGCCTGATTGCGCGCGTGCGGCGGTATTTAGGAGCTAACCCCACGGCAATTCCCGGGATAATTTTAATTTTTAGCATTATAATTTTCAGTGTGATTGCTCGTAATTTCTTGCTTCCAGGAACGCTGTCAACAATTCTGAAACAAGTCTCTGTCGTTGGAATTATTGCGATTGCTCAAACGATTATCATTTTAACGGCAGGCATAGATTTATCGGTAGGCATGATGTTGGTCATCTCAATGATGGTCATGGGTCGTTTCGCAACTTTGGACGCTTACCTATTTCCTGTCTGGCTTGTAATACCCATGGGGATTGCCATTGGCGGATTGATGGGGGCATTTAACGGCTTGCTTGTTACACGAGCGCGAATTCCACCTTTCATCGCGACTTTAGGCACCTACTTTATTTTTAGAGCGCTGAACAAATGGTACACCGGATCTGAATCAGTTCGCCCTTTGGATTTGGACGCAAAGGCGCATGGATTGCTTGTGTTTGGCAGCCCACCCTCGCTTTTTGGCTACACACTCGAATTTGGCGGATTTTCTGCAATCGGCGGCACCTATGCCATGTTGGCGATAGCAGCAATTGTTTGGTATATGTTGAACCGGACGGCGTGGGGCCGGCATGTTCATGCTGTGGGAGACGACTCGGATGCGGCAATGCTTTCCGGCATTCAAATCAACCGTACGCTCGTTTCTGTTTATGCACTTGCTGGTTTGATTTGTGGGATCGGCGCATGGATTGCAATTGGTCGCGTAGGTTCAATTTCTCCAATCGCATTCGAAACGATAAATCTTGATTCAATAACGGCTGTTGTGATCGGCGGGACTTCGCTGTTTGGTGGTCGAGCTTCTGTTGTTGGTTCGGTTCTCGGTGCTATGATCGTTGGTGTGTTCAACATGGGGCTTTCTCTGTCCGGTGTTGACAGTTATTGGCAAGAGTTCGCATCAGGTTGTTTGATCATTGCCGCCGTTGCAATTGATCAATGGTTGAGGAGGGCTTCGAAATGACGAGAGAAACCCGCACTCCTATTCTCACAACCCGCGGGCTGTTCAAACGCTACGGCACGGTGGTTGCCTTGAATGGTGCAGACTTTGACCTTTATCCCGGCGAAGTGCTCGGTGTAATCGGCGATAACGGCGCTGGCAAATCCAGTTTGATCAAAGCCATCACCGGCGCTATGTCCCCTGATCATGGCGAGATCACACTTGAAGGCAAAGTCATTCACTTCAAAGGCCCGCAAGAAGCCAGCAAGGCCGGCATAGAAGCTGTTTATCAAAATCTCGCTTTGTCTCCGGCCCTTTCAATTGCCGATAACATGTTCCTTGGCCGCGAAATTAAAAAGCCCGGTTGGCTTGGCAAATTTTTTCGTATGTCAGACCGTGCAGCGATGCAGAAATTTGCGCGCGATAAATTGTCTGAGCTTGGTTTGATGACGATTCAAAACATCAACCAACCTGTTGAAACACTATCAGGTGGCCAGCGCCAAGGTGTGGCTGTGGCTCGCGCTTGTGCATTTGGTTCCAAAGTTGTGATCATGGATGAACCTACAGCAGCTCTGGGTGTTAAAGAATCACGCCGCGTGTTAGAACTCATTCGCGATGTGAAAAAGCGTGGCCTGCCGATTGTGCTGATCTCCCACAACATGCCGCACGTTTTTGAAGTGTGCGACCGCATCCACATTCACCGTCTGGGTAAGCGCCTCTGCGTAATCAATCCGAAGGAATATTCGATGTCGGATGCTGTGGCCTTTATGACAGGTGCCAAAGAGCCACCCAAGGAATTGCTGGCGGGTTAAAAAATCTCGGTCGCATCAAAACTTTGAATGCGGCCGAAACCACCCACCACAAAAACTTTCGCTGGCTTCAATGTCCAGAAATTGAAATCACCAAAGTCGATATAGGTTTCAGCATAGGGATGCTTTGCAAGGTAATGCGCTCGCAAGTCATCCCCCAATATCTGCTCCGCATGACCCGTTATCGTTGCGCGAAACCCAACCAAAGGGTCGCCTTTATTTGGCAATTCAGAAACAAGAAGACTGGCACGCGGGTCAGCTGCCAAACATTTCGTATGTCGTGCCAAGTTCGAAAATAGGAACAATAGTTGTCCATGTGGGTTCGTTGCAACATTCACCAATGCCCCAAAAGGCCCGCCCGTTTCAAAATCAAGAACCGACAGAGTGCCCGTTTTGACCCTTGCTAAAACCGATAAAATTTCGTGCTTCATCCTCTCTCGCCTTTTGCCTTATTTTGTTCTATCTGTCTCTGCCACAATTTGTTCTCTTTTACCGCTTAACCGACGCTTGCTCTAAATAACAAGGAATATAGCACATGCCTATCGTGGCTCTGGTTGATGATGATCGCAATATCTTAACGTCAGTAGGTATGGTTCTGGAAGCGGAAGGTTACACCGTCCAGAAATATAATGATGGTGCAGCAGCATTGCAGGGCATTCAAGATAACCCGCCCGACATGGCCATCTTTGATATTAAGATGCCGCGGATGGACGGCATGGAACTTTTGCGCCGGATTCGCCAGAAGACCGATTTGCCAGTGATATTCCTTACCTCAAAAGATGATGAAATTGACGAACTCTTCGGCCTCAAAATGGGTGCGGATGATTTTGTAAAAAAGCCGTTCTCGCAACGCCTTTTGGTTGAACGGGTGAAAGCTGTGATGCGCCGTGCGGTTCCGCGCGATGGTTCGCCTGTGGTGACTGATGCCACCAAGATTATTGAACGCGGGAAACTTGCCATGGATTCAGACCGGCATGCTTGCAACTGGGCAGGAAAGCCTGTGACATTGACCGTTACGGAATTTTTGATTTTGCAGGCGCTTGCCTTGCGCCCCGGCATTGTGAAAAGCCGCGATGCTTTGATGGATGCGGCCTATGACGACCAAGTCTATGTTGACGACCGCACAATCGACAGCCACATCAAGCGCTTGCGCAAGAAGTTCACGCAAGTCGATGAAGCTTTCGACGGCATTGAAACACTTTATGGTGTGGGGTATCGTTTCAAGGAACAATAAGGGCCTCTGGTCTTGAATGAACAGCCTGATCGTCATGATTTTAATGACGCTATAGACATTGAAGAAGCCCGCGTCTCGGACACTAAACCGCGCGGATTTTTCAATCGTTTTGCACCGGGAAGTTTGACGGCACGTATTGCCCTTATCAATATTCTTGGCCTTGTGATTTTGGCGATCGGCATTCTGTATTTTAACCAATATCGTCAAAGCCTGATCAATGCTCGGGTGCAAAGTCTGATGGTGCAAGGGCAAATTATTGCCGCAGCTATTGCTGGCTCTGCCACAGCAGATACGAGTTCCATCGTCATCAATCCGCAATCGCTCGACGACAGCGCGGCCAATGACGGATCCTCGCCCGATGCAGCAAATCTGGATTTTCCAATTTCACCCGAAACAGCAGGGCCAGTCTTGCGCAGGCTTTTGGCCAATACCACGATCCGCGCCCAGATCATTGATCAAGGCGGTAACTTGCTTGTGGATTCCATTTCGCTTTATGGGGGCAATGATATTGTTGAAAATGGCTTTACGAAACCTGAAACCATTTCACCATTGCAGAGTGTTTGGAAGTTTATCGCCAAGCCCGTAGACCGGATTTTTTCAACAGATTATCCGTTGCATGTCGACTATGGCATGGACAACAACAACGCAATTCCAGAAGTTGCCGCAGCATTGAATGGAGCCACGGTCAGTGTTGTCCGGTTGAACGTCAATCACGAAATCATTGTGCTGGTTTCGGTTCCAGTGCAGCGGTTTCGGGCTGTTCTTGGAGCTTTGGTATTATCCACCAAGGGCGGCGAAATCGATGCTGTGCTCAGCGCAGAAAGACGTGTTGTTTTGCTCACCTTCGGATTTGCAGCATTGGTGGCTTTAATGCTTTCAGCTTTATTGGCTGGCACAATTGCCCAACCCATTCGTAAACTTTCGGCTGCTGCCGTGCGCGTGCGAAGAGGCATCAACAAGCGCGTTGAGATTCCTGATTTCACATCGCGCAAAGATGAGATTGGCCAACTCTCGGGCTCTTTGCGAGATATGACCAATGCACTTTATCAGCGCATCGAAGCCATTGAGGCCTTTGCCGCGGATGTGAGCCATGAGCTAAAAAATCCGCTGACCTCATTGCGCAGTGCGGTTGAAACGTTGTCCTTTGTTAAAACTGACGAACAGCGCCAGAGGCTTATCGAGATTGTGGTGCATGATGTTAAGCGTATGGACCGATTGATTACGGATATTTCCGATGCCTCGCGTCTTGATGCCGAATTGGCACGCGCCGAAATTCACCCGGTTGATCTGTCAAAACTTTTAGGCTCCATTATTGGACTCGCGAATGAAACCGCAAAGACCAGCGATGCTGAAATTATACTGGTGATTCAGCCCGTCACTGAAAAATATGGCGCCGAAAACAAATACAAAATATTGGGCAATGACTCGCGCCTTGGCCAAGTGTTTCGCAACCTCATCGATAATGCCAGGTCATTCACTCTAGAGGGCACAAAAATCAGCGTGCGCTTGCGCCGCGTCGGCGAAAATGTTGAAATCCGCGTTGAAGATTCTGGCCCTGGCATTAGCCCTGAAAATTTTGAACGTGTTTTTGAACGTTTTTATACTGATCGCCCCGTCCAAAGCTTTGGTCGAAACTCGGGCCTCGGTCTGGCTATTTCGCGACAGGTGGTGGAGGCCCATAAAGGCCGCATCTATGCAGAAAATCGTCTCGGCAAAGCCGATGAAAATGGCGAAAAACCAGTTCTTGGTGCACGGTTCCTGGTGCGTATTCCAGCGCTTCCCGAGGGCTGGACACCAGCCGATCACCTATGACCAACATCACCATTCACGCAAGCTGCGTGGCGTTTGGCAACAGAGCGGTCTTAATTCGCGGAAAACCCGGCAGCGGCAAATCAGATCTGGTTTTGCAACTTATTGATGGCCAAGGTTATGGTTTGGGTGCGAGGCTTTTGCGGGCCAAGCTGGTGGCGGATGATCAGGTTATTTTGCTGCGGGAAAATGATGCTGTGTTTGCCGCCCCGCCCAAAATCTTGGCGGGGAAGTTGGAGATTCGAGGTCGGGGGATTGTGACAATTCCGCAAGAACTAAAAGCCAAGTTATTCTGTATTGTCGATCTGAAACCTCAAAGTGAAATCATTCGCATGCCAGAGGCTCAAGACATGCTCACTGACATCTTGGGGCTTTCATTTCCGCGCTATAGCATCGATCCGGTGGCTTCCTCAGCTGCCGCGCAAATTCGCAGCATGTTGACTGAAATGCATTTTACTTGAGGCAAAAAGGCGCTAGACAGAGCAGTCTTAACTTACGGGGCGCATGTTAATTTATGAAATTCGGATCGTTTATTCAATGATCGGCTTAGTTCTTGTAACTCACGGGCGACTTGCCGCTGAATTTATCAGCGCGCTTGAGCATATTGTTGGAAAGCAGTCGCATATGGAAGCGATTTGCATTGGCCCAGAAGACAAAATGGACGAACGCCGCAAGGATATTGCCGCAGCCATTTCCAAGGTTGACCAAGCTCATGGTGTTATCGTACTCACCGACATGTTTGGTGGCACGCCTTCAAACCTTGCGATCTCGCTTCTTGAAGAAGGTCATGTTGAAGTGGTTGCAGGTTTGAATTTGCCGATGCTTGTAAAACTGGCTCGGGTGCGGAAAGATTGTACTCTGTCAAAGGCGGCTTCTGCAGCACAAGATGCGGGGCGCAAATACATCAATATTGCCTCTCAAGTTTTGCAGGGGGATTGATTGGCTACCCTCACTCGCGAACTTTCCATCATCAATCAACGCGGCCTTCATGCCAGAGCTTCAGCGAAATTTGTTAAATGTGCCGAAGGATTTGATGCAAACATCGTTGTCAGCAAAGACGGTCAAACCGTTCCGGCCACTTCAATTATGGGATTAATGATGTTAGCGGCCAGCATTGGCACGAGTGTTACGGTTGAAGCTTCAGGCCCACAAGCTGAACAAGCGATGGCTGCTCTTCAAACTTTAGTGGCCGATAAATTCCAAGAGGATTAGTTTGGACTTTCCAGCCTCAGCGCCGAAGCTAGATGGTCGCCAATCTGAAACGGCAGCGGCCATTCAGCGTGGCGTTGGCCGCCTGCTGCGTTCACATGATTATGCTTTGCTGACCGAGTTTACTTTGGCATCAGGCAGACGCGCCGATGTGATTGGATTGTCGCCTAAGGGCGTTGTCTGGATTATCGAAATTAAATCATCGCCGGAAGATTTTAAAGTGGACCAGAAATGGCCAGAATACCGCGACTATTGCGATCATTTTTCATTTGCAATTCCGCAGACGATGGATGCTGATTTAATTCCAGTGGAAGCGGGCCTGATAATCGCCGATCAATGGGGAGCTGAAATCATGAGGGCGGCCTCCGAACATCCGCTTCATGCTTCGCGCAAACGCGCCGTGCACATGGCCTTTGCGCGCACTGCGGCGCAGCGGCTGCATGGCCTGTGGGATCCTTAAGATTTGCCTTGATGATGCACGCAAAGCTTTGCCATATCTGTGCTTGAAATTTCAACCTTGAAAAAACCACACTGGTTTTGTTTGGCGGCATGTTTGCAGGTTTTGCAAGTGCCAAAACTCGGTTCATTCTGTCTGATCACTTCATCGGTTAGAATTTCGGCCAAGCCTTTGGAAAATTTCTTGGCGGTTTTATCTCCCAATTTCCCGATCGCGTTTTCCAATGAGAAAAGCGGATCATCTCTCAGTGTTTTGTGTCCTAACTCAGTCAGCGTCAAAACCACTGAGCGCGCATCATCGTTGCGGGTGATTTTTAACACCAACCCTTTTTTGATCAAGGCCAAAACAGTTTGCGATGAGGTGCCTTTGGTGGCACCCATATAGCGCGTTAGAGCACCTGGCGAATTTGAAAAATTGTTGGTCCGCGAAAGATAACGCAGCGCTTCCCATTGTGCCGCGTTTAAGCCCTGTGATTGGCTGGCCGAACGCATCAACCGCGAAAGCCGTTCGAGCCGGATCAAGATTGATCCGGCATCATCTTTGCTTTCAGATTTTTTGCTCAAGCAGCAACCCCAACCCCAATGGGGCAAGAAACGCCGGTGCCGCCAATGCCACAATAACCGCTTGGGTTTTTGGCCAAATATTGCTGGTGGTAGCCTTCAGCAAAATAGAATTGGCCAGCAGCACCAAGTTCAGTGGTAATCTTGCCCATGCCGGCTTTGGTCAGGGCTGCCTGATAAGTGGCCGTGGCCAAGCGCACGGTTTCTTCTTGGGCCGCATCTGTCCAATAGATGGCTGAGCGATATTGTGTGCCAGTGTCGTTTCCTTGGCGCATGCCTTGGGTGGGGTCGTGGGCTTCATAGAAAACCTTCAACAAATGTTCGAGGCTGACTTTGGAGGGCTCAAACACCACCAAAACGGATTCGGTGTGTCCGGTCATGCCGCTGCACACTTCTTCATAGGTTGGATTGGGCGAAAAACCGCCTGCATTGCCAACAGCCGTCACCCAAACACCAGGCACTTCCCAGAATTTGCGTTCAGCACCCCAATAGCATCCGAGTGCAAAAATAATCTGCTGACTGCCTTCTGGGTATGGCCCCTTCAAGGCATGGCCGTTGACGAAATGGTTTTGGGCTGTGGCAATGGCCGTATTGCGACCAGGCAAAGCATCGGCAGCAGAAACGGCTTCGGGTTTACGGCGGGAAAATAACATGGGGAGTGTCTCCTAAAGGCTCTTGTTGAGATGCTAACATGGGAATGCGCTATAAAAAATAACAATCACAAATGCTTGAACCATTGTTAGCAATAGGCTAGTTCCACGCGCAGGCTGGCCTGTTCCACCGGTCTATACCAAACAATGCGGAAGGATGGCCGAGTGGTTTAAGGCACACGCCTGGAACGCGTGCGTAGGTTAATAGCCTACCGAGGGTTCGAATCCCTCTTCTTCCGCCAGTTCGGGTGAAAACTCTTATACTGATTGAAGGTGGTTTAATGTGGTGGACCGTAATTTCGGTCAAGCAATACACTGATGTGCTGCTGTATTATTTTGATTTACGGCGATGAATTTCTTCACCGCCGTAATATAAAGTCAGTTATTTTAGAAAATCAATGTTCACCATTGGCAATGTGTCAATGGTTGCTGCAGTCCATTCCGCATCGCATGTCTTCAGTCCGACAAGCCCCTTATTCAAAAGATAACCGTCTTCGCCAATTGCTGCTTTCGATGTGAACTCTGTTACATATTCAATCATGCCTGGAACAAGGCCGAGATGATCTTTCTTCATGTAGAAATAAAGAAGGCGAGAACCTTTGTAATTGCCCAGTGATATTGATTCATAATTTGGTTGGTCACCCTCGATTGATGCGGCCTTCAGCTTATTCATATTTTCTTCAAGAAATGAATAACCTAAAATACCCATCGCATCTGGATTTGCTTCAATTTTCTGAACGATCAAATTATCGTTTTCGCCAGCTTCAACATAAGCGCCATCGGTCCGGACAGTCTTCCAAACGACATCGAAGGCAGGCACATCTTTGGCGGCAAGTTCAACCAAGCTTGGAAATTCTTCAGCGCCCTTCTTCAGGTAAAGCTCGGCAAAGCTATCGCGTGTGCCTGATGTGGGCGGAGGGCCGAGCACTTCAATTTTTTTAGCAGGTAGTGCTGGATCAATTTCGTTCCACATTTTATAGGGATTGTCGATGAGCTTGCCGTCTTTGTCTGGAACTTGTTTGGAAAGAGCTAAAAAAATTTGCTTTCTTGTCAAATTTAGATCAGCAGCACTCTTGGCCATTACAATTGTCAAACCATCATAACCAATTTTGAATTCAGTAATGTCAGTCACGCCGTTTTTGTTGCAAATCTCAAATTCGACCTTCTTGATTTTGCGCGATGCATTCACAAAATCTGGTGTGTCTTCGCCGATACCTGCACAAAACAATTTCACGCCACCACCCGTGCCTGTGGACTCGACGATCGGTGTTTTCATGCCGGTTGATTTGGCGAAGGCCTCGGCGACAACAGTCGCAAATGGATAGACAGTTGATGAACCCACGATGCGAATCTGGTCGCGGGCGAGGGATGGTGAAACTGCGAGAGCAAGAAGTGACGCAGCAAGCAATAAGCGTTTCATTCGGTTGGTTTCCTTGTTGAGATTGCAAAACAGTATTGTCCATATTTTTTAACAACCGTGCGAAGCTTGCTTTAAAAACAAACTTCGCACCGTGATGTCGTTAGAAATATGATTAGAAGGCGTAACGTGCGACAATTGCTCCGGTCAGACCGTCGCTGATTGCTGGCCTGCTGTCGTCAACCCAATCGCCTTCCAAGCCGAGGGTCAAATATGTCATTGGCGAATAATAAATACCTGCAACGGCCACCAGTTCTTCATGGTCACCCGAAGTGTTGTTTGGGGTGTTGGGCATGCCTGCTGGCGTATTGCTGATTTTTGTCCAGCCACCACCAAAGCCTGCGCCAATCGTATCCGTGATTGTTACGCCAAACGAACCTGACAATTTCAATGACTGTGTGCCGTTGTGAAGTTCGCCATATTGAGCTGAGAAGCTTAAGGGAACACCTTCGATAAAGTTAAGCTCAGTACCAGCACCAATGAGATATTTCACGCCAGTCTGCTGCGCAATCGGCAGATTTACTGCACCGTCTTCACCCCAATAGCCGCCCGAGACATCGAAGCCTACGACATCACCGGCATAGACAGCTTTTGCACTGACACCAACTGCATCATCATCTGCATTTAGACCAGCGCCAACGCCGCGAGTTGCGTCATGCGCGCGAACTTGGAGAGAGATTGGGCCACTGGCATAAGACAGACCCATAAAACCATTATACGCGTCTCTATCAAAGAAACCGTTTCCTGCATTTTCAGCACGAATTCTGCGGTTCTGCACGATCCAGATACGGCGTGTATTTTTGTCGATGCCATTTTCAATTCGACCCGCATTGCCGCGGCCCATTTCAAGTTTCATCGCATCAGAAAACTGCCAGAAGCCAATCAGACCATCGTCTCTCAACGCAAAGCTTGCCGCGTTGTTGGACGCCTCTGCAATGTCCCATTTGGCTTGAATGGTAGCACCCACTTCACCAAGTGCCGATTGCACTGAACCTTTTACGTTCACGCCACCTTCAACGTCAAAGTCAGCTTTGTCATCGCCGTTTGTTTTGACTTGGCTGTAGATAAAGCCAGTTTTTATATAACCAGTCACTTTCAAATCGACAAAAGGCTCATCAACCGCCGGATCTGTAGCGGCGGCATCTGCAGTTGGACTGACAGAATAACCTCTCGGCAATTGCACCGAAGTTTGGCTCATTGCCGCGCGTGGATTAAGTGCTGCGATGACTGATTTTAAATCTGCAAGTCCATCAGCATTAGCAAGTGTCGAAAACGTTGCCAAAGTTGCGGATGTAAGTAGTCCAATCTTTATATTTTTTAACATTTCGTTCTATCTCCCAAGAGTTTGAGAGCCCCTGTCCCCTGAGTGACTAAGCGGCTTTTCGCGGTCTTCGCGTACCGCCTTATTTCCGACTAAATTAACATTTTGTTAACGATTGTGTGACGGTTCTAGAATTTTTGTCCGTCACTGAACTGTCATGAATTCGTAGTGTCGCTCTGGCATCCAACCTCTGGCTAAGTCAAATTTGACTGGGGCTGGACTCAATAAAATGGAGAGACATCAATGAATATTCGTACCGCGGCACTTGCCGCCGCTTGCTTTTTATCTTTAACAGTTGTGGCCGAAGCTGCTTGCGTCATTCACTATAACCGCACCGCCTGCCCAGGCAAGGAAACTGAATCCTATTCAAAGTGCAATGGCACCAAGGAATGTGACAAAGAAGATACGTCAGCAACTTCACCTGCTGCTTGTGAACAAGTTGTAGCAGCGGCCTGTGCAAATACTCGCCTCACAATCACCAAGTCAAAGGTCATCACCGGCAAGTTTAACGGCAAGGCGCTTCGCGGCGGCTCAAATTTCTGCGCGTCAAATCGCCCAGACTTTAATCAGTGCGCTAAATAAACACTATACTGCAAAGAGAAGCGGAGGTTGATCCAGTTCGGAAATGCCTCTGCTGATCGTTCATTCGAAATCTACAACCCAAAAGACATTGAACTTTTGCAATAAAGCTTTTGGAACAAATAAATTAGAAATCCAAGGTTAATTGTTTTTGAGCGACCGCTGGTTTTGCTTTTGGGGCTTTTCGTGCGCTGCGCTTGCGAGAGCCGTGCTTTACAAAAACAGCTTGTGCGGTTTCGCGGAAATGCACAGTGCGTCTGGTTTCTGTCAAACGTTGTTTGGCCACTCTGGCGGCGGCTTCATGGTCTACAATAGCCTGCGGGTAAGACTTTCCTAAAAAAACACCACACATTAATTGATCGGCGTCTGTCATATGCCAAGGTTGATGCAGGAATTCTGCTGGCAGATTTTCAAGCTCCTGCACCCAGCGTCTGATAAAAATGCCATCTGGATCTTGATCCAGCGATTGCTTCACCGGATTATAAATGCGGGGCGTATTGATGCCTGTTTGGCCTGCCTGCATTTGAATTTGCGGCCAGTGAATGCCGGGTTCATAATCGGTGAACAACCGTGCCAAACGCGTGCCCACGTCTTGCCAGTCAAGCGCCAGATGGTAAGTGGCGAATGAAACCAGCATGGCCCGCATCCGAAAGTTGATCCAACCCGTGGCCATTAAAGACCGCATACAAGCATCAACAAATGGAAACCCGGTTTGACCGGTCACCCAGCGGGTTAAAAGCGCCTCATGATTATCTGGCTTTTGCCTTGCAGCCTCAAATGACGGATGCATGGAGCGCCATTCAATTTCAGGTTCTGACTCGAGTTTTTGAATGAAATGACAATGCCAATGGAGCCGCGCTATAAAACTGTCGATGGCGCGCAGATCAACTTCGGGCCAAGGACAGGCAGCAGCTTTTTGGCGCTCTTCCATCGACCGCACCATCACTTCGCGCATGGACACTGTTCCCGCAGCCAAATGCGGGGAGAGCCTTGAGCAACTCTCGGCCGCCGTCAACGGACTGGACATGCGGAAGCTATAATTCTTGCCGCGACCGTTGAAAAAACTATCGAGCAATGCAAGTGCGGAAGGCTTGCCGCCACGCTGGCGCTGGGGGCAAGGGTCATTGGTCAATCCGAGTTGAGCGGAAGTCGGTATATCACCGGCATTGCTAAGATTGGCGGCCTTTGCTTCCTGAGGTGCAAGGCTCAATGGCTGTTGCATAAATGATGCGTGGCGCTTTGACCATTCATCGCGATCTTCAAGCGCACGAAACACCGCAAACTGATTATACTGCTGCCAAGGAATGCGGTTTTGCCTGCAAAATGCCGATACAGCTTTATCGCGGCGAAATGTCCAATCATTGCCAGTTTCAACATGGCTCCAAAGTTTAGAGATGCCATGCCTTGTATGGATGGTTTCCAAAACATCTATGACTTGGCCTCTCTGAACCTTCAATTCCAGCCCATGTTTTTTCAAATCAATACGCAATTGAAAGAGACATTCAGAGGTGAAATCCCATTGCCGCGCTGCTGTATCAGGCTGTTGCCAATAGTCTTGTTCCACCACATAAAGAGCAAGTACGGGGCCATGTTTTGCGGCCTCCACAAGCGGCACATGGTCTGTGACCCGCAAATCACGCTTGAACCATACAACTTGAATGCCACGCGCGATTGAATTCATGGCTGGTTTACGAAAGATATGCCAATTGGGATTAGGGTGCCACATCGCTTGGCTATCGTTTTCATTTTTCTCTCACTTGGATTTGGAACAAAAATTTAGAAATTCTTCCATCTATTTTTCAATTTGATCGCTGCAGCGCGAAGCGTTAGAAAGCGTCATCTTAACTGAGGGCTTTTTGCGATGGGTTTTTCACGGCGTGGTTTTGTGGCTTCGGCTTTATCGACCGGGGTTGTCCTCAGCGCGCATGGCCGGGCAATGGCCAGCGAACTTTTCAAAATCAATATTTCGGAAGCCAAAGCTGTTGAATATAAATTCCAGCGCCGCGATATGGCTTATGAAGCGAATGTGCCGGTTGGCACCATTGTCGTCGATCCACATCATTGTTGGCTTTATCATATGATCGGTGTTGGCCAAGCCACGCGTTATGGTGTGTCCTTGGGCAAATCAGCCAAGGCATGGTCAGGCGTTGTGACTATCAACCGAATGGCGGAATGGCCAGTGTGGACGCCTGCCCCTTATCATATTCAAGTAAAGCCTGAACTTGCGAAATATTTGCCTGCTGGCATGCCAGGCGGACTGGATAATCCGTTGGGGGCGCGAGCACTTTATCTTTACAAAGGTCAAGTTGACACCATCAACCGGATCCATGGTGGAGCCAAGCCTGACGACATTGGGCTGAAACACACAGCAGGCTGCATTGGCATGCTGAATGTGGATGTGGTTCATCTTTATGCCAACGTGCAGGTGGGCACACAGGTTTTGATGTTGGCTTAGTTTCTAAAGCACAGCCCGTTTGATCAGCCAAAAATAAATCCCGTAAGGTAATAGCCGCGCGAATTTTAAGATGGTCACAAACCGCGTTGGGTAAGCCACTTCGAATTTACCTTTGGCTAGGCCTTCAATGGTGCGGCGTGCAGCGTCTTGTGGAGTCATTAAAAACGGCATGGGAAAATCATTGGATTTGGTCATCGGGGTTTCAACGAAACCGGGGTTGACCACGCTGACTGTAATGCCCAATGCGCCCAATTCTGGCTTCAGGCTTTCGGCCAGATTAATGAGGGCTGCTTTGGTGGGGCCATAAGCTGCGGCTTTGGGAAGGCCTGTATAGCCAGACACTGATGCAATCCACGCAATGTGGCCCCGACCACGCTGGCGCATGATGGGCACTAAAACAGAGAGCGCATTCACCACACCCATATAATTTACAGTCATGATCGAGGCAAAAAGTTTAGGCTTAATCTGGTCCATGGCAATGGGCGCATAGGCACCGGCCCCCATCAGAGCCAAATCAATTGGGCCTAATTCCGCTTCGATTTTTGCCATCGTTTTGGTCACTGCATCAGCATCGGTCACGTCCAGAGGATAGGGCTTGATGTTTGGCCCCATGTTTTCCAGTTTTTCGGCGCTGCGGGCGGAAACTGCTACAATCACGCCGCTTGCCGCCAATTGCAGCGCCACTTCGCGGCCAATGCCGGTGGATGCTCCTGTAATCCACACTATTTTCCACGGTAGAGCAGCTGTCATTTTGGTTTTTTCACTTTCACTTCTGGTGAACGCTGATAAGCAATTGCCGGATCATAACAATTCCGTTTGGTTTTGAACCTTTGGGTTCTCTCCACCGTAATTATCACGATACTAACATAAAAGGTTCGAAAATTGAGTTCACTTAAAATTGCAGTCGTAGGCTCGGGGATATCGGGGCTTTCGGCTGCTTGGCTTTTATCGCAACGCCATGATGTTACGCTGATTGAAGCTGAAGACCGCATTGGCGGCCATTCCAACACTGTTCAGGTTGCCGTTCCCGAAGGTGAGATTTCGGTTGATACGGGGTTCATTGTTTACAATGAAAAAACTTATCCGAACTTGAAGGCGCTTTTTGATTATTTAAGCGTACCAACAGCCGCATCAAATATGGGCTTTGCAGTTTCTCTCGGACGGGGCGCTTATGAATATTCCGGCGCTGGCCTAGGCAGCTTTATTGGCCATGCCAGCAACTTATGGAACCTTGGCCATTGGCGTATGATGCGCGATCTCGTTCGGTTTTTTAGAACCGCGCGTGGTGTGGTTGATAAAAGTGCACAAGGCATTTCGCTTCGGCAGTTTTTGGTGGATCATGATTATTCGTCGGAGTTTATTGATCATCATTTGTTGCCCGTTGCGGGAGCAATTTGGTCGTCTTCGCCGTCGCAAATGCTTGACTATCCTGCGCATTGCTTTTTGCGTTTTTGCGAGAACCATGGACTGCTGAATTTTTATGATCGCCCGCAGTGGCGCACAGTGGAGGGGGGATCCACAGAATATGTCCAGCGGCTGATGGCCGATGGCCGTATGAAGGTGATGGTGAATTGTTCCATTCAGCGAGTTGAGCGTTCGGCTAGTTCTGTGACACTTTTGGGCGATGACGGATATCGCGAAAGTTTTGGTCATGTGGTTTTGGCCACTCATGCCAACCAGGCACTCAAAATGCTGGCAGTGCCGAGCCGCGCTGAAACTGAACTTTTGACACCTTTTCATTACTCTAAAAACCGCGTCATTCTTCACAGTGACGAAAGCTTCATGCCAAAGCGCAAGCGGCTTTGGTCGAGCTGGAATTATGTGAGTGATAGACACGAGCCGGCATCCAGCTCGGTGACCTATTGGATGAATGCGCTTCAACCCTTGCAAACGAAAACTAATCTTTTCGTCACGCTCAATCCTGAGCGCGAACCTGGTTCAATCGCCCGAGAATTTACCTTCACCCATCCGATTTTCAATTCGCAAACGAATGAAAATCAAAAATACCTCTGGTCACTTCAAGGTGAAAATCGCACGTGGTTTTGTGGTGCGCATTTTGGCGCTGGGTTCCATGAAGATGGCTTGCAGTCTGGTTTGGCCGTGGCCGAACAATTGGGTGGTGCACTGCGACCATGGAACGTGGCGCATCAAAACGCACGCATTCACGTGAGCAAACCAAGCACGCGCGAGAAACCAAACTTTCTTGAGGCGGCGGAATGAGCACACTCACTTCGTGCCTTTATGTGGGTGAAGTTGTGCATCGTCGCTTGGCGCCGCTGCGCCATGAGCTGCGATACAAAGTTTATAATCTGTTTGTTGATGTTGACGCATTGCCGAATTTAAAACTCAAATTTTTGAGCTATAATCGCCTCAATTTGTTTGGGGTGAAAGATCGGGATTTTGGCGACGGCACAAACATCAAGGAATACATCTGGGCGCTTGTGAAGCGCGCGCCAGATGGTGAAAAAATAAAACGTATTTTTATGTTCTGCTATCCCAATGTTCTGGGCCGGGTGTTTAATCCACTCACCACCTATTATTGTTTTGATGAACAAGAAAAACTGACACTCATGGTTTATGAGGTGAGCAACACTTTTGGCGAAAGACATTCTTATGTTGTGCCGGTGGATGACACCCACCAGCAATCGACACAAAAGCAATTTTATGTTTCACCTTTTAACAAGGTTGAAGGCCATTATGATTTTACCATTGCGCGGCCCGGTGACGAGTTGAAACTGGGTATTCGGCTGACGGATTCAAATGGACCAAGCTTTAATGCTTGGTTCTCTGGGCATAGGCAGGAATTGACTGACAGTGCTTTATTGCGCTCGTTCTTCAGCCTTCCGCTTTTACCGCTCAAAGTTATTGGGGGCATTCATTGGGAGGCCCTTAAACTTTGGTTCAAGGGCATGCGCTTGCAAACGCGCCCTGCTCCCATTCTGCCTCCTACCACAATATCAAAAACCGCTAAACATCAGGTGAAATCGCCATGACCAAAGCTCTGCAAGCTTACATTGTAACACTCGTCGTTTTTGTGGCCATCGACATGGTTTGGTTGATGTGGCTGGCAAGACCAACTTACATGGCGGAGATGGGCGATATTTTGCGCAAACAACCCAACATGATGGCTGCACTGGTATTTTATGTCATGTTTGCAGCAGGTTTGGTTTTCTTTGCCGTGATGCCTGGACTGAAAGCAGGCTCGTTGCTTCATGGATTAGCGCTTGGTGCAGCCTTAGGCTTTGTAGCTTACGGCACTTATGATCTGACCAATCTTTCAGTGATGAATGGATTTGGTTTCAAGATTGCCATGATTGATTTGGCGTGGGGCACATGCGTTTCAGCCATCACCAGCCTCATTGCATGTGCCATCATTTCTAAGTTCGCCTAAGCTTATTCTGCCGCCTGTAGTTTAGTGATTTCTGGTGGCTTGAGTTTCAACAAGGCATTGGAAAGCCTTTCGGCCAAAGTATGTGCAGCTAAATCATAGGCCGATTTATCCTCCCAGCACTCCCTTGGATTAAGCAAGTTATGGTCAACGCCATTCACTTCCAAAGGCACTGCAAAACCAAAATTTTCATCAATCCGACAAGCTACATCGTCAAGCTCATCAGACAGCGCTGCATTCAAAAGCGCACGCGTCACAGAAAGTTTGATCCGCGTTCCAACACCATATGCTCCACCAGTCCAACCCGTATTTACTAAAAAGCAGCACACGTTGTTGATTGCCATTAACTCACCCAACATTGTCGCATAGAGTTTTGGATGCCGAGGCAAAAATGGTGCGCCAAAACAAGCTGAGAAAGTTGCTTCAGGCTGTTTTACGCCGCGCTCTGTTCCAGCAAGCTTGGCCGTATACCCAGCGAGATACATATCCATGGCTTGGCTCGGGGTCAGCTTTGCGATCGGGGGCAAAACACCAAAGGCATCGGCACATAGCATGATGATGGTTTTTGGGGTTGGTCCCACGCGGGTATTGCAAGCATTACTTATTGCACTCAATGGATAAGCTGCACGCGTATTTTCAGCAAGTGACACATTCGAAAAATCAGGAAGTTGCGTTTTTGAATCAAGCACAACGTTTTCTAAAACGGCACTTTTCATATTAGCAGCTTTGAAAATTTCAGGCTCGGCCTCAGCGCTCAAATTTATCGCTTTGGCATAGCAACCATTTTCGATGTTGAACACGCCAGCTCCACTCCAACCATGCTCATCATTACCGATCAAGCAACGCGCTGGATCAGCGGAGAGTGTGGTCTTGCCAGTGCCGGAGAGGCCGAAGAATATTGTTGCGTCACCAGACGCACCCAAATTGGCCGAGCAGTGCATAGGCAACACACCTGCATCCGGCAGAATATGATTGAGGAAAGTGAACACAGCTTTCTTCATTTCGCCGGCATAGGCTGTACCACCGATTAGAACGAGTTTATTGGTGAAATCAATTGCGATCACCGTTTCTGATTTCGTGCCGTGACGCTTCGGATCTGCTTTAAAGCTAGGAAGATCAATAATCGTCAGTTCACTGATGAATAATTCGGCTGTTGTGGGTTTCAGAAGATGACGCATGAACAGACTATGCCATGCAAACTCGGTGATCACTCTGGTGTTGAGTTGGTGGGCCGGATCAGCACAGGCTTCTAAGTCTTGGACATAGAGTGCCTTTAGGCGGGCATGAGCTAAAAAATCTGCTTTGAGACGCTCAAAGTGAGTGGGGCTCATGGCTTGGTTATTGTCCCACCAAATCTGATTTGCGGTGTGATCATCCATGACAATGAATTTGTCTTTGGGGCTGCGTCCTGTGTGATCACCCGTGGTTGCAACCAACGCACCGGTGGCCGTCTCGGTCGCTTCGCCATCGGCCAATGCTTGATCATGAAGCACTGAAGCATCTTCATTCCAAGATATTGATTTCAACCATCGCAGGCCAAGCTCTGAAAGTTCAGCGCGGATTTGGGGGTGGCCTTGGGCTGCTGACGTTGAATCGAACATGGTGCTTCTCCCTGCTTCTCGGGAGCACCATGGTTGATTTATTTAATGATGTAAAGATATTTTTACATCAAAAATAATATGTATTCGCACCTTAATTTTTGAAGTTTTAACATCATTTATGTGATCCGATAAAATCGTGCCGCAGATCCTCCAAAAACTGTTTTAAATTCAGAGGCTTGGATGATGGTCTTGGCGGCCTCGAACCAACGGTCATAATTCCCATTGAGCTCCAAAACCGGCCAATCCGAACCAAACATCACCCGGTCTGCCCCAAACACATCAATCACGTGACGGGCATATGGCAAAAGTTTTTCGGTGTCCCATTTGGGCTTGGCTTCGGTCGCCAGCCCAGACAGCTTGCAAAACACGCCCGTTTCCTTCGCAATTTTTGTTATTCCGGCGGCCCAAACTTCAAATTCACCATCGCGAATGTGTGGTTTCATGCAGTGATCGACCACAATGCGCATTTTGGGGTAGCGGTGAAACAATCGCAAAAACGGTTCGAGATGGATCGGAAACCCAAGTGCATCGAAGGTTAAATCAAGATCGACAATCGCGTCAAAAGCCCATTGCACATCTTTGCGGTGCATCCATTCACGATCGGGCAAGTCTTGAATCATTGGGCGGACACCTGAAAATTTTGGGTGCTTGGCCAATCGCTGCAAATGTTTCAAATCATCTGGCGATTCAAAATCCACCCAACCGACAACTTTGGCAACCCACTCAGTGGCATCAGCCAGGCCCAACATATATTCGGTTTCATTCACCGTGGGTGCTGCCTGCACCAGCACAGTTTTATCAATACCGTGTTTTCTTAAATGTGCGGATAGATCGTTTGGCAAAATGGCGCGGCGCAAATGTTCAAGGCCTTCGCCATTCATCCAACCATAGTCTCCACGCGCTGGATTCCAGAAATGTTGGTGCGCATCAATGATCATGTTTTGGCGCGCTCATCCATGAGGCCAGCGGATTTCAAATCTTTCCACATGGCTTTTGGAATTTTTGCACTTAGGGTTTTTACATTCAGCGCAACTTCCTTTGGGCTGACTGCGCCGGGGACTACAGTAACGACGGAGGGATGCATCAAAGGAAAGCGCAAAGCAGCTTCAGGTAATCCAACTTTGTGTTTTTTACAAATTTCTTCAATTTTTGCAACGCGTTCCAAAATATGTTTGGGTGCTGGATCATAGTTATAGAAAGCACCTTTCTTTGGCCCCGTGGCTAAAATGCCAGAATTGTAGGGCCCACCTAGAACAATGCCGATTCCGCGCTGTTCGCAAAGCGGCAGGAATGAATTGAGGGCCTCTTGCTCCAACAACGTATAACGACCAGCCAGCAAGAACAAATCAAAATCGCCGGCCTTGGCTAAAGTCTCACACACCTGCCATTCATTCACGCCAGCACCGATTGCTTTGATCACTTTCTGATCACGCAGCTTGATCAATGCTTTGTAGCCGCCTTTCAAAAAGGTTTTCACATGAGCGTCACGCTTTTCCGCCGTACCATGAGTAAACACATCGCAATCATGGGCGAAAACTACGTCGATTGAATCAACGCCCAGCCGCTCAAGCGAAAACTCTAACGAGCGCATTACGCCATCATAGGAATAGTCAAAAACCTCGCGGCGGTTAGGTGTGTCGAAAAATTTGCCAATTCCCGTGCGCTGGGCTGGTGGACACACTTCAAGCAGACGGCCAATCTTGGTGGAAAGCACATAGCTATCGCGCTTTTTACCCCGCAGAAACTGATTGAGGCGAGTTTCAGAAAGTCCCAAGCCATAAAGCGGAGCTGTATCATAATAGCGAACACCCGCTTTCCACGCAGCCTCTAACGTTTCTTGGGCAACTTTATCGGATGTCGACCGATAGAGGTTGCCTAGCGGTGCTGCGCCAAACCCAAGTTCAGTGAATGATATGGAACCTCCAGATGGAGCTTTGAACAGCCGCTTTTTCATTAAAATATACCTTTTCAACTTTGTTGTTTTTGCCGCTTCCAGCGACTATGAAACTGTTATAACAGTTTAGAAGAGAGATTCCAGACCATGTCAGCACCCGCCATGCTCCGCCTCAATGAGCAGGACAATGTCTTAATATCCAACCGCATTATCGATAAGGGCGAAGCAGCTGCCGAAGGTATTACCACCACGGCCCGCATCATGCGCGGTCATAAAATGGCATCAACTGCTATCGCCAAAGGCACACCCATCCGCAAATTCGGCCAAATCATTGGGTTTGCAAAATCGAATATTGCGGCTGGTGATTGGGTGCATGAGCATAATGTGGAGATGGGGTCACTCTCTCATGATTATGCTTTTGCTCAGGCAGCAAAGAATGAAATCATGGTTCCTGAAAAAGACAGGGCCACGTTCCAAGGTTTTCGCCGCAAGAATGGTAAGGTGGGAACGCGCAATTATATTGGCATCATGACTTCGGTCAATTGCTCGGCCACGGTGGCCACTTTTATTGCGCAAGAAATCAATCGCTCAGGAATTTTGAATGACTACCCAAACATCGACGGCGTGGTGGCGCTCACTCAAGATAATGGTTGCGTGATTGATTATCGCGGCGTGATTTTTGATATCTTCAAGCGCACGGCTTGGGGCTATGCCACCAATCCGAATATGGGTGGTGTGATGATGGTGGGGCTGGGCTGTGAAGGCTTTCAAATTCCACGGTTCAAAGAAGCTTATAAGGTCGAAGAAGGTGAAACTTTCCGCACCATGACTATTCAAGAAACGGGTGGCACAAAGAAAACGGTTGCAGCGGGTGTTGAAGCCGTGCGGGCGATGTTGCCAGCTGTGAATGCTGCAAAGCGCGAGACTTGCTCGGCTTCTGAATTAATTTTGGCTCTGCAATGCGGCGGCTCTGATGGCTATTCAGGCATTACAGCCAATCCAGCATTGGGTGCGGCGGTTGATATTTTAGTGCGCCATGGCGGCACAGCAATTTTATCTGAAACGCCAGAAATATATGGTGCAGAACATTTGCTCACGCGCCGGGCGGCCACAAAGGAAGTAGGCGAAAAACTCATTGAGATTATCAAGTGGTGGGAAAACTACGCCGCCCGCAATAATATGGAAATGAACAACAATCCATCACCCGGTAATAAATTGGGGGGCCTGACCACCATTCTCGAAAAATCATTGGGGGCAGCGGCCAAAGGCGGCACGACAACACTCAATGCTGTGTATCATTATGCAGAACCTGTTACGGCAAAGGGTTTTGTGTTTATGGACACACCTGGCTACGATCCTGTTTCGGCGACAGGCCAAGTGGCGGGCGGTGCAAACCTCATGTGCTTTACCACGGGTCGCGGCAGCGCTTATGGCAACAAGCCCTGCCCTTCCATTAAGCTCGCAACAAATTCTGATATTTACCGCCGCATGATTGACGACATGGATATTAACTGCGGCGACATTGTTGAAGGCGTTTCATTAGAAACCAAAGGCCAAGAAATTTTTGATCTGATTCTGAAAGCCGCTTCAGGCCAAAAGACCAAGTCTGAAGAATTAGGTTACGGCGATAATGAATATGTGCCTTGGTATGTTGGGGCTGTGATGTAGCGCCATGTTTGCACCATGATTAGACGCCAAAGAATCTCTTGGACATATTTTTATTATTAACCGACCCAAAATGCGGGCTGGCATATAATTTGCTGTGTGGCTCTTGGGGGTGAGTCGTTATGGGATTATTTGGCAGCGGCAAGAAAAAGAAAAAATCAGGTCGAACTGAGCCTCAACTTTTTGATGATGGCCGTAAAGATTTAAGATCAGACCACAAACCTGCAAAACGCAAACGCAGCATTTTTGGCCGATTGATTGGGCTTTTGATTTGGCTTGGGGTTTGGGGCGGTGTGGCCGGAGCACTCGGCTTTGGCTATGTTCTGTTTTCAATCAATGAGCGTGGCCTTCTAAAAATCCCAGATCGCGAACCAGGCCTGATGATTTTGGCCAGTAACGGATCAGTGCTGTCGCAGCAGGGCGCGTTTTTTGGTGATGCGGCGCGTGTCTCAGAGTTGCCTGATTATGTGTCAGGTGCGGTGATTGCAATTGAAGACCGCCGCTTTCGAAGTCATTTTGGAATAGACCCTATTGGCCTTGCGCGCGCCATGGCACGCAATGTGTTGGCTGGCCATATGGTGCAAGGCGGCTCTACGCTGACACAACAATTGGCTAAAAACTTGTTTTTGACTCAAGAAAAAACGGCGACGCGCAAAGCACAGGAAGCCGTGTTGGCGCTGTGGCTTGAGTCCAAATTTACTAAAGATGAAATTCTTCAACTCTATTTGAACCGGGTCTATTTTGGCTCTGGTGCTTATGGCATCGAGCAAGCGGCGCACACATACTATAACAAATCAGCTTCTGAATTGACCGTCATGGAAGCGGCCACCATGGCTGGCGTTCTCAAAGCGCCAAGTAATTATAACCCAGCAAAAAATGCTGATGCCGCCCTGACACGGGCCAAGCTGGTTATCAACGCCATGGTCGAAACAAATTTAATATCTCCGCAAGACGCCGCTGAAGCCGTCGATACAGCAGGTGGTGTGACACCCGAAGCGGCCTTACCCGCCAAACAATATGCGGTCGACTGGATTACCAAACAACTCCCGTTGCTGGTCAAAAACTATGACCAATCAATTGTCATTGAGACGACGATTGACCCTGACATTCAGGCAAATGCCGAACGTGCATTGCGCAAACGCCTTAATGACAATGGCAAGAAATTGCATGTGGGTGAGGGTGCCATGGTTGTGATGGATCCATCAGGCGCTGTGATTGCCATGGTGGGCGGCAAGTCATATCAAAAGAGCCAATATAACCGAGCGATTTCTGCCAGCCGTCAACCTGGTTCGGCCTTCAAGCCTTTTGTTTATGAAGCTGCGATGGAAACCGGTTTCACGCCTGATTCAATTCAGATTGATGAACCAATCCGGATTGGCAATTGGTCTCCGGAAAATTATAAACAACAATATTTGGGGCCGGTTTCTTTAGAGCAGGCTTTTGCGCAATCAATTAATACTGTGGCTGCGAAATTGGCTATGGCCGCTGGGATTGATAAAGTTGCGAGTGTGGCGGAGCGCTTTGGCATAACCTCAACGCTTACCCATGATGCATCATTGGCTTTAGGTACATCCGAAGTTTCACCCATCGAACTTATTACTGCTTATGTGCCTTTTGCCAATGGTGGCCATGCAGTGCAGCCCTATGTGGTTAAACGCATTGTGACACGCGATGGAAAAATTCTATATGAGCACAAAGTTGATGGATTAGGTCGTGTGATTTCTGAGAATAATCTCGGCGAGATGAACCGCCTGTTTCGTGCCGTTGTGCAAAATGGCACGGGCGTGAAGGCGCAATTTGGCAATTTTGATATTGGTGGCAAAACTGGAACAAGCCAGAACTACCGTGATGCATGGTTTGTTGGTTTCACACCAAATCTGATTGCTGGTGTGTGGATGGGCAACGATGATAACAGCCCGACAAAAAGTGTGACGGGCGGATCTTTGCCTGCTCAAGTGTGGCGTGATGTAATGGAACCTGCGCATCAAGGTTTGAGTGTTGCAGTGCTTCCGGGATATGCTCAGCCTTCGGATCAAATTACATCTGCCCAAAACCAACAAGTGCCAGATAATCAGGTTGCAGATGCTGCGCCTGCCCCAACTCCACCACGTAAACCCAAGACAATTTTTGACGTTTTATTTGGTGCCCCAGATCCTGCCACGCCTAAGCGCAAGAAACCGATTTGGGAGCAGAGGCAAGATGACAAAAGCCTTTATTAGGTCAATCTGACTTTTGACGGAATCGTCAAAAGTCAGATAAATTGATCGAAAACAATAATTTAGAGCGTTTTAACACCATAACGATGCAAATCGCGCGCTTCGTGTCTAAGCCAAGCGCGGCCTTGCTTGGCTTGCTTACAATGGGTCAGCACCAGCCGCCAAAAGCGAGGGCCATGATTCATCTCTTGAATATGAGCCACCTCATGTGCCGCGACATAGTCGAGAACATAGCGTGGTGCCAAAACCAGCCGCCAAGAATAAGATAAGGCACGTGCCGCAGAACATGAACCCCAACGGCTTGATTGGTCACGAACAGATAAAGCGGAATATTGAACACCCATGATATTTGCATAATACTCAGAAGCCAGGGTCAGATCTTTGATGGCTTGCTGTTTCATCCAATCTGTCAGGCGACGATTAACATGGGCAGTATCGCCCGGAACAATGATGGTTTTTGTAACGAGGTCAAGCTGAACCAAACCGCGACTGCCGCCCGAGCAAACAACCGAAAACATTTCCCCCCGAAATGGAACTGTCACACCATCTGCGAAGGCCAATGCGGGCATTCGGTTTGAAATATTTTTAATAATCCAGTTTTTAGAAACGTTTGCAAAGCGCAGGGCTTCGGCTTGCGTGGTGCGTTTGGGCAGTGTCATCATCAAACCCGTGCCGTCTTTTGCAACACGCATGATCATGCGATTGCAGCGGGCATTGCGTTTGAAGGTGAGTTTAATCTCTCGACCTTCAATCTGCATCACACAAGGTTCTGGCGCTGGGTGGCTTCGCAGAACTGCAATGCGGTCGAGTAGGCTTATCATTTTTCTAAGGTTTGGAAGAAGGCCTTGATTTTTGGGGCCACTTCCGCGCGGAATTTAGAACCTGAAAACACGCCGTAGTGGCCAACCTTCATTTGCAGGTGATGTAGTTTTTTGTTCGCCGGAATGTTGGGGCAAAGATCGTGAGCCGCTTCCGTTTGACCAACACCTGAGATGTCATCACGCTCACCTTCAACAGTCATAAGCGCCGTCTCGGTAATTTTCGAAGGGTCGACCAATGTGCCACGATGACGATAGGTGCCGTGCGGCAAATCAAAATGCAGGAAAACGCGGTCAACAGTTTGCAGATAAAACTCAGATGTCAAATCCATCACGGCCATATATTCATCATAGAATATCCGGTGGCGCTCAGCGTCGGTCTCTTCGCCATCGACCATGCTTTGGTAAAGTTCTTTATGGGCTTTCAAATGCCGATCTGCGTTCATTGCCAGAAAGCTGCCAAGTTGCATAAATCCGGGATAGACTTCGCGCCCTGCACCCGCATGACCGCCGGTCACATTCATAATCATATTTTCTTCGAGCCACTGCGAGCCCTTTTCTTGCGCCAACTTGTTGACTGCGGTTGGGTTGCGCTGCGTGTCAATGGGGCCCCCCATCAAAACCATGGAAAGTGGAACCAACGGATCTTTGGCAGCGCTCATCAAAGAAACCGCTGCCATAACGGGAACTGATGGCTGGCAGACGGCCATGATGTGAACGCGCGAATTCAATTGATGCATCATTGCAATCAGCGCGTCTGCATAGTCGTCGAGATCAAACGCGCCAGCGACAAGCGGTACTTCACGCGCATCATTCCAATCGGTTACATAAACATCATAGTCTGGCAACATTTCTTGCACGGTGCCTTTGAGCAGCGTTGCATAATGACCAGACATAGGGGCAACCATGAGAAGCTTAGTCTGCGCTTTAGATTTTTCTGGCAGCTCTTTTTTGAAATTGATCAAATTGCAAAATGGCATTTGCCAAACGATATCTTCGTGAACAGCTATGTCTTTACCGTTGATCTGCGTGGACGTGATTTCAAATTTGGGTTTGTCATAGCGGCGTGTTGCGCGCTCAAACATCTGAAGTGAAGCAGTGGCACTGCGCCCGAGTGATGTGTGGGCCAGAGGATTGAAGTGATTACCCCAAAAGGCTAACCCTGCCTCGGCCATAAAGCGCATTGGCGCAATGGCGGCATGGTTCATTTCGTAAAGTGGATACAGCATTTTCGTTCCAAACATCTTTAGGAGCATGGATTACGCCCGTTAACATATTATCACTAAAAACATGTTGCAGTGCAACATTATTCTTCAAGCACTCTTTTTAGGCCTAATGCCAAGGCTTTAGCATCCGTTGAATAGGGGAAGTGTTTTACAAATGTTCCATCTGGCCCCATTAAATAGATAATCGAAGAATGATCCATTTCATAATCTTTGGGATCTTTTGGGTTTGGCACTTTTTGGTAGAAAATGTGAAAAGCCTTGGCCATTTTTGCGACTTGTTCGGGAGAGCCAGTGAGGCCCACGAGGCGGGGATCAAAGCTCGAAACATATTCCCCGATGATTTTGGGCGTGTCGCGGTCAGGATCGACGGTAACAAAAACCGGAATGATTTTGTCTGCGTTGGACCCAAGCTCTTTCAACGCGGCGGATAAAACTTGCAGTTCGGTCGGGCACACGTCAGGGCAAAAGGTGAACCCGAAAAAAAATACTGTGTAATGACCTTTAAAATTTTGTTCGGTAACTGTCTCACCTTTTTGGTTGATCATGGTGAAAGGCCCGCCGATCAAAGACGTGCCCGAACCGACGGGGCCATTTGTTGGCCACTGGGTGAGCGCCAAGGCCGCCACGGCAAAGGCCGCAATAATCATTGTTGCTGCGGCAATGAGTTTCGGGCGAGAGGGCAATAATTTTGAATCAGACATCAGGATTTGGAGCATAGATGATTTCCATCTATATGGATATTATATGATGACGCAGAGCTTCGCTTTCTCAAATCCCAATGTTCAACACGGCCTTTTGCGCCTGCGCACTTTGGTGCGGCTACGCTGGTTGGCTGTCATTGGCCAATCGACAGCTGTGTTGGGTGTGGAATATATTTTGGGCTTTAAGCTGCCACTTGCATTATGCTTGGCGATGATTGCGCTGAGTGCCTGGCTTAATGTGTTTCTCACTTTGCGTTGGCGCAGTGGGCAGCGCTTGGCAGCACGGCCCGCTGGATTATTGCTTGGTTATGACATTATCCAATTGGCAATTTTGCTTTATTTGACGGGCGGATTGGAAAACCCGTTTGCGTTTTTGTTTTTGGTGCCCGTCACGATTTCGGCAACGTCGCTTCCACTGAAATGGACTTTGAGTTTGGCTTCGATGGCTTTTATCTGTTCAACAGTTCTGGCCTTTATCCACCGCCCCTTGCCATGGTCTGATGCCAATGCTCTGAGCTTGCCGCCCACCTATATTGGCGGCATGTGGGCGGCGCTGGTTTGTGGCACGGTGTTCTCTGCAATTTATGCAAGGCGCATTGCAGAGGAGGCACGGCTCATGTCTTCGGCTCTATCGGCCACAGAAATTGTTTTGGCGCGCGAGCAAAGACTTTCAGCACTGGACGGTTTGGCAGCAGCGGCGGCGCATGAACTTGGAACGCCGCTGGCGACGATTGCTTTGGTGGCCAAGGAACTCAAACGCGAGGTTCCAAAAAATTCTCCGCACACCGAAGATATTGATTTGTTGATTAGCCAAGCCGCCAGATGCCGCGATATTTTAAAGCGTTTGGCTGTACCAGACCAAATCTCTGATGAAGTTTATCAGCAGGTTACAGTTGAAGCGATGATCGAAGATATGGTCTCCCCACTGCGGGGGTCTGAAGTTAAAATTACCATTGATGCAGCGCCTGATGCAAAATCATCAACACCAGAGCCTGTTTTTCGGCGTAACCCAGCCATTACTTATGGCCTGAGCAATCTTTTGGAGAATGCTTTTGACTTTGCAGTTTCATCCGTTGAGGTAAAGGCGCGGTGGAATGCCAACCAGATTATTTTAACCGTAGCCGATGATGGGCCGGGCTTTGACCAAGCGATTTTTGATCAGTTGGGCGATCCGTTTGTGACCACACGTCCGGGTTATGGTGAAAAGGCCGCGAAGGAAGAAGGTCAGCATGAAGGCATGGGGCTTGGGTTATTCATTGCTAAAACGCTGTTGGAACGTTCAGGTGCTGTGGTAGCTTTGGCTAATCGTAAACATCCAGCCAAAGGGGCGATGATCCAAATCACCTGGCCCCGCAGCGCCGTCGATGTTGGCAAAAACGCTTGACGTGAACTATCAGGAGACGCACAACGTAGCAGCATCATGACAGACATTGTTGAAAAGAACCTCCTCCTCGTTGACGACGATAACCCTTTTTTGACCAGGCTTGGTCGTGCTATGGAAACCCGCGGATTTACAGTGCGCCTTGCTGGCACTGTGGCCGACGGGATTGCCGAAGTTAAAAAAGACGCGCCCAATTATGCCGTGGTTGATTTACGTTTGACTGACGGCAATGGCCTCGATGTGATTGAAGCGCTCCATGCAAAACGGCCGGAAGCCCGCGTTGTGGTTCTCACCGGTTACGGCAATATCGCTACGGCTGTAACCGCCGTGAAGCTGGGTGCGATCGACTATCTGGCCAAACCTGCCGATGCCGATGCCGTCTACGGCGCGCTCACCGGCGACACCGAAAACCGCAATGCATTGCCGGATAATCCCATGTCGGCCGATAGAGTGCGTTGGGAACATATCCAACGCGTATTCGAACTGTGCAGCCGCAATGTTTCCGAAACGGCTCGGCGCTTGAACATGCACCGGAGAACGCTGCAACGGATTTTGGCAAAACGTGCGCCGAAATAAAAAATATCTATTACAGGAATAAAGCTTGACACCGTGCGGTGAAGCGGCTATGTATGCATAGTCTCCAGAAGTGGGCCTCCCCAATAAACAAGTCTTGCAAGGTGAATGAAGACGACGTTGTTTGGGGTGGAGTTAGAAATTTAATGGCCTTCGCCCATTTGCGATTGGTTGATGTTGTTGAAATTTGACATCGCTCTCCTGACTTGGGCTGTGCCCAAGTCTGTCTCTCCCGCGAGGGGAGAGACTTGAGGTGGTGAGTCTTTTCTTTTTTAAGTCTCTCCGCTTGCCGGAGAGACAGCCTGCTCTTGCAGGCAGGAGAGGGCCGAATGGGTTAAGTTACACATCCAAATTCGCAACATTCAGCGCGTTGTTCACGATGAAATCGCGTCTCGGCTCTACCAATTCGCCCATTAGCTTTGAGAATAGATTGTCGGCCTCATCCATCTCAGCGACCTTCACACGCAACAAGGAACGTGCATTGGGATCAAGCGTGGTTTCCCATAATTGGTCGGGGTTCATTTCGCCGAGGCCTTTGTAGCGTTGCATCGAAACGCCTTTGCGGCCGGCGGTGAAGATGCTCTCTAATAGAGACAACGGGCCGTAAACTGCGGTTTCGGAATCTTTGCGGCGCAACTTTGCAGTGCGGGCGTAGATTTCTTGGAGGTGGGCGGTTTTTTTGTCGAGGCGTAATGCATCTTGGGAGGCGATCAATTTGCCGTCGATGTGCCAGCTTTCTTTGACACCTCTTAACGTGCGTTCAAACAACAAACCGCCATCCGAGGCCACGAGGCCTTGCCAGTTACGCTCGGTTTCTTCGGACACGGCATCAAGGCGCTTGGCGATATAAGAAGCTGCTTGCGCGGCATTTTCTTGTGATGACATGACTTCGGGATTGAGCACGCCCGCGATGGCCACTTGTTCCACGATGTAGCCGGGGTAGCGCGAATGCAACGCTTCAATCATGCTGCGGATGGCTAAGGCTTCTTCAACGATCGCCCGCAGATCAGCACCGATACGTTCATCGCCGCCAGCCAGCGCAAGAGTAACACCCTCGAGACCCACATCAACAAGATTGGCTTCGAGTTCTTTATTATCTTTCAAATATTGTTCAGATGACCCGCGCTTGATTTTATAAAGTGGGGGCTGGGCGATATAGAGGTGGCCACGGTCTACCACTTCGCGCATTTGGCGGTAGAAGAATGTGAGCAGCAAGGTTCTGATATGCGCACCGTCCACGTCGGCGTCGGTCATGATGATGATTTTGTGATAGCGAAGTTTATCGGCGTTGAATTCCTCGCGGCCAATGCCTGTGCCCAAGGCTGTGATCAATGTTCCGATTTCAGCAGAACCCAACATACGGTCAAAACGTGCGCGCTCCACATTCAAGATTTTACCGCGCAGAGGCAGCACAGCCTGGTTTTCGCGGTTGCGGGCTTGCTTGGCCGAACCGCCAGCAGAGTCACCCTCCACGATGAAGAGTTCACACAAAGCCGGATCACGCTCTTGGCAATCTGCCAGCTTGCCGGGCAGCGATGACATATCAAGGGCACCTTTGCGGCGTGTCAGTTCACGGGCTTTACGCGCCGCCTCACGGGCGGCCGCGGCTTCGCAGACTTTGCCGACAATGGTTTTGGCGTCGGCTGGATGTTCTTCAAACCATGCGCCCAATTGCTCGTTGATCAGGCCTTCAACGACCGGGCGGACTTCTGATGACACCAGTTTATCTTTGGTTTGTGATGAGAATTTTGGGTCAGGCACTTTGACTGAAAGTACGCATGTTAAACCTTCACGCGCGTCGTCACCAGTAATGGCCACCTTCTCGCGTTTGGCGATGCCGCTTTCAGTGGCATAGGTGTTGATGATACGCGTGAGACCACCACGGAAGCCCGCCAGATGCGTGCCGCCATCGCGTTGGGGAATATTATTGGTAAAGCAGAATACGCCTTCATGATACGAGTCGTTCCACCACAAGGCACATTCCATGGTAATGCCGTCACGCTCGCCCGAAATCATAATTGGCTTGGCGATGAGGCCCTGCTTAGTGCGGTCGAGATATTTTACAAATTCAACAATGCCGCCTTCATAGAACAGTTCCACCACATGCGGTTCCACGCCGCGTTTATCAGTGATGAGAATGCGCACTCCGGAATTGAGAAATGCGAGTTCGCGCAAGCGGTGTTCAAGTGTGGAAAAATCAAATTCGGTTTTGGTAAAAGTTTCAGTGCTCGGCAGAAAAGTGACTTCGGTGCCGCGCTTGCCGTTTGAATCACCAATCACTTTCAAAGGCGCATCAGGAACACCGTGGGTGAAGCTCATATAGTGGGTTTTGCCATTGCGGTGGATTGTGAGTTCAAGCTTTACAGATAAAGCGTTCACCACAGAAACGCCTACGCCGTGGAGGCCGCCTGAAACTTTGTATGAGTTCTGATCAAACTTGCCGCCCGCATGAAGCTCGGTCATCACGATTTCAGCGGCAGAACGTTTGGGTTCCACGTCATCATCTTGTTTGATGTCGGTCGGAATGCCACGGCCATTGTCTGTGATGGTGACGGAGCCATTGGCGTTCAGAGTCAAAGTGACATGTGTAGCGTGGCCAGCAAGCGCCTCATCAATGCCGTTATCGATGACTTCATAGGCCATGTGGTGCAGGCCTGAGCCATCATCCGTATCGCCGATATACATGCCCGGGCGTTTGCGCACTGCATCAAGACCTTTGAGGATCTTGATTGAGTCCGCGCCATAATCAGCGATGGCTTCGGCACGGCGATCATTGGCTTGTTGTTCGGTTTCATCAGTCATATTTTCACTTCCACTACCATCCCATGTTCCACGTGATAGAGAGCCGATTGTGGCCCCGCCTCGCTAAACAAATTTTCATCCGTGCCCGTCATCCAGGCCTGCACACCAAGCTCTGTTAAAGCTTCAAACAAACCGCGCCGCCGATCGCTATCCAAATGCGCTGCTACTTCATCAAGCAGCAGAACGGGAGCGGCACCCACTAACTCTTTTACACTGCGCGCCTGCGCCAAAATCAACCCGATCAACAAGGCCTTTTGTTCACCCGTGGAACAGAGTTCGGCGGGAGCATTTTTGGGGCCATGGGTGACTGAAAAATCAGTGCGATGCGGGCCTTTTAAAGTGCGTTGTTGAGCACGATCCACATTGCGCGAATCGTACAAAATTTTAGCATATTCTTCTTCGGCTTGCACGGCTGGAATATGGGCGACAAGCTGTTCAATATCACCCACAAGCTGGAGGATTCCCCACGGAAACGGGCTGGAATCAGCATGGCCCGCAAAGTGTTTGGCCAATGTGGTGGCAGCAGCGTTTCGGGCACTGGCGATGGCAATAGCGTGTTCAGCCATTTGGCGCTCAATGCTGGCAAGCCACGTGGTGTCGCAACGCGGGTCTTGCAAGAGAAAATTACGCTCGCGCATGAGTTTTTCAAATGCTGAAACGCGAGCCCCGTGATGGGCGTCAAAGGCTGCCACCAGACGGTCGAAAAAGCGGCGGCGATCGGAAGCCGGGCCAGCAAATAATCTGTCCATGGCTGGCGTGAGCCATAGCATTTTGAGATAGTTGGTGAGAACACCTGACGAGCGCTGCACTTGGCCGTCAACCATGGCGTTGCGACCTGAATTGCCGCCGTCTTCGGAGGTTGGGTCACCTTCGAAACTTGTGCCGATTTTATATTCGTCTTGCGGTGTTTTAATATCAGCAGCCACAGCCCATGAGCTTGAGCCATTTAATCTGGCGATGACATTGAAGGCTGATCCGCGCAGGCCCCGGCCCGGAACGAGCAAGGACAATGCTTCCAGCACATTGGTTTTACCAGCACCATTCTGGCCTGTAAGCGCCACAAGTGGGCGCGATGTTTCAATCCGCAAAGTTGGATAGTTGCGAAAGTCAGACAGTGTGAGGCGGTTGATTCTATAGTGCAAGTTCACGAAAGAACTTTATCACACTCGCATCGGCATAAGCACATAAAGCGACTTGGCATCATCAGGATCTTTGATGACAGTGGGCGAGCCTGAATCATTGAGCTCAAAGCGCATGGTGGAGGCAGACACTTGGGCTGCCACATCCATCAGATAACGCGAATTAAATCCAATTTCGATGGGGTCACGGTCGTATGTCACCGGGATTTCTTCTTCGGCTGAGCCGGAGTCTGGATTGTTAACCGTCAGCGTCAACTTGCCGGCTGAGATGTTCAACTTCACAGCGCGGCTCTTTTCGAATGAGATGGTCGACACGCGGTCAACAGCTTCGGCAAATGTCTTGGTATCAGCATCCAAGAACTTATCATTGTTGCGCGGGATCACGCGTTCATAATCGGGGAAGGTTCCGTCGATAAGTTTTGAGGTCAGCACCAGCTTGCCGACATTGAAACGGATTTTCGCGGAGGACAGCGATACTTCAACCTCGCTATCTTCGCCTTCCATCAACTTGACGATTTCCAATACGGTTTTACGTGGCACGATGATGCCGGGCATGCCTTTGGCACCTTCTGGCAAATCCAATTGCGCTTGCGCCAAGCGGTGGCCATCCGTTGCCACAGCGCGCAGATGACCGCCTGCTGAGACTTCATGCAGATAAATGCCATTGAGATAGTAACGGGTTTCTTCTGTTGAAATTGCAAAGCGCGTGCGCTCGATCAGGAATTTCAAATCCTTGGTGGGCAGCGAGAATGTGTTTCCGAATTCACCGCTGGATAAATCTGGAAAATCTTCGGGTGGCAGCGCTTGCAACGCAAATCGTGAGCGGCCAGCAACAATTGAGATGCGGCCAGAGTCTGGGCCTTGCTCCAATTCGAGTTGTGCACCGTCTGGCAGCTTCCGCACAATGTCATAAAGCATGTGGGCCGGCACAGTGACGGAGCCTTCACGCGACACATCAGCGGCAACAGATTCCACAATCTCGATATCAAGATCAGTTGCGGTGAGTTTCACCGCACCCTTGGCCGCATGAACGAGTACATTTGAAAGAATTGGAATTGTGTTGCGCCGTTCCACCACGCTTTGCACGTGGTTCAAGGCTTTCAAAAAACTCGATCTTTCAATGGTGACGCGCATGGTAAAACTTTAATCCTCAATCCCTTTAGGGATTGAGACATTGGCTGTTTATCGACGGGATTTCAAGGTTTCTTACGCTTGTTCCACAAGTCTGATGAGCATTGCAACTTCGCGGGCCAATTTATCATCCGCCTTCATTTGCTCGTCAATTTTGCGCACGGCGTGGAGAACTGTTGAGTGATCACGACCACCAAACCTGCGGCCAATCTCCGGCAGTGACCGAGCCGTCAGTTTCTTGGCCAAATACATGCCAATCTGACGTGGAACCACCACGGCGCGGGCGCGGCGAGGGCTAAGGAGATCTGTGCGGCCCACATTGTAATGGCGGCCTACGACTTTCAGAATATCATCAATCTTGATGCGTCCTAAATCAGCGGTTCCAGCAGCATCGCGCAGCACCATGGAAGCCAAATCAAGTGTGATCGGGGATTTGTTGAATTGTTGATAAGCAATGACGCGGTTGAGTGCGCCTTCAAGTTCACGTCCGCCGCCAGTGATGCGGTTGGCGATCAACTCCAACACTTCGCCACTGATGGCTGAAGCGTGATCACCCTTCACCATGGAAGCATGGCGCACGTCTACGATCTTGCGGCGCTGATCCAAATCAGGCGATTCAATATCAATCACCAAACCACCCATTAAACGTGAGCGCATGCGTTGATCGATTGTATCCAATTGTGCAGGCGGCACGTCAGCCGCCACGACAACTTGGCGCTTTGAATCCACCAGCGAATTAAACGCGTGACAAAATTCTTGTTGAATGGCTTTGCCTTGCAAAAATTGAAAATCATCAATCAACAAAACATCAACTGACTGGAATTGATCTTTAAACGCCAATGTATCGCGCTGGCGGATAGCATGAATGAAACCATACATAAAGCGCTCGGCCGTCAGCATCAGCACTTTGCGGGTGGGCTGGTTTTGGCGCACACGGGCCGCAATAGCATTAAGAAGATGGGTTTTGCCAAGACCAGCGGAAGAATGGATAAACAGTGGATTGAAGGTGAGCGCTGAACCCGTGATGGCATTGGCAACGCGCATGGCGGCGGCATGGGCCAACTGGTTTGATGGGCCTACGATGAAGCTGTCAAAGGTCTGGTTTTCGTCCAGCATGGAGCCGCGCTCAGCTTGCAGGAAGCTTTGAATTTGTTGGCCTACCGCACTGTTCCGCTCTAGTTGCGGCGCAGACGCACGTTCAGTTTCAGCGAAAGCAGCACTGGCTGCGCGCGAAGCTTCACCCTGAATGCGAACACGCACTTGAACGGTTTCAAGACCTGCAAATTCGGCGGCTGCAATTTTAGTGAGCTTGGATACATAATGACTTTCAATCCAGCTGCGCAAAAAACGAGTGGGCACTGATACTGTCAGGATTTGGCCATTCAATTCTTGAGCATCCATGCGGGCAAACCAGCTTGTGTAGAGGTCATCACCCAGTTCAGCCCGAATACGCGTCGCCACGCGTTGCCACTGGTTCTTTAGAGAAACCGCTTTTTCATCAGCAGAAGCTGCTTTCGCCGCAAGAGAATTCATTATTACCGCATCCTAATTTGTTCGCGCCACAACGCAACAGTTCATTATTTCACACGGCCTCGTGTGAAAATGCTGTTATGGCTTGATTGAATTTTGAGTTGTTCGAGACTTTTTTACTTTACGCGCAAAACACACGTCACTTTATTGCTCACAACATAACTCCCCCGAATTACAGAACGCAGACCCTGCGCTCAGACTTAAAATGATATCGCCCAAGCGGCCTTGCCAATCTTTGATTGCACAAAGCCACCGCCCCCATAGAGAACTTGGTTTGACACATCAGCCAACCCGTTCACTTGAAATTACGCTACTGAAAGAAGGGCAATTAAGGCAAACGGATTCATCATACTCTCCGTACACGGAGCACCAGAATTGCCGCTTGACAGAGATTTAGAATGTTTGAAACGAAGGTTAAAGTAATGAATCAAAAGAACTAATTCAAACTTGTTGAAAATTAGAAATTGTTTCGAACTCATTAAGAAATTGATGCATTGGCTCTTCATTTACCTAATGTCTCAAGACAGTTTTCTAAATAATCACACGTTAAATGTTAAGTACATGATTTTAAAGCTTACTTAGTGTTACAATCAATCGTATTTGGCCAATAAAAAAGCCGCTTGAAACATCAAGCGGCTTTGAATTGAGATCTAACTGAATATATTTCAGTTGGAATTAGGCCTTCATGGCGCGGACGCGCAGGGTGAGGCGTGATACTTTGCGTGATGCTGCATTCTTATGCATGATGCCCTTCTGAGCGCCACGCATCACTTCCGGAGTGGCAACTGCAAGCGCTGCTTCAGCATCTTGCTTCTTGCCACCAGTGATCGCATCTTCAACCTTGCGCACGATTGAACGAATGCGGCTTGTGCGGGCTTTGTTAACTTCTGCACGACGTGCCGAGGCGCGCGTGGCTTTTTTGGCAGATGATGTATTGGCCATAATAATTCCTGATCAAATAAACTTATATGGCGAAAGCCTTTATCCCAGCTGCCTGAACAGCATGTTAAGAAGGCCCTACACCTTTTGTGATTGCGGGCTTATAGGATGGCAAATCTGAAACGTCAATTGCCGAAAATAAGTCATTTTTTGGTGTCTCAAAACGAGTTTAAACCGATGTATAGCGAAAATCGCCCCTGGGGCTCATTTCATGTTCTAGACGAGAAGCCAGGATTTAAGGTCAAAAGGCTAGTTGCTATTGAAGGCGGCAGGCTTTCCCTGCAGAGCCACAAACATCGCAGTGAACATTGGACCGTGGTTTCAGGCACGGCGACAGTAACTGTGGACGACAAAGTTATGACCATGACGCGCGGGGCCTCAATTGATATTCCGCTTGGCGCAAAACACCGTTTGGAAAATCTCCACGCTGGGGACGTGGAGATCATCGAAGTGCAATTTGGAGACTATTTAGGTGAAGATGATATTGTGAGATATGAGGATGTTTACAATAGAACTTAAACCTTTTCCCACTTCCTCGATTTCTCCGCCTTAAACATCGCGTCGATAATTTTCATGTTGCAGATGGCGTCTTCAACACCCCAAGCGGATTTTTTCTTGGTGCGGATAGAGCGACTGAAAGCTTCAGCTTCCAATTGATATTGATCCACAATTGGATAAGCCAACCACCGACCTTCGTTCATGCTCATGCCTTGCACAAAAATCTTGTTCGGCTGGTCTGGAGGAGCGTTAAACGGTATTTCAATTTCAATCCGGCCCTTGGTGCCCAGAATATGAACGCGTTGATAGGGAGCAAGTTGGGTGGATATAGAGAATGACAAATGCCGCCCCTTGCCGAAATCTGCAAGGCCACCCGCAATGCGGTCGGTCTTGAACTTTGGATCGCGGTCAATCGTTGAGGTAACACGCAAAGGTTCAGCGCCAAAAATAAACCGCGCAACAGTGATCGGATAACACCCAATATCCAACATGCCGCCGCCGCCAATACCCGCCATATTGCGCACATTTTTGGGGTCGCGGTTCATATAGCTAAACAGGCATTGGATGACTTTGACTTCGCCAATTTCGCCTGCCTTTACACGGGCGCGGGCATCTATCCATTGCGGATTATGGCGCACCATAAAAGCTTCAGCGATCAAGACGTTCTTTTCGGCTTTGCGAAGTTGCGTTGCTTCTTTGGCGGTGATTGCAATGGGCTTTTCGCACAGCACATGTTTGCCATGTTTCGCGGCGAGCAAGGTCAAAGGGACATGTAAGTGGTTAGGCAAGGGGTTATAAACTACTTCAATTTCGGGATCGGCCAACATTTCTTCATAGGAACCATAAGCTTTGGCAATGCCCAGTTCAGCGGCGGCAGATTTGGCTCGTTTCAAATTGCGCGAGGCAATGGCAACCACCTCCAGCTCGGATGACTTCATCATGCCGGGGATCACTTTTTTCATGCCAATGTCGGCTGTGGAGATGATGCCCCATTTCACAGGTTTCATGGTTTTTGCCTCAGTTTTTGATTTGCAGCATTAATACAGGATTTAGTGCGTCGTTTGCCAGCGTTAAATCGCCGGAAATTGATCGTTTATATGCGCACATTAAGTTGACGCTGGCCCTGCAAAAACGTTTACTGCCCGCTAGTCACGTTAGGGAGAAACTCGATGACCAATACAATGAAGAAAATAATTGCAGGCGTCGCTTTTGGCGCAAGCTTGATTTCGATGTCGATCAGCGCTTCGGCAGGTGATGCTGAATCATGCAAAGATGTACGTATGTCGGATGTGGGCTGGACCGATATTACCGCCATCACGGCAATGACTGGCGCTATTGTTGAACAAATGGGATATAAGGGTGACATCAAACAACTGGCCGTGCCTGTGACCTTCGCATCAATGAAGAGCAAGGACATTGACGTGTTTCTTGGCAATTGGATGCCCTCCATGGTGGCTGATATTGAAGCCTATACCAAGGATGGTTCGGTTGAAACCATTGGTGCCAATCTTGAAGGTGCCAAATATACCCTCGCAGTGAACCAAGAATTGTTTGACGCTGGTTTGAAAGACTTCAAAGACATCACTAAATTCAAAGACAAGTTAGGCGGCAAGCTTTATGGCATTGAACCCGGCAATGACGGCAACCGACACATTCTGGATTTGATCAAAGATCCGGTTTTTGGACTTGATGGATTTGAACTGGTTGAAAGCTCAGAAGCTGGGATGTTGGCGCAAGTTGCTAAACTGACTGGCGACAAGAAAGACATCGTGTTTTTAGGTTGGGCGCCACATCCGATGAACGCCAATTTCAAAATTCAATATCTCACCGGTGGTGATGCCTTGTTTGGACCAAACTTCGGCGGCGCGTCTGTGTTTACAACAGTCCGTAAAGGTTACGTGGCGGAATGCCCAAATATTGGCAAACTTGTTACCAATCTGAAATTTACGATGGATATGGAAAACAATGTGATGGGCGAGATCCTGAACAAGGGCGCCGATCCAAAGGCAGCGGCGCTCGCTTGGATCAAGGCTAACCCCACAGCACTTGAAGCTTGGCTCAACGGCGTGACCACATTTGATGGTTCAGGCCCAGCGCTTGATGCGGTGAAGAAGGGCCTCGGCCTTTAATCTTACAAGTCTTTGACAAATTGACGCGGGCCTGCACATACTGTGTGGGCCCGTTTTTTTTTGTGGGCAATGGGTGGGAGCGCAACATGCAAAGCTTGGTTGATTTTATCACCGGCTACAAAATTCCGATTGGCCCTTGGGGTAAAGCTTTCTTCGCTTTTCTCACGACAAATTTTAAGTCCTTTTTCAACGGTATCTCCGACGGACTGACACGGTTTTTGGAAACTCTCACAAATGTGCTGCTTTGGTTTCCGCCGCTGATCATCATCATCGCTGTTGCGGCGCTGGCTTGGTATTTGCAAAAATCATGGAAGCTGGCTTTGGGTGTTGCGTTGGGCTTGCTGTTCATTCTCAATCAAGGCCTGTGGAAGGGCATGATTGAGACCATTGTTTTGGTTGTTTCAGCCGCCGGTGCATCGATGGCAATCGGTGTGCCCATAGGCATATGGGCAGCGCATAACCCTCGGGTTTACCGCTTCCTCTTACCAGTTTTGGATTTGATGCAAACGCTGCCAACTTTCGTTTATCTCATTCCCATCATCATCATGTTTGGTTTGGGTGTAGCCCCCGGTTTGATCGTGACGGTGATATTCGCGGCCCCAGCTCCCATCCGCCTCACGCATTTGGGTATAACGTCGGTGCCAAGGCCACTCATTGAAGCGGGTGAAGCCTTTGGTGCCACCAAGCAACAACTTCTTTGGAAAGTGGAATTGCCGTCAGCCCTTCCCACCATCATGGCCGGCCTCACACAATGCATTATGCTTTCTCTCTCGATGGTGGTGATTTCAGCATTGATCGGTGCAAATGGTTTGGGCTCGCCCGTTGTGCGCGCGTTGAACTCACTCAACATTCCACTCGGCATTGAAGCAGGCCTCGCCATTGTCGTATTGGCCATTATTTTGGACCGCATGTGCAAGGTGACAACAGGAGCCAAATCATGACTGCTGTTGTCGAATTCAAAAATGTCGATATTCTTTTTGGCAAGGATACCGGTACCGCACAGGCCATGCTTGATAAGGGTGAAAGCCGTTCCGCAATTCTTGATAAAACTGGCGTGGTGCTCGGTTGTGCGGGTGCCAATCTTACGGTGAAGGAAGGTGAGATCAGCGTTCTCATGGGTCTTTCTGGTTCTGGCAAATCGACTTTGCTGCGCGCTGTCAACGGCCTCAACAAAGTCACTCGCGGCAACGTGTTGGTGCGTGATGGCAACAAGATGGTTGATGTGGTTACTTGCGATGAAGCCACTTTGCGCCATATCCGGCAAGGCCAAGTGGCGATGGTGTTCCAGCAATTTGCACTTCTGCCATGGCGCACTGTGGCCCAGAATGTTGGGTTTGGTTTGGAATTGGCAGGCATGGACGAAGCCACACGCAAAACCAAAGTTGATGCGCAGTTGAAATTGGTGGGGCTCGACCAGTGGGCTGGCAAATATGCTCATGAACTGTCAGGCGGTATGCAACAGCGTGTTGGTTTGGCGCGAGCCTTTGCCACCGAAGCGCCTATTTTGCTGATGGATGAGCCCTTCTCGGCGCTTGATCCTTTGATCCGCAGCAAACTTCAAGACGAACTTTTGCAACTGCAAAAGACATTGAAAAAAACGATCATCTTCGTGAGCCACGATCTTGAGGAAGCGCTCAAAATTGGCAACACTATAACTATCATGGAAGGTGGGCGCATTGTGCAATCGGGCCGGCCTGAAGACATCGTGCTGCGCCCTGCCAATGCTTATGTCAGTGAATTCATTGCCAACGTAAATCCACTTTCGGTTCTCACGGCATGGAATGTTATGCGCGGCCCGCACGAACTTGTGAAAGACAAAGGGGGCTGGATTTGGCTTGATCGCCGCAAGACCACACGCTTCAAATTAGACAAAGCAAACAAGGTGACAATCGTTGAGCGCGATGGCGAGAAAGCCACTTGGGTGCCTTGCACTGAAGCTGAAAAAGCGGTGGCCGCGAAATCAAAACCGGTCTTCTGGGCAACACCCGGCACATCGCTCAAAACCGTCATGCTCGCCATGCATAAATCTGAGACTGCACCCGTGGCACTGTTTAATGACGATAGCACCTTTGCAGGTGCCATCGGCGTGAAGGATGTGTTGCAGGCCGTGTTGAAACGGGCGGAATAGTTATTTTATCGGGGTCAAAACTTCCGTGCCAGCGCCGCCATTGCCAGCAATGGTCCAAACACCATTGAGAACTCCATCGGCTGAAACTTTGTAGATAATCAAGCCAACTTCATCTTGCATCTTATAAGCCGCTGCAAAACTGTCGTCATTGCGCATGCAGATCCCGTCCGACGTCGTAGCACCTGTGGTCCAATGAATTTCGCAGGTGGTCTCTGAAGTGATGTCAATTGTGGCCTCGCCATTATAAGTCGTGCCATTGATGTTGGTGCCTTCAACCTTGTATTTTCCGGCAAAATCGATTGCATGTGCTGGTGCTGCAAAGGCTGTAAAGACCAAAAGGGCAGCCATAATTTTCTTCATTTAAAACTCTCCAAAACGCCCCTCAGTGGCCACAAGATCTATCGTTTGCAATGCAGGAAGTAAACCTAGAGCGGAATGACTTTTCATGGAAAAGTCATTCTCGCCCTAAGTCTCTATTGTCGATCAATTTTCCTGACCTTTGACGATTCCGTCAAAAGTCAGATTGATCTAGATGAACGATATTCCAGCCAGTAATTTTGGCGCACCTAACCATGCCGCAACGCTTTGCCCGATATCAGAGAAACTTTCGCGCCTTCCAATCTCAACCTTTTGATTGCACAAAATCGGAATGCACTCACGCGTATGATCTGTGCCTTTCCAAGTGGGGTCATTGCCGTGATCGGCTGTTATGATCAGCAGATCATCTTTGCGCAGCTTGGCAAACACTTTAGGCAGCTCAGCATCAAACCATTCAAGCTCTTTGCCATAACCAAGAGGGTCGCGGCGGTGGCCATAATTTGTGTCGAAGTCCACAAAGTTAGTCATGAGAAAACCGCCATCTTTGACAGTGTCCATCGCATTTAATGTTGTTTGCATCAGTGTTGGATTACCCGACACTTTCATCTCGCGGCCTGTGCCTACATGCGCATAAATATCGCCGATCTTGCCAACAGAAACCACATCACGTCCGGCGTCAGTCAATACTTTCAACAGGCTCGGCGTGGGCGGTGTCACTGCATAATCTTTGCGGTTTCCTGTGCGCTCAAATGTCTTTGCAGTCTCGCCCAAGAATGGCCGTGCAATCACACGTCCGATATTCATGACGTAAGTCAAATCACGTGTTATTTTGCAAACATCATAAAGCCTTTGCAAACCAAAATGAGTTTCATGCGCTGCAATCTGAATAACACTATCGGCACTGGTGTAAATAATGGGTTTGCCTGTTGCTAAATGCTCTGCGCCAAAATCTTCAATCACTTGTGTGCCCGACGCGTGGGCCATGCAGAGCAGTCCCGGCAATTTCGCGCGTGTGATAATTTCATCCAATAAGCTTTGCGGGAACGTTGGAGAGGTCGTTGGAAAATAGCCCCATTTGAAATTGAGCGGAATGCCGCCCATTTCCCAGTGACCTGTGATCGTGTCCTTGCCCTGAGAAACCTCAGTGGCAAAACCCCAACCGCCGCTGACTGGTGCTGCCACGTCCAGCCCATGAGCCGAGCCACTAGCGGCCTCTAATGCCTTGGCGGCACCAAGCGAAATCAAATTTGGAATCTTGAGTTTCATATGATCAGAGATATGGCCAAGCGTGTTGGAACCCTCATCGCCAAACTTCGCTGCATCAGGTGCGCCCCCAATGCCAACCGAATCCATCACAAAAAGAAAAGCTCTTCTCACAGCGTGATGCGCTCAAGAATTGTGGGCCAAGATTGGCCGCCATCGCCCAATGTGTAAGCTTGCTTGATGATCAAAGCCGCGCGGTTGTAATCATCTTCGCTTTGGGCGTGAACAATGCAGAGGGGTGTATTCATGTCGGCGATAAATTGCTTGCCCAGCAGATCTGACAGACCCACAGCATGATTGATCTTGTCGCTGGCCACGCGGCGGCCGCCTCCGAGTTCAATGACGGCAAGCCCTAAATCTCTGGTCTTGATCGCAATGACAGCGCCTTCATCATCAGCATAGACTGGTTTGATGATCGGAGCTTTGGCCAAGTGCTTATCATGAGTGGCGATAAAATTATAAGGGCCACCAAGGCCTGCAACCATGTCATCGAAAATTTCCGCTGCTTTGCCGGACGCGAGCGTGGCTTCAAGCTTCACACGAGCGCTGGCAAGATCACCGCAAAGTTTGGTTGAGACCAGGAGCTCTGCGCCAAGCGAAAGCGTGACATCCAAGACCCGCGAACTGGAAAGTCGGTTGGCCAAGAATTCTGCGGCATGCGCCACTTCCAGAGCATTGCCCGCAACATGAGCCAGAGGCTCATCCATATCGGTGATCAACGCCGTCGTCTTCAGGCCGGCACCATTGGCAACAGCCACGAGCGATGTGGCAAGAGCACGGGCCTCTTCAATGGTTGCCATAAAAGCACCTGAGCCACATTTCACATCCATCACCAGATGTTGCAAACCTGCCGCCAACTTTTTTGAAAGAATAGAAGCCGTGATCAACGGCACGCTCTCAACCGTGGCTGTCACATCGCGAATGCTGTAAAGGCGCTTATCGGCGGGCGCTAAATCTGCCGTCTGACCGATGATGGCGCAACCCACTTTTCGTGTCATTTTTTTAAAGAGTTCAATATCGGGCGTAGTGTTGTATCCGGGAATGGAATCGAGTTTATCCAAGGTGCCGCCCGTGTGGCCAAGGCCTCGGCCCGAAATCATCGGCACATAAAGCCCACAGGCCGCCAACATGGGGGCTAACATCAATGAAATATTATCGCCAATGCCGCCTGATGAATGCTTGTCAACAACGGGTCCTGGCAAATCCCAATTCAACACAGTGCCGGAATCACGCATGGCCAATGTCAGCCCCACGGCTTCATCGCGGGTCATGCCCTTGAAAAATACGGCCATGGCGAAAGCTGCAACTTGGCCTTCGGATACGCTTCCTTTGGTCAAGCCGTCGATGAAGTCTTTCACCTGAGCCGATGATAAAGCCGCACCATCACGCTTTGCGCGGATGACCTCTTGCGGCAACACTATTTTAAATCCTTGAGGAACCGCGTCAATAGTTTTTGCATATTGGCAGATGCCTTCATGCCTTCGCGCTTGGTTTCTTCATGCGATGGCGATGCCCCTTTAATGCCTGCGGCAAGATTGGTGATTGTTGATATTGCCAAAACCTTCATTCCCAGCCTTCGCGCGATAATGGTTTCAGGCGCTGTTGACATGCCAACGGCCGTGCCGCCGATGATCTGCATCATGCGGATCTCAGCTGGCGTTTCGAATGACGGACCTGAGTACCAACAATAAACACCTTGCTTCAAAGCGATTTTTTCTTTCTTGGCGGCAGTAAATAATTGTTTCCGTAAATCTGCGTCATAGGCATTGGTCATTGACACAAAGTTCTCGTCGCCGTGCTGACCAATCAGGGGGTTCATGCCAGCGCAATTTATATGGTCTGTTAGCGCCATGAGTGTGCCAGGTTTCATGGTCGCTTTGAGTGAACCAGCAGCATTGGTTAAAATTAATGTTTCAATGCCTGCT
>JAYTUV010000010.1:0-11565 GCA_043744395.1 Aestuariivirga sp.
ATGCGCCAATTGCCCCACGGTCGAATTATCCAATCCTTCAACTCCAGCCTTGCCCTCAACAACAGGCTGCAAGCCTGTGGCCAGTTCCTTGCCCAGTTCCACACCCCATTGATCAAAGCTGTTGAGGCCCCAGATGACCCCTTCCACAAACACGCGGTGTTCATAAAGAGCGATAAGGCGGCCTAGAGTGTAGGGGTCTAGTTTTTTATAGGCCAGTGTGAGCGATGGGCGGTTGCCGGTGAAAACTTTATGCGGGGCCAAGGCTTTGGCTTCCGTTTTGGATTTTCCAGCGGCCAGTAATTGCGCTTCGGCTTCGCGCAAAGTGCGACCTTTCATCAGGGCCTGGCTTTGTGCGAGGCAATTTGACACCAGCAGCGTGTGGTGAATCTCCATGGCCTTTTCGTGAGGCTCGGCGGCGATTAAGAGTTCGACCGGAATCACATCGGTGCCTTGGTGCAACAGTTGGAAAAAAGCGTGTTGGCCATTGGTGCCGGGTTCGCCCCAGACGATTGGCCCTGAGGCATTCTTCAAAGGTTTGCCATCCTTGCCCACGCGCTTGCCATTTGATTCCATGTCTAGCTGTTGCAAATAGGCGGGAAAGCGCGAAAGGCGTTGGTCGTAAGGTATAACGGCGCGGCTGGCATGGCCACAAATATTTCTGTGCCATACACCTAGAAGACCCATGAGCATCGGCAGGTTTTCCGTTGGTTTGGCAGTTGAAAAATGCGTATCCATGGCGTGACCGCCACGTAGGAATGCCATAAAATTATGCGGGCCGATGGCCAACATCACAGGGAGGCCAATGGCCGACCAAATGGAATAACGCCCGCCGACCCAATCCCAAAATCCAAAAATGCGATTTTCAGCAATACCAAATGCTTTCACTTTATCAATGGCGGTTGAAACGGCGGCAAAGTGGTTGCTCACTGCCGCCTCGCCCAATTTTTCCACAATCCAGCTTCTGGCCGAACGCGCATTGGTCATGGTTTCAATCGTGGTGAAAGTTTTGGAGGCGATGATGAAAAGTGTGGTCGCGGGGTTTAAAGTTTTCAACGTGTCGGCAATATGTGCACCGTCCACATTCGACACATAATGGCAGCGCGGGCCATCATGATAGGGCGCCAAGGCCAATGTGACCATGGCGGGGCCAAGGTCTGAGCCGCCAATACCGATATTTACTACATCGGTAATATTGCTCTTGCGGATGTCTGTTGCAAAACGCGCCATGGCGTTCAGCACATCATGAATATCATGCACTATATTATGACCATCGACGAATACCATTTCAGTGTGTGGACGCCGAAGAGCAGTGTGGAGAACGGCGCGGTGTTCAGTGGTGTTGATCACATCACCACGCATCATGGCATCACGGGCAGTTTCGATCTTGGCAGATTTGCTCAGTACACTAAGCAATTGCATGGTCTTGGGAGTCACCGCACATTTTGAATAATCCAGAAGCATATCTTCGTGTGAGGCCGAAAATTTTTCAAAGCGCGATGCGTCTTTGGCAAAGGCTTTGCGCATATCAAGCTTTGTGGCTTTGTGATGGGCTTTGAGATTTTTGATTGCAGTCAACGTTGCGCTGTTCATTTTGATGCTCCCTTGGCTGACCTTAGCAATTCTTAAAGCGTTTCGCCATCGGCGCGTCTTGCTAAGTCTAATATGGTTTCTTGCAGCAGTCGCAATTGCCCCGGCGTTGAAAGGCGGTGGTCACCGTCTTTGATAAAGGTCAGGGTGATATCTGGGCATTTTATGGCTTCGAAGGTTTTGATGGCGTGGGCTGGCGGCACATCGTTATCGGCGTCACCTTGCAGAATGCGAATGGGAAATGGCAGGTTTAAACCATCGCGCAGCAAAAGATGTTTTTCGCCATCGGCCAGCAGTTTTACGGTGATCGCATAGGGTGCGCCATAGTCAGATGGACGCAAATGAACGCCTGTATCGCGCAACTGTTGTTTTGCGGCATAGTCAAATTCGTTCCACATTAGATCTTGAGTCATATCGGCAGCAGGTGCAAGCAGCACCATGCCGGCAATACGTTGAAAGGCTTTTGGATCTTCTTCGCGCAAACGTCTTGCTAACAATAAGGCCAGCCAGCCGCCCATGCTGGAACCTACAATAATGCGCTTTCCCTTGGCGTGTTGCAAAAACATGTGAACAGCTTGATCAAGCCAGTCGCTGATGGTGCCATCAGTAAAAAGGCCTGAGGATTCGCCGTGGCCGGAATAGTCAAATCTGAGATATTGCCTGCGTGTTGAGCGCGCAAGACCGGCCAAGCTTTCAGCCTTGGAGCCGCGCATGTCGGATTTAAAGCCACCGAGCCAAAAAAATCCAGTGGGGCCCCATTCATCGCGGCCACCGTCACGCAGATAGGCCAGTTTTAGTCCGCCTAATGCATCATCAAATTCAAGTGTGGCCACGAAGTTCAATCCTTAAATCTAACGTCTATACGCCTAGGCCTTTCATCTGCTAAGAGGTGGCCGCTGGATTCGCAAGGCCTTGCGGATTTCACACCCGAACAACATTAGGAGATACACCACCCTTGAGCATACCCCCACGCAAACCGGCACCTGTGCGCAGCGCGACCCCGGCCCCGAAGGAAGAAACCCACCGCATCAACCACAAGATTGAAAGCCGCGAAGTGCGCTTGATTGATGCTGAAGGAAACAATGTGGGTGTCGTTCCTACCAGACAAGCAATTATCATGGCTGAGGAAGCCGAACTCGATCTGGTTGAAATTTCACCAGATGCGAAGCCGCCCGTGGCCAAGATTTTGGACTTTGGCAAATTCAAATTCCAAGAACAGAAAAAAGCCAACGAAGCGCGCAAGAAGCAGCGCGTGATCGAAATCAAGGAATTGAAACTGCGCCCCATGATCGATGATCATGATTATGAAACCAAGATGAAAGCTGCCAAACGTTTCTTTGACGAAGGCGACAAAGTTAAGGTGACGCTGCGTTTCAAGGGCCGCGAAATGGACCATCAGGAATTGGGCCATAAGCTGCTGGCGCGGGTGAAAGTGGACACCGCGGAAATTGCCAAGGTTGAAATGGAGCCGCGCTTTGAAGGCCGCCAGATTATTATGATTTTGGCACCCAAAGCCGTAAAATAATTTTAAGGGAACGCGATTTTTTGCGTTCCCGCCATAATTTTGGCTTAGTTCTCTGGTTTATAGTCCTCTAATAGGAACTGGAGAGAATAGTGGTTTTGCGGAATTTGGTTTTGGTGGTGTTTCTGGTTTGTGGCTTGTTTGCCCCTGCCCTTGGTGACACCTTAACGCCATCAAATGTGCAGATTACATGGAAAGTTGCCAATCGCTTTCGCTTGTTCCGTGATCCAAATCTTTTCAAGCAGCAAGAGCTTGCTTGGCGCCAATATGGCCAACATGTGAATCAACGCGCGGGTTCAACCGAAGAGAGCACATTGCTGTATTACAACAGTTCTGTGTTGGGCACTGAGCATGTGCTCAATGATCGGCGCATTCCTTTCACTAAAATCTTGCGCACAAAATTTGATTGGCGCGGCTGGGCGGCGGGAGCTGTGAACCAAACTTGTTGGAATGAAAAGCAGCGCCGCCACACGGCCTGCAGCGACATTGAAACCTATGTGAACCCAAAATTTCATGAGATCGAAATTCAGTTGAAACCGCTGGTTAGCAAAACATTGATTTCGGAATATGACTGTATTTGGCATGTGGGTGATACCAAAGAAATTAAAGCACCTTGCGACGAAGCTGTGAAAGCTTACCTGCCCTACCCTGAAGGTGCTGCAATCTCGGTCAATGTTGAAGGTGAACGGCCCATTAGCATTGATGCCAAGGTTAAGGACATTCTGATTTTGGGGCTTGGCGACAGCTTTGCTTCTGGTGAAGGCAACCCTGATATTCCGGTGGCCCTTGATGCGGTTCATCGTTCGCAAAACCTGTATCCAGCGCGGACAAAGCCTGATGTCTCAGGTTCAGCCGAATGGCTTGACCAACTTTGCCACCGATCGCTTTACAGCCACCAGCTGCGCGCGGCTTTGCAGATTGGCATTGAAAACCCACATGGCGCTGTGACCTTTATGGGTTATTCGTGTTCAGGAGCATCGATTGATAAGGGCATATTGGGCCCGCAGTCTTATGTTGAGTACATCAGCGACCCAAGCAATCGGTCTAACGAAACAAGTGTTCAGCCCAATAAGGGCGGCAAAAAGGACACGCAGCTTTATTGGGCTTTGCGCGAGTTGTGCAAAGTTGATTTGGCTCTAAGCAATGGCAACTGGGCCTGCCCTGAAAAACAATTCCGCCGCAATGTCGATTTTGTGTTTCTGTCGGTTGGCGGCAATGATGTGGGTTTTGCCAATCTGGTGGCTTGGGCCACATTGCGCGATGGCGCATCTTCAGTGCTCGCGAAGTTTTTTGGAGCAACCATTCCGGCAGATCAGTTTGCCGCAAATGTCAAAAATAATTTGGGTGCAGCTTATGCAAAGCTATCACAGGCTCTGGAGGCATCATTGCCTTTAAGCAACGGTGACATGGCCTATGACCCCTCGCGCATCATTTTGACGGCCTATCCTGACATTCTGGCTGATGAAAACGGCAAGGCTTGTGACGGTGTGGGTGCGGGCGACCAACCCGACGACGCCTATGCCGCCAATCAATCGCTTGATCGGTTTTCAAACTGGCTTGTTGTGACGCAAAGCAAACTGAGCGCGGCGCGGGGACAGCTTGATGTTTTGCACCGCCGCATGGGGGAATTGGCTGAAGCCCAAGGTTGGACTTATGCGGGCAGGGCTTATGATGACCAACCGTTCAGAGGCCATGGTTTTTGTGCGCAGCGCAAAGACCGTGCTGATGATCCGGCCGAAGTGTTGATGATTCCCTGCTGGGGCAAGGCGGCACGGCCTACACTGTCTTGCCAATCGGGGATTTTTGGCCAAGGAACAGGCTGGAGGCCTTATGACCCCTCCAAACAGAATTATCCCTATGCGCTGCGCCAGCGCTGGGTGCGGAGTTTCAATGATGCTGTGATGGTGATGAACCAGAAAGTCGTCGATAAATTTGGGTTTATTGATGAGGCAGCGTCACAGGCCAATTTCTCGGAAACCACAGGGGCCATGCACCCCTCGGCTGAGGGGCATGCTTCTATGGCCGATGCAATTTTGATGGATTTGCGGCCCGAGCTGGCCAAAGTGTTTTCTGAAACACAGAATTAAACGACCGATGGTGGGATAGACACCATCGGCCGTAAGCAACCGAAAACATAACGCCCCCGAAGGATATTTTCGGCTACGATAACGACTTGGATCAACGTAAAGGCGAGCAAGCTGGAGATCAGCCCACCTACCATGCTGGGGGAGCCCATCAACCCAAGCCGTTATGTCAACCTAAGTTGACTTCCGGTATCTAAGTGCGGCAGGCCGAAATGTCAACCTAGATAGACAAATATGGTTGCATAGCGGCTTGCAAAGCTCGCATAACTGGTTTATTCGTCAACCATGGTTGATAATAAGAACAAGCCGCCTGCGAAAGACAATGTTCGCACTCTCATTTACCATATTGGCCGCGCCATTGACGAGCGGTTGTTGGACCTACGCAAGGGTACAATTTATGAAAACGCGCGTTCATCAGATGCGCGTGTCTTCGTTACGGCCGCACGTCAGCCTTCTACAATTTCGGAAATTGCAAGAGAACTTAATATCACCAGACAAGCGGCGCAAATGTCGGTGAAGCGCTTGATGAAATTGCAAGTTGTTGAGGTTGAGTCAGTTAACGGTCGAGATAAGCGCGTTGTCATTACGCCGAAGGGCCAATTGGCGAGCAACACGGCCGCAAGACAGATTGAATATATTGAAAAAGAATTTGCCGCAGTGCTCGGCGAAGACGGGCTAGGAAAATTTCGGGATAACCTCTCTGCGATTGTCCGGAAATTGCAGGATCATTCGAGCTCGGCTGCTGTTGATCCCAATTTGCGCCAGTTTTAGATCAACCTGAACTTTGACGGGATCGTCAAAGTTCGGAAAAGTTGATCGACAACAGAGACTTAGGGCGAGAATGACTTTTTCAAGAAAAGTCATTCCGCTTTAAGCAACCGGTGTAAATTCATCCTCGTCTTGTTCGCGCATGAGATTGCGAATGGTTTCAAAGGCTTTGCGCACCATGAAGCCGCGCGCCGTTGTGCCAAAACAAACACGAATATGTTTGCTGGTTTGATTGGGTATTAATTGAAATGCTGATCCCGGCGTTACCTTTATATTTTTTGCACTGAGCGCATTTACAAACCGCGCGGTTTGCCAATGTTCTGGCATTTCAAGCCAGGCATAGGGCGCACCTGGTTCACAGCGATACTTGCAGCCTTTGAATACATCCATAAAAGATGCACGCAATGTGGAAAGCTCAGCGCGGCTGCGGGCGAGAATGGTATCAGCCAAATCAGTTTCAATCCAATAGCGCGCAATTTCGCCGGTGATGCCAACACTGCGCGAGGCTAAGGTGCGAACATGGGCGCGAAGTGACCTTTCTTGGCCCTGAGGTGTGACCACAAAACCAATGCGAAGGCCTGGGGCCAATGTTTTTGACAGACTGGTGATATGGTAGGTCAGGTCGGGTGCCAGAGTATAAAAAGTGGGCGCCTGTACGCGCGAATCAAGAAGCCTGAAAATATCATCCTCAACAATGGTCACATTATATTTGCGGGCGATGGCCACTATGTCTTCGCGCCGCTTCATGCTCATGGTGCTGGTGGTTGGGTTTTGCAGCGTGGGAACCACATAGAGTATGCGAGATTTGCTGGTGCGGGCCGCATGTTCAAAAGCAGACGGCGTGAGCCCTTCGGAATCCATTTCCAAGGCAATGGGTTGAACGTGAGCGTTTTTAAAAGTGTTGCGCAACAAGGCATAATTAACGCCTTCGGCCATCACAGTTTCACCCGGCTCGGAAATGGCTTCCAAAACTGTGATCAAACCCAGATGAGCCCCAGCCGTTATAAAAATATCGCGGGTTTGCGCTTCTATGCCGCTGCGTTTCAACCAATGAGCGGCCATGGATTTATGCAGAGGAAAACCATCGGGCGGAGCATAATCCAGAAGATCGAGCTTTCGCGGATCACGCATCACAGCATGAAGTGCTGTGTCAAATTCTTGGGGGCTTACAACCGGAGGCGGAATGGCATGGGTTAAATCAATCAGGCCATCTTGTTCACCTGAAATTGGGGTGATTGAAGAAACGGTATTTCCGCTGCGAATGTAAGAACCGCGTCCCACTTCGCCAGACAGCAGTCCACGCAACTCCGCTTCCTTATAAGCCCTCGTGACCGTACCCAATGTGACCCCCAGCTTCCATGCCAAATCACGCTGCGGGGGCAAGCGGTCGCCCTTTGTCAGCGCGCCGCCATCGACATCAGCACTGATTGCATCAGCAATCGCCAGATACAATGGCTTGGAGCGATCAAGTGTAGGGACCCAAATTGTCATGGTTACAATGTTTCGATTGCGTTGATCATGACACTAATTGTATCGTTATTTTGAACAAAAGCAATGGTTTTTGATTCAATTTTATAAGTACAATAGATACAATTTTGATTGCAGGAGAAAAAAATGCGCGAATATTGCCACCATGAAGCCACATCAAGACAAGCCTATGGCCGTTTGACTTTTGTGGTTCGTGTCATTGGGAATTGGCGCATGCGCAGCGATTTGCAACGTTTGCAGAAGCTGAGTGATTATCAGCTTAAAGACATTGGATTCAACCGAGCAGATATTTTGTTTTTGGCCAGCCGCCCATTAGCAGCGGACTGGAGTTGGGAACTTGAGCGGCGCTTGTTTTTGAACAAAGCGATAGACTGAGGCGATGAAATCTATCGCCGCATCAATTACGAAGCATTTATTTTCAAGCTGATATTTTGAAATTTATAGGTCAGGGCGTCGACGATAAAAGTTTCGGCGATCAAAATGCAGGTGGCCATGCAGCCGCGATTAGGCCATATTCAATAGCCGTTGCGCCGGAATCATTCCTCAAAAACTTCAACACTATTTTCTCTATCCTAACGTCGTAGAGCAATTTCGTTTTGCTACCACACCCTACTGGCGGTTGCAGGTCCTTCCTAGATTTACGCGCTTAAGAGGTTCTTAATTTGGAGGTCCGAACCTTACGAAAATAACGGCATTGTAATGTTGATGAGAAACAAGATGAATGGCTGCTTAACGCTTCCGGAATTTCAAGTGGTTGAAGCGCTTGCCTTTAAAGGTATTATCTGCTTTATCCCCCACAACTTCGAGATCAAACCTGAAGTTTTCACGTCGCCTGGCTTGTATAGGGCATGCCATGGCGGCTCGATCAATCGCTATATAGGATAAGCAAAATGCCCAAAATGAAGACTAAATCTGCGGCCAAGAAGCGTTTTCGCTTCACAGCCTCAGGCCTCGTGATTGCTGGCGCTGCCGGCAAACGCCACGGCATGATCAAGCGCTCCAATAAAACCATCCGCAACCAACGTGGTACCATGATTTTGGCAGCAGGCGACGAACGCCTTGTTAAAATCCACATGCCATATGCGCGTAAGAAATAAGGGGGCCTGAAGCATGTCACGTTCAAAAGGCGGCGTTGTAGCCCGTCGTTCCCACAAAAAAGTAATCAAGGCCGCCAAAGGCTATTTCAACCGCCGCAAAAACATTTTCCGCGTTGCCGTTCAGGCCGTGGAAAAGGCTGGTCAATATGCTTACCGCGACCGTCGCACCAAGAAGCGCAATTTCCGCTCGCTTTGGATTCAACGTATCAACGCTGCATCGCGTGAATTGGGTCTGACTTATGGCAGGTTTATTTACGGTCTGGACAAGGCCGGGATTGTTGTGGACCGCAAGGTTCTGAGCGATCTTGCTGTACATGATGCAGCCGCATTTGCGGTTCTCGTGGAAAAAGCGAAAGTTGCTCAAAAAGCTGCTTAAGTTTTAATTCAGTAATCGGACTCTTGGCCGGGATTGTTGACGCGTGTATGCGCTTTAGCAGCCCGGCCTTTTCATTTTGAGGATTTCATGTCTCTCGTCACACTCGAACAAGAATTATTAGCGCAAGTGTCCGCCGCTTCCGATGAAGCAGGCGTTGAAGCCATTCGTGTTTCTGCACTGGGCAAGAAGGGCGTTATTTCAGAGCGTATGGGCACGCTCGGCAAAATGGCGCCTGATGAACGCAAGGTTGCGGGTGCGGCGCTGAATGTTTTGAAGGATAAAGTGACGGAAGCATTAGCGTCGAAGAAGGCTGTGTTTGCTGAGGCCGCATTAGAAGCGCGATTGGTTTCTGAAAAGATAGACGTGACATTGCCTGTGCGCCCGCAAAACGCTGGCACCATTCACCCCGTTTCTCCAGTGTGGGAAGAGGTGGTGCAGATTTTTGGTGATCTGGGATTTGCCGTGGCTGAGGGCCCGCATATTGAAGACGACTTTCATAATTTTGACGCGCTCAATATGCCGGCTGATCATCCGGCACGCCAAGAACACGACACGTTTTATTTCAATGAAAAGCCCGATGGCTCGAGAATGGTTTTGCGCACGCACACATCGCCTGTGCAGATTCGCACCATGCTGTCACAGAAACCGCCGATCAGAATTATCGCTCCCGGCCGCACATTTCGCTCTGACAGTGATATGACCCACACGCCGATGTTCAACCAGGTGGAAGCTCTGGTGATTGATGAGACCACGCATATGGGCAATCTCAAATGGATTTTGGAAGAATTCTGCAAAGCCTTTTTCGAGGTTGATGATGTGAAGATGCGGTTTCGCGCATCGCATTTTCCGTTCACCGAACCATCGATGGAAGTGGATATCAATTATTCGCGCGAGGGCGGGCAGTTGAAAATTGGTACGGGCGATAAGTGGCTGGAGATTTTGGGCAGCGGCATGGTGCATCCCAATGTGATTAAAGCTGGCGGGCTTGATCCTGATCGCTACCAAGGTTTTGCGTTTGGCATGGGGATAGACCGCATTGCGATGTTAAAATATGGCATCCCCGACTTGCGCGCGTTTTTTGAGAGCGATCTGCGATGGTTGAGGCATTACGGCTTCCGCAGCCTTCAAGTGCCGACATTAAGTGGGGGGTTGTCTTGACGGCCCCTCACCTATCCCATTTCGCTGTCGCTCATGGGCCCCTTTCCTCTCCCGCAAGCGGGCGAGGACAATCCTGTTCGTCCTCTACCGCACAGCGGGAGAGGAAAGGGGCCCATCGCTTGCGATGGGATAGGCGAGGGCGCTTGATCTACTTGCATTCACACCACAAACCCTTATCTCTATCTGCAATCAGGAGCGCCCGCCCATGAACATCAAAGCGATCATCCATGAAGCAGAAGAAGGCGGCTACTGGGCCGAAGTCCCAGCAATCCCCGGCTGCGTCACCCAAGGCGAAACCATGGCCGAGTTAGAAGCAAATTTGCGCGAAGCAATCGAAGGCTGCTTGGCCATATTTTTAGCCATCAGTTAGATTAATTTCCAATTCTCTTTGCACACCAGAAAGCAACTTGTGGCCAAACTTAATTAGGCGTAACCTAACCTGAAATCTGATGAAAGGTTGAGGTCATGTTTAAGAGCATCACACTAAGTTTGCTTTCTACATTACTCTATCTAACTCCTGTCACCCCATCACAAGCTGGCCATTGCAGTCGTGGTTTAAATCGTGATCGCATTAAGTGTTTGAATTCAGAGGTTGCATTCTTGACTGAATTGCAAAAAAAGACCCGCATTGAAGTAGATAATTTAAGATCCGAAATACCAAAAATTATTTCTGCGGCTTTTCCGGTTGGAACTATTATTGCTTGGAACTCAAAGGATGAATCTGCACCAAAGGGATGGAAATTTTGCGATGGGCAAGAAGGTCGTCCGGATCTGAACGGTCGTTGGCTTGTTGGAACGAATGATTCTAATATGGTAGGCGAAAAAAATAACCCGCCTGAACTGGCAATTTCTGGTAGTTTTGCCACGGCAGGCGAGGCCTCAGGAAATTACTACGGTTGGGGAGATACTGAGTCCGATGCGCCTCATGCCACAGGCAGAGACCACCAGCACACTGGTACTTTCTCTGGCACTATTGATCAGTCAAAAATCTCACCACCCAGCGTACAAGTGCGATACATTGTAAAAATCGAATAGCCAATTCAAATCAATCGGAGGTGTTTTCCCCCTACTTCCCCACCACCTTCAACAAAGCCTCTTCAATCCGCTTCTGCCAGCCTGCGCCGTCCTTTTTGAAATGGGCCAAAATCTGCGGTTCCAGCCTGATGGAGATGGCGATTTTCTTTGGTGCAACCTGTCTTCCTCGAGCCTTGCGCAGAGCCGCAACCGCCTCATCCAGCGTTGCACCTTTCGGAAAATGCATCGCTCTTGCAAAATCCTTTTTTGTCCAGATGGGGTTGTCGGGATCGACGGCATTTTTATTTGTCTTCGGCATAGCCCCTCTTCTCCTTGAAACTTTAGCAGCACAGCTTCCACTTTTAGTACCGTGATCCTTGCGAAGGCAAGGATCCAGCTTTTTTCCTTGTAGCTGATGGAGAAAGCTAGATTCCTGCCTTCGCAGGAATGACGGAGCTGGGTGGAGAATGC
>JAYTUV010000011.1:0-37948 GCA_043744395.1 Aestuariivirga sp.
CAGTTGCGCAGCTTCCTCGATATCGACTGAGGTCAGCGGCCAACGCAGCATCGACCAGCCCGCCCATCGGCGGGCTTGTTCGTTTATGAGGCTACAATCGCACCGCATCGCGTACCGGTTTCGCGGGCCTATAGCTCAATGGTTAGAGCAAAGGACTCATAATCCTTGGGTTCCAGGTTCGAGTCCTGGTGGGCCCACCATTTTCACGCCGAGAGTTTGTTCGGTGTTTGGTTTTTTTGATCGATGATATTGGCAGTGAGAGTTGCTAATTCAGCGGGCTGTGGTTTAGCAAAGATGTATCCTTGCACTGAATCCGCACCCAGTTTTTGTAATACAGCGAGCTCGCTGTGTGTTTCTGCGCCCTCGGCCACGACGATCATCCCAAGGCCATGCGCCAAATTGATGATGCCCTTTAGGAGTTCCGTGTTTTTGCTGCCTTCTTTTGCATCTTTGACAAAAGCACGATCGATTTTCAGTTTATCGAAAGGCAAGTGTTCGAGATATGAGAGCGACGAATAGCCTGTGCCAAAATCATCAAGAGCAGTTTCAATTCCGAGGTCGCGGAAATCTTGTAACATCTTTTGAACAATCAACATGGACTTGCCAACAAACAGACTTTCGGTGAGTTCTAAGCACAAAAGATGCGGAGGCAACTGGGTTTCGTCGAGCACCGCGCGAACCTGATCAATAAAACCAGATTGCAAGATTTGCGCAGCTGACACGTTGACCGCAACAGTCCAGTTATCCTTACCCGACATCTGCCAGCGTTTTGCCTGCTGACATGAAAGCTTTAGAATCTTTGTTCCCAATGTTGAAATAAGGCCTGATTTTTCGGCAATTGGCACAAATTTGCCGGGAGAGATGTGGCCTTTGATCGGATCAATCCAACGTGCCAAGGCTTCGAAACCTTCAACACGACCTGTCTTGATGTTAATGACAGGTTGGAAAAAAGCGGTGATGTGATCATTTGCAAGTGCATGGCGTAAACCTTTTACCAATTCAGCTTCTTCATTCAGATTATCAACAAGCTCTCTGCGAAAAAACGTAACGCGACCCGTTCCAGACTTTTTGGCATCGTAAAGTGCGAGATCAAGATACCGTTGAATCTCCGTCGATGTTGAAGCGTGTTCAGGAAACAGAACCACACCAGCTGAAAGGGCAACGTGAATTTCGTGGCCTAAAATTTTGATGGGTGTATAAAATGCAGAAATAAGTTTAGCCAAGGCAATTTGCGCGTCCGATGTGTTCGCTATGCCTGGCATAAAGATTGCAAATTCGTCTCCACCCAATCTGGCGATAGAAGCGTTTTCCGGCAGTTCAGAAACAAGCCGTGCTGCAACATCCATCAACAATGCATCGCCGATGCTGTGGCCCATCGCATCATTTATTGCGTGGAAGTTATCGATGTCTAAAATGAATACGGCAGCGCTTTCAATCTTGCTGGCCACGGTATCTTCGAGAACCCGTTGAAATTTTACACGGTTTGGCAGGCCTGTGAGTGGGTCAAAATATGCAAGCTTGCGAAGCGCTTCATCGCGGTGATGAATGTCGTTGATCATGGAATTGAAGGTGTCAACCAGCACCCGGGTTTCGCCTTCAGCTTCATTGACTGTTGTCGTGACAAAGCTTCGGGTTTCCCGCATTTTTTTCATGGAGTTGGTCAACGTGACGATTGGTGTTATGATGCGGTGGCGCAGGGGTGACGAAATTGGAAATGCAAGCAATGACGCAACGATTGAGGCGATTGCAGTTGTCAATAGAGTCAACGATAATTGGCGGCGGATATCGCGAATATCACCTAAGATGATCAATTTACCGACGTTCTCACCGCCCCTCACAATATCAACAGCAACAGGCAAATTACCCTTGGTTAGCATTTCGAACATGCTTGGTTTAGCTCCAACTTGGTCGGTGGTGAGGAAAGTAATATTTCCCATTGACGCGATTGCCTTTCCGGAATTGTCGATGGCAACAGCGTGCAGAATATTTGGTACGCGCGCAATCGAGCGCAATACTTGCTGCGCACCGAGGCGATCTTTTTGTTCAATTTGGTCTGCTAAAGCTGAGGCATAGATGTAGGCCGTTGATTCAAGCGAGAGATGCTTTTGTTTCACTGATTCGTTGAGTTGGGTGAAGCCTAAAAAAACTGCGAGCAACATCATTGCCGTAAAAACAGAAAATGCAATGAGCGACGATATTTTGCGGCCGATGGTGTTTTGTTTAGCCATTCTGAATCACATTAACTTCCCCACACATGACAAGCTAACAACATGTCTGTTAAAGCCAATTAAAGGTTTAAGGTGAATGGATGTTAAGATTTAAACGCTTAAGTTGTCTTTGGCTTTTCGAAAAGACTAAAAATTTAACGGGTTAGAGATAAGGAATTTAAGTTTTACAGTATAACAATCACAGTTGAGGATCAATCAACGTGCATGTGACCAGACAAAAATGTTCAAATCATTAACTGCTCAATTAAAAAGAGCTGTATGTTCATTGCAGCATTGCAATCGTGGCAATGTGGTGATGACGTTTGCTGTGGGCTTGCCCGGACTACTTGCGGCAGTCGGCGTTGCATCAGACTACGCTATTCTTGAAATGAAACGTTCTACCCTACAGGCAGCTGTTGATGCGTCTGCTCTGGCATCAGCTAAAGAATTGTCTATTGCCAGTTCAACCGACACCACAGTTGCTAGTGCCGCGATAAATTATATTGCAAGTGAGTTGCCTGCAAATGACAGTGCTGCCGTACCAACTGTTACAGTCAATCGTCCAGCGGGGACTGTGACCGTTGCACTTTCGGAATCTTGGACCCCATTTTTTGCACAATTCATTAATTCGGGTGTGACGCCTGTTACCGTTAAAGCTACCGCGAAGTTGGCAGGTTCTACGAATATTTGTGTGTTGGCGCTAAATCCCAGTGACAATAGGACGATGCACTTGGATACTTCTGCCAAAATGACTGCAAATGGTTGTGGCGTATATTCAAATGCCAGCCATGATCATGCAATTTGGCTGGATAACAATGCAAAGATAACGGCCCAACTGACCTGCGCCGTTGGTGGCGTAAAATTCATAAGTGGAGCGGCAGTTTCTCCCGCCGCCGTCACAAATTGTCCAGCTGTTGCCGATCCTTTAGCAAGCCGTCCAAAGCCAAGTATTCCTTTGTCATGCACTGCGACTAATTTGGTTATTTCATCAGGCAGAAAGAATTTGGTGCCCGGTCATTATTGTGGCGGATTAAAAGTCATGGGTACCGCACAAGTTACCTTATCTGAGGGAACATATGTGATTAGTGGTGCTCCCTTGGAGGTTTCTGGAATTTCGACCTTCACTGGCACTCATGTTGGCTTTTATTTGGATGGCGCTCTTGCAACGCTTAATTTTAAAGACACGGCAAAAATTAATTTAACGGGTGCGAAAAACAACGAGATGGCCGGACTATTGGTGTTTGAGGATCCTGATGCTCCACATGGGCGTCAACATCATATCGCGAGTATAAATGTACAAAACCTTACGGGTACGATCTATTTACCTCAGGGTTATTTGCTAGTGGATCCAAATGCTGCAGTTGCGGGGTCTTCGGCGTACACAGCAATCATCGCAAACCGGTTGGAACTCACGGCCGGGCCAGAGTTGATCCTCAATTCAAACTATGATTCAACCGATGTTCCAGTGCCCGCTGGCATCAAGAGCACTTCGACTGTGGTTCTCACTGACTAAATAAGGAGTTAGAAAATTCGTCTTGCCTTTGTGCTGCTGTTTTGCTGAACGAAGCACATGGCACCACTTCACGATATTTCATATTTAATTGGCATTGATACAGGTGGCACTTATACAGATGCCGTAATCATTGATCAAGGCCAACACAAGATATTGGCTTCGGCAAAGTCGTTGACAACGAAGGGTGATCTTTCACTGGGCGTTGGAGCTGCGATGAGAGCGGCTTTGGCTGATACTGAAAAGAACACTGATCCCAAACTTATCAGGATGGTTTCAGTTTCAACCACACTTGCAACAAATGCGGTGGTGGAAGGCCATGGCAGTTCGGTTGGTGTGGTACTGATTGGATTTGATGATGGCATGGTTGAAAAAACCGGCATTGCCAAAGCTTTTCCGGGCATGCCGATTATACGCATTGCAGGTGGCCATGATCACAATGGCGAAGAACGCCAAGCACTTGATGTTTTAAATTTGCAAAAAGCAATTAGTCATGTTGCGAAGGATGTAAGTGCATTTGCAGTGGCTGCAACTTTTGCGGTGCGTAATGCCGCGCACGAAAATATGGCACTCAAAACGATTGCTGCGTTGACCGAACTGCCAACAACGTTATCAAGCGAAATTTCAAGCGCACTTGATGCGCCACGACGCGCGTTAACGTCTGTTTTGAATGCGCGATTGGTTTCACGGATTACGCAATTGGTTTTTGCTGTTCGCAAAGCCATGGCTGAGCTTGGTATTGATTGCCCTTTGATGATTGTGAAAGGTGATGGCAGTTTGGCCAATGCAGATTTGGTCTCGGCGCGGCCTATTGAAACAGTTCTTTCTGGGCCGGCGGCTAGTGTGATCGGCGCAAAATGGCTTTCGGGTCTTGATGATTTTATTATGTCGGACATGGGCGGTACCACCACCGATATTGGAATTTTGGAACACGGTAGGCCGCGCGTGGCCGAGCAGGGGGCCGAAGTTGGCGGCTGGCGTACGATGGTGCGGGCCATTGATGTCAAGACGATTGGTCTTGGCGGCGACAGTGAGGTGCATATCGGTTTGAACGGCGAATTAACAGTCGGCCCGCAGCGCGCAGTTCCTATTTCATTGTTGGGCCAGCGCTATCCTGAAATTATTGCGATGTTAGAAGCGCAACTTGCGGACAATGAGGGCGGATCGTTGAATGGGAGGTTTGTGCTTTTGCCCTTTGGAGCGAAGGGCAATGCTGAAGTTGCAGGGCTTTCGGCCCGCGAAGCGGAAGTGCTCGCGCAGATAAAGGAACGACCACAATCCTACCGCAAGTTAGCAGGGTCGTCAGGCGCGCAGCGGGCTGTTGCAATATTACGCAAAAAGGGGCTCATACAATTTTCAGCCTTTACGCCTTCGGATGCAGCCCATGTTTTGGGGATGCAAGCAAATTGGTCGGCGGAAGCTGCTGTTTTGGCGGGCCGATTGTTTTCACGGTTTCGCGATATGAAAATGCCGAGCGATGAACGATTGCAGGAATTTTGCAAATTGATTTGGAACAAAACGGTTTCGAATTCGGCACGTGTTATCTTGCAGGCGAGTTTTGATCGACCAATTGATGATACACCTCTTTTGGACGCCGTTTGCGATGGCACCCAAAACAAAGGTCTTGTGAAAGTTTCGCTTTCGCCTCAGGTGCCAATTGTTGCAGTTGGCGGCCCAGTGCAAGTTTATTATCCAGAAGTGGGGCGGCGATTGACTGCGCAAGTGGTGTTTACGCCGCATTGTGATGTGGCGAATGCTGTCGGTGCTGCTGCAGGATTGGTGGCGCATCGCTGTGTTGTGAATGTTGAAGGCGATGGAAACGGGGTTTTTCGGGTGATGGGGGCAGGGCAAACTGAAATTGTCTCGTCCGGTGTTCAGGCCATTAATGTGGCGACGATGAAAGCTGAAAAAGCTGCTTTGGCTTTGGCTATTTCGGCGGGGGCCATTGACCCTCGAGTTGTTACAACGGTGACGCGGCATTTTTTACCAGAAGCGTCCAATGACGAAGGACTGCTTGCTGCGGTGGTTACAGCAGAAGCCGTTGGCCGCCCGCACCAGTAATTTTTACACCTCGTTAACCAATTTCAAACTGTTTCAATCTACTTACAGTTAATTGTTGCTTTGTTTTGAACTTGGCAAGAACCAATTAACTGTGGAGCCGATAGTCTGCGGCTTAGGATTGAGGAGAGTTGCAGCGTCATGACTATGCCAAATTTAAAGGGTTGGGAAAATTTAGAGCCACAAACGCCAGTCTGGCGTGTTGAAAAGCCTGCTGCTGCGACTTCTCTGGGCATGCCGTTTTTCCCCGATCAAAACGGCGGTGTATATGAAAAATTATTGGCCAATTTGCCGGTGATGCTGCACTGCATGGATGGTTCAGGACGGATGATTTCTGCTAATGCGGCTTGGTGTGATGCATTGGGCTATCAGCCGCAAGATGTTGTGGGTCGCAGCTTTAGTGAATTTTTGCCACTGGAATCACGCAGCCGATTGGTAACTGAGATTTATCCAAAGTTTTTGGTGTCCAGCGCTTACCGTAATGCAGAAATCTTGATCCACCGCAAAGATGGTTCGCTTGCGACCGTGGTTATGTCGATGAATGCTTACCGGGGTGACAAGGGCCGGTTAGAACGGTCAGTTTGCACACTTGAAGACATCACCGAAAAGAAAATTGCCCAGATTGCTACCAATCGGGGTGATCAACGTTTTCGTAGCGCGTTTGACGCCGCCGCTCATGGCATGGCGGTGGTTTCACCCACTGGGCAAATTGAGGCCGCAAATTCAGCCTTGACTGCGTTCCTTAACCGCCAAGATTTAGCGACAGCGACCTATGCTTTCGAAGAATTGCTGCATAAGGATGACCGTGGGCAGTTCCTCAACGGCATGCGCCAATTATTGACGGGCGAGACAACAGTTTTGCAACAAGAGCTTCATTATTTCACCAGCGAGGGCAAAATTGTACAGGGGGCCACTTCCATTGCACTTGTCAAAAATGAAAAAGGTGAAACCGAACAGCTGATCGTTCAAATCACTGATACTAGCGAACGCAAGATGGTGGCCGAACGTTTGCAAAAAGCACAGAAGATGGAAGCCATTGGTCAGCTCACTGGTGGGCTTGCACATGATTTTAATAATCTTCTCACGGTTATCATTGGCAATTTGCAATTGCTGGATGGCAAATTGGGCTCGGATGAAAAAAGTGCAAAGCGCGTTGCCGAAGCAATTGATGCAGCACAAAAGGGTTCTGATCTGACCCATCAGCTTCTAGCTTTTGCGCGCAAACAAGAACTTGAGCCTCGCAATGTCGGCGTGAACGCATTAGTGCGAGGAATGGCGCCGTTGGTTTCGCGCACGATTGGCGAGAACATTGAACTGAAAGTTGATGTGATGGCTGGTGATCCGCACACGTTAATTGATCCATCACAATTGGAATCGGCTATTTTAAATCTTTCGATCAATGCGCGTGATGCTATGGGCAATAATGGTAAGTTGACCATTGAAACCCAAGCAGCACATCTTGACCAATATTATGCAGAGAAGAACCCCGATGTGGTTCCTGGTGACTACGTGATGGTTGCAGTTTCTGACAATGGTTGCGGCATGTCTGCTGAACTGTTGGAAAAAGTATTCCAGCCGTTCTTTACAACAAAGGCACCGGGCCAAGGAACGGGCCTCGGCTTGTCGATGGTCTATGGTTTCATCAAGCAATCAGGCGGGCATATCAGCGTTTACAGCGAAGTAGGTCACGGCACATCAGTGAAGATGTATTTGCCACTTCGTGCGCCAGTTGCTGAAAGTGTTTCTGCGAACTCTCCTATTCATCTCGTTATAGAAGCGGCGCCCGTTGTTGCAGTAATCGAGGCGGCTCCAACGCCAGTTGTTGTTGCTGCGCGCAAGTCAAAGGTGTTGGTTGTTGAAGATCAAGAAGCTGTACGCGCGGTGGCCTGCGGTTTCTTGGAAGACTTCGGCTATGATGTGATTGAAGCAGGCGATGGTTTTCAGGCGCTGGCACAATTGCAAGAGAATGCCGACATTGATTTGATGTTTACCGATGTGGTGATGCCGGGGGGCATGAATGGTTTTGATTTGGCGCAGGCTGCACAAAGCTTGAAACCTAATCTTAAAATCGTTCACACGTCGGGCTATCCTAAGGGTGCAATGGTGCACCAAGATGAACCGCGTTTCAAAAACGGGTTCATCATTATGAAGCCATATCGCCGCGAAGAATTGCAGAAAATTATTCGGGACGCGCTGGAGATTCAGTGATTTAATAAAACACCCAGTGCGAACTGGGTGCTTTTGGCTTGAACTTGTTGTTATTGCGTTACTGTGAATGGCACAGACATGCCGGCCATCAGATGGCCTGGTACGTTGCAGATGAGCAAATATTTGCCTGGCTTTAATTCCACTGACAATGAACCTGATTTGCCCGCTGGCAATTCGGACACTTCGCCCATGCTGGTAAATTGCTTTTCATCGGCCTTTGAAACGGAACCTTCCATTGGCAAAGGCTTTGTTGGATCGTCTACCGATACGACAATCATTTCGTGTTGAAATGTGTGAGAAAAGTTTGTGGCTTGAAATTCGATTTTGCCGGTTTTCACTTCTGTAACGTCGGCACGAAGCGCCATCATCTCATGTTTCATCATAGCGCCGCCCGTGATGTTGGCGCCTTTCAAAACTGAAGGATCAATCAAACCAACGTGAACAATTTGTGGTGCAGTGTCGGCAAATGCAGGAACAGTGATTGCGAGTAGGGCAGTGAAGGCAAGTATTTGAGTTTTCATTTATAGTTTCCTTTGTGGCAAAAAGCTGATGCGCTTCGTGACGCTTCAATTATGACATGACGCTGACAATTAGCCACATTACAAAAAGGTATAGCCGCTCGCGTGCGATATACTTAAATATGAACGCTTTTAGTGTGATTGCTCTTCGCTGTTTGTCCCGCTAGAAGCAGCGCTCATTTCACTTCACGTTTTCAAGGTTTTCCATGGCACGCCAATTTATATATCATATGCAAGGACTTTCGAAATCTTATGCTTCGGGCAAGAAGGTTTTGGATAATGTTCATTTGTCGTTTTATCCCGATGCCAAGATTGGCATTTTGGGGCCAAATGGTTCGGGCAAATCTACGCTTTTAAAAATTATGGCTGGGCTTGATAAAGAGTTCAACGGCGAAGCATGGCTGGCTGATGGGGCAACGCTTGGTTATCTTGAACAAGAGCCACAGCTTGACCCCACCAAAACTGTTCTTGAAAATGCAATGGAAGGCGTGGCCAAGAAGAAGGCTATCATGGATGAGTATAACGCGCTCATGATGGACTATAATGATGAGAACGCGGAGAAGGCGGCCAAACTGCAAGATGTGATCGACGCGCAGAATTTGTGGGATTTGGAATCTCAAGTTGAACAGGCGATGGATGCATTGCGTTGCCCGCCGGGCGATGCTTCGGTCGAAAACCTATCAGGCGGTGAAAAACGCCGCATTGCTTTGACGCGGTTGTTGCTCGCTAAACCTGATTTGTTGTTGCTCGACGAACCGACCAACCATTTGGATGCGGAGTCCGTGAATTGGCTGGAGCATCATTTGAAAGATTATCCGGGCGCTATTTTAATCGTAACCCATGATCGCTATTTCCTCGATAATGTGACGGGTTGGATTTTGGAACTCGATCGCGGTCGCGGCATTCCATATGAAGGCAATTACTCAGCCTACCTCGGTCAGAAGGCCAAGCGCTTTGCGCAGGAAGCATCCGAAGATGCAGCGCGGGGCAAGGCATTGCAGCGCGAACAAGAATGGATTGGTGCATCACCGAAAGCCCGCCAAGCCAAATCTAAGGCTCGTATTAAAGCTTATGATGAGTTGTTGAAGATCAACGAATCCCGCATGCAATCACATTCAGCACAAATCATGATTCCGCCGGGCGAACGCTTGGGCAATAATGTGATTGACGTAGAAGGCATTTCCAAAGCTTACGGCGACCGCTTGCTGATTGATAACCTGACCTTCAAATTGCCGCCCGGCGGCATTGTGGGGATCATCGGGCCAAACGGTGCGGGCAAGACGACTTTGTTCCGCATGTTGACGGGGCAGGAGCAGCCTGATTCAGGCAGTGTGGTGATCAGTGATACTGTGAAGCTTGGTTATGTTGATCAAAGCCGCGATACGCTGGATGCCAACAAAACTGTTTGGCAAGAAATTTCGGGCGGCAATGATGTGATTTATCTGGGCAAACGCGAAATGAATTCACGCGCTTATGTTGGTGCGTTTAACTTCAAGGGTGGCGACCAACAGCAAAAAGTGGGAACACTTTCAGGGGGCCAGCGCAACCGCGTGCATTTGGCCACGATGTTGAAAGAGGGCTCAAATGTTTTGCTCCTCGACGAACCGACCAACGATTTGGATACGGAAACATTGGCAGCCCTTGAAGAAGCGCTGGAAGATTTCGCAGGTTGCGCTGTTATCATTTCACATGACCGCATGTTCCTTGACCGATTGGCCACGCATATTCTGGCGTTTGAGGGTGACAGCCATGTGGAATGGTTTGAAGGCAACTTCCAAGATTATGAGGAAGATAAAAAGCGCCGCTTGGGTGCAGATAGCGTGATGCCGAGCCGGATAAAGTATAAGCAGTTTTCGCGGTAGTTAAGAATTGAAATCCGATTTAAATCGTATTAAGATACGATATCGGAGTTTTAATCATGCTTTTAAACCGTGCAAATCAAGCTATATCGGCAACTGACCTTCAGAAAAAAACGCGCGAATTGCTAGACCGCATTTCATCGGGCGAGGAAGATCATTTCGTTGTGATGCGCGACAACCGCCCAACTGCAGTGATGATCGCAACTGATCGCTATGAGGCTTTGCTTGATGAATTGGCTGATCTTCGGATTGAATCGGTGGCGCGCTCACGGCTTGCAACGCCAGCTGAGGACTATATTTCGCTCAAGGATATGAACACCTTCGTTGATCGTCTCTGAGATGGTTTGGAAGGTTACGTTTCACCCCGAAGTACAAAATGACTTACGCGAGCTCGGCCGCGTGGAAGCGCGAAACCTTCTGGCCGTGATAGAAAGCCGTATTGTGAACGGTGAACCTGACAAAGCCGGCAAACCGCTGCATGGCGCACTTGCAGGCTATCGGCGTATGCGCGCAAGTGACACGCGGATCGTGTACAGGGTGGATAAAGGTAAAATTGAAATTCTCATTATTGCATTGGGCATGCGACGGGATGATGAGGTTTATGAGAAGGCGGGGAAGAGGGCGGAGTGATGGCTACAAATTTCGAAAGCAGGTAGTCACTTTGATTGTTCCGCACCCTAAGAAAGATTTACTAACTGGCTCTGCGCGGGCAGTGTTACTTAAGCTCTATCAGGCCTTCCATCATGCGGGCCAAGCTCGCGATTTGGGGCTTCTTTCCAGTGCCTGTCACCAATCTCTGCGTTGCATTTTGGGTGCAGAGGATAGTGAATTCTTGCTTTGAAGCGGGATGGTTCGCCGACAACGATTAACCTCACGTCGCTTTTCGTGTTATTGATGATTGTGTGGGCCATGCCTGTGCCGGAGGCAAAGCCGATGCCATCGCCTGGTTTTAATGGGTGTAGATGGCCGTCGAGCCAGAGATCAGGCGCGCCTTCGATCACGTAAACGAATTCTTCTTCGTCGGCCTCGGCGTGAGGCCATGACACGCGACGACCGGGCAGCAATCTTTCGTGATGGACGCCCAGCCGCGTGAGTTTGAAGTGATGTGCAAAAGAAGCACTGAGTGACATTAGCTCGTCGTCGCCAGGATAATGACTTATGTCACCCGATTCAATTTCACTTACATTTGCAACGATTGACTTGAACAGATCTTGGTTGGACGACATCGCGCTGTTCACTTCCCCAAATAACTAATCAATGCGCCAACGTCGCCATTGTTTTCGCGGATTACACGCGTGAATTTGTTGCGCATGGTTTGCGCCAGCCAGATTGAGGACACGCTCACATCTTGAACGCGGTAGCTGCCACCTGCTTTGCGCAAGCGGAAGGTTAAGGTTTGGCCTGTCGAAAGTTTGGTGCCAACAGTTAGTCCGCCGGCTGATTCATTGCAGCTTGTAATCGACATACTGTTGCCAGAAAAATGGCTGCCATATTCCGCCATAAACCCACCCATAAAATTTTGGGCATTGGACACAAACTCTGCCTCACGAGATTTAGGCAAATCTTTGCGATAGTTACCAAGAGCAAAAAGCGCCAGCCCGCGAAGGTCAGCATAACGCGAAGCCGCAGAACTGAAAGCGCTTGGCGTGCCACGGCGGGCGGCGCTCATGAAAGCAGCGCCTGCAGATTGAACATAAGCTTCCGCAGGACAAGAGCCAGCTTGAGCCGAGGTTACAAAAGTTAAGGCTATAAAGGTGGCAGAGATCAGTCGTTTCATCATTTGCAGAACTACTCTTGATTGGTTTGTTTCCAGCCTTTGACGCGGCCTTGCCTCAAATGCAGATTTTTGGGATCGCCTTTAATGTCGCTCGGCCTTGCGAGATCATATGTCCGTTTGCGCAATTCGGCGATCATTTCATTGCGGTCGGTCAGGTGTTCAATTTCACTGAAGGCAATGGGCTTTCCAACGCGCACGGGTAAATCTGTACCAATGCGACGCGCTGTTTCACGGAACACCAGCGACAAGCGCAGGGTTAGACTCATGTGACTGGCAAGTTGAAACAACCTGCTGTTCTGGCCGGTGAAGAAAACCGGAATCACAGTGGCCTTTGACATGCGGATCAATTTTGCTGTGAAAGGGGCCCAAGCGAGATCGACAGCTTGGCCTTTGTGGGGTTGTTCAGAAGTCGAAACACCACCACCGGGGAAAATGCCGACGGCATGACCTTCCTTCAGCCAATTCTGGGCTTGCAGTCTTGAATTCACATTTGTTTCGCGGGCTTCCCTTGTTGGAGCGAAGGCGACAGGCAATAGATTGGCTGCCGCTTCGGGGGCTTGGCAGAGAACATCATTTGCTAGAACTTTTGTATCAGGGCGCACCTGCAATGCGAGCCAAGTTAATGAGATCCCATCAAGCACGCCGTAGGGATGGTTAGATATAAAAACCACCGGGCCAGTTTGCGGCACCTGTGCTAAATTCTGCTCATCATATTTTACATTGATACGGAGCAGGCGCATGGCCGAATCGAAAAAACCAATGCCACGGTTTAAATTTTCTTGATGCGTGACATAGAGTTTCTTGAGTTTGCGTTGTCCGCCAATTTTTTCGATGACTTGAATCACCGCACGTTGCAACAAAGGTTGATCTGCCGTGGAATATGAAAATCGGACGGGCTTTGACGGGGCCTGCACCATGGCAGTATTGATCCTTGGTTCTAACAACACGGGGTGATTTGATTTAAGTATAGACACTATTTTTGCTGACCCAAAGGAGAAGTTCATGTTTACCCTCTATGTGCGTTCAGGATCTGGTTCAGCGGCAGTTGAAGCTGTGTTGGCTGAATGCGGTGCAAACTATAAGTTGCTTGAAGTTCCTCGTTCGGGCCAAAGCTTTGAAGATTATTTGTCCATAAACCCCCGCGGTGAAGTGCCAAGTTTGCGGTTGCCTGATGACAGTCTGATGACCGAGAGTGCTGCTATGCTTATCTATCTGTCGGATATTCATCCTCAAGCAGGTTTGGCACCGGAGGTCAGTTCGCCATTGCGCGCACCCTATTTGCGCTGGATGCTTTATTTCGCTTCTGCCGTTTATATGGCCGACTTGCGCTTTTTTTATCCGGCACGTCATTCAATTGATGCAAGTGCGGAAACAGGGATTAAAGCCAAAGCAGAGATTGATCTGAACCGTGATTTTTATATATTCGCCAATGCGTTAGGGCAGGGGCCTTATATTTTAGGAGAGGTGTTTAGTGCTGCTGACATTTATGCAGCAATGATGGTCAGCTGGGCGCCCGATATCAAAGCGTTATATGCAAGACACCCTTATATTGAAAGGCATTATGGCTTGGTTGCTGCGCGGCCCAACATCACACCGATTTGGAAAAGCCATGGCATGTTGCCTTCATGAGCGAGACGACACGGGGCTATTTTTGGGGTTTTGTAGGTGTTGCAATTTTTTCTTTAACACTGCCGCTGTCTCATATTGCGGTTAAAGAATTCGATCCGTTGTTTATCAGCACTGGTCGAACGGTTTTGGCGGCCTTCGTTGCAGCGCCAATTTTATTGATCACACGACAAGCTTGGCCCGACTTTGCAGATTTGAAACAATTATTTTTTGTGGTGCTGGGCGTAATATTTGGGTTCCCGATTTTATCGACGATTGCAATGAAAACAGCACCTGCCTCCCACGGAAGCGTTGTGTTGGCTCTGCTTCCACTTGGTACGGCTTTTATGAGTACAATCTTTGCTGGCGAGCGACCATCAATTGTTTTTTGGGTTTGGAGTATCTTGGGTTCAACGGCGGTTGTTATCTATGCCTTGTGGGATGGCGGTGTGGGTTTGCACGCAGCAGACAGTTTACTCGTGCTGGCTGTTATCGCCGCATCAATGGGCTACGCAGCTGGAGGAAACCTGTCTCGTAAGTTAGGAGGCTGGCAGGTGATTTGCTGGGCGCTTGTGGTTGCCTTGCCACTGACTTTACCTTTGACGATTTACTTTGCACGCGGCGTTACCGGAAGTGAATCTGTCCAAGGCTGGTTATGCTTTTTATATCTCGCTTTGATGAGCCAACTCATTGGCTTTTTTGCTTGGAACAAAGGTCTGGCAATGGGCGGCGTCGCGCGGGTTGGTCAAGTGCAGTTACTGCAAACATTCATGACGCAAATCGCTGCATGGGGATTGATGGGCGAAGCTTTGACATTGAGGTCACTTGCCTTTGCTGGTGCGGTGGCAACTTGTGTTTGGTTCGGCCGCCGAACGCAAATTAAAAAAATTTAGTGGCAATAAGGCCCGCCGCCACGTGTCTTTTGAAGATCGAGGTGAATATGATCGTGGTGTTCGGCATCTGAGCCTGGGCCAAGCACGGTATGGAAAGGCCCGCAAGCTTCGCTTCGCACCGCCCGAAGAAACGAACGATTATTGGCTGAACCTGAATACCAGTCATTTTTAACATTGATTTCACGACCATCAGCCAAAGTGAAGGCGCCAATGTCGATGGCGTTTGCCATGCCATGTTCAGACAGTTTTGCACCGCGTTTGTTATTGCGCGGACGACAAGAATAGGAAGCGAGCACTTTGAAACTTACAATTTGTTGTCCAAAAATTGCATTAGCATGTGGCTGAACAGAGTTTGAAATCCACTCTGCCATTGTGCCTGCCACTTCACACCGGATTATAGCTGGTTGACTGAGTGAGATTCCGCTGACTTCATAAACGCGGAAGGCATTGCGTGCACCACAACCGCTTGGCTCCGTAAAATCTGCGACTGGTTCTGCTTTGGCAAATGACCTTGGATCAATTGCGCAATTGCTTGGAGGCGGAGCAACACCTTCGGTCTTGAAATATGGCTTCTCAACGCCAGTTGAGCAAGCGCTAAGCAGGGCAGCAAACGTGAGCGCTACGGCAAAACCAAAATCAAATCGAAACTGCACAGTCTGCTGATTCCCTTTCAAGCAAACATTTTGGCTACAACAAGTTAATTTAATCTATTGGGTTAGCGCCTATTGAGGGCGGCGATGAGCACTTGAACATCGCCCTTATTCTTACTCAAGAATTGGGCAAAATCATTGCGTTCCCAATATGTCAGGGAAAACCCTAACATTTTTGCGTCGATAACTTTGTATCTTCCGTCTTTCCACGCGAGGTGCCAAGAGACACTGTAATCTTGCCCCGACATCAAAAAAACTTTTGAAGCAACATAGATATCCTTGTTATCGGCGACCGTTGCTTCACCCATTTCAAACTTTGCGATGGGGTATTTTTGCGACTGTTCAGCGAAGTAGCGCGAAATAAAGTTTGCCACTCCACGTTCATAATTTGCTTGTGAACCACTCGGCACTTTGTAATCACCAAGCAGATACTCTGAAATACCCGGAACATCCGCATGTCGAACGATAACGCGCATGAATGCAGAAACAGTTCCCTGCCGATGGGCGTGCAACAGATCCTTGCCAACCTGGTTCATGAACACCACAGATGGATGATCAACGGCCATGGCAGGTTTGACCATAGCGAAAGGCAGCAGGGAAATTATGGTGCGACGTGAAATCATGATTCGTATTTACCAGAACCTATGTCGGTCGAACATGGTTAAAGAAGTATGAATTTCAAATTTTTGTTACCAAGATTCGGCTTCGCGAAGCTTGGCATATAGCGCTTGGAAATTACCGTTCGAGGACTTGAGTGTATCTGAGAAGAGTTTTTTCATGGCAATCGTCAGCCAAACGCCTTTGATGTTCAAGTCGGAAACCCTGTACCCTGCACTTTGTTTTACCACCCGCCAGCGCAATTTTTCATTGCCAATTCCCGCCAGTCCCCCACCGACTATGCCAGTGTCAACAGTGATAAATTTCCCTTGTTCGTCTGATCCATTGATCTTCAGTTCTTGGCCTTTAAAGTCGTCAACGAACCAAACAAAGAGGGCCGCCGCGTAGTTGGCAACCAGATCATAGAACATCGCTTTGTCGCCACTCGGCAAATCCTTTTGTTTCAAGCCGAGGGCAAAACTGGCAACATTTGGAATGTTGATATAGCGCGAAAGCAAAGCCGCAAATCGGCGCTGCAATGCTTTGTCTCCACGCTTTCCGCTATTGGCGAGATTGATAACGTCTTCGCCCAATTTGCGGACATAGGCCTCTGCATCGGCATCGGCCAAAGCTGTCCCCGCCAGAGCCATGGAGCTAACGGCAGCAAGTAAGCTGAAAGTAAATTTACGACGATTAAGCGAATAGTTCATGAACGCCTCGGGTTATAACATACACGCAATTAAGTTGCCCGAATTCTCTCGCAGAATTAAGGCAGTAGATCATCCTACCCGAAAAAATCAAGTGAGAGTTTAAAAAAGCTGATTTGCGACATAATTTAGCAGGAAACCGTATTGTATTTGCAATCTATATAAAGATATGTTTATATAGATTGCAAAGGGTGCACAATGGAAGAATTACTAGCCGGATTGAAAGCTGTAGCGGAAACAACGCGCATCCGTATTTTATTTGCCCTTTCGCACGGTGAATTGAACGTGTCCGAATTGACCTTTGTATTACAGCAAAGTCAGCCGCGTGTCAGCCGTCACCTGAAATTAATGGCAGAGGCGGGTTTGATTTCGCGGCACAAGGAAGGGAATTGGGTTCTGTTTCGGTTGCGTGAGCAGGGACGCAGCGGCGCATTAGCGCGTGCACTTGTTGAGATGCTGCCAGCAAAGGACGATTTGCTGGCGGGCGACATTTCAAGGCTCGAAGAAGTTCGTGTGCAACGGCAAAGAGTTGCGGCTGATTATTTCAGCACCAACGCTGCTGATTGGGCAAGCTTGCGTTCTCTGCATGTCAATGAAACTGATGTTGAACATGCGATGTTAGGGTTGCTTGGGTCAGCCCGGTTTGAAAATTGCGTTGATCTTGGCACGGGCACTGGTCGCATTCTCGAATTGTTGAGTGGCCGCGTTGATCATTTATATGGTCTCGATATGAGCCGCGAAATGTTGGCAATTGCGCGGGCCAATTTGGAAAACCATAAATTGCGCAATGCGCAAGTGCGTCAGGCCGATATTTATGCGCTTCCGTTTGCCGATGGATTTGCAGATTTAGTGACAATCCATCAGGTGTTGCATTTTTTGGACGATCCGCAACGTGCCTTATTAGAAGCCGTTCGGATTTTGGCACCTCATGGGAAGATTATGATTGTCGATTTCGCGCCGCATGATTTTGAAGAATTGCGCGATCAGCATGCGCATCGGCGCCTAGGGATTTCGAGTGAGCACATGACAAGTTGGTTCGCAAAGGTCGGCCTTAGCCTGATTAAACATGACGTGTTGCCGCCACCTTATGTGAACGCGCGGATGGGGCTCACTGTTTCGCTGTGGTTGGCTGAAAATGAAAATTTTTCACACATGCATAATCATTCAAAACTGAATGTTGGGATAGAGTAGTAATGAATAAAAAACTTTCGGTTTCTTTTGAATTTTTTCCACCCAAAGCTGGCGATGCTGAAATTTCATTTTGGTCTGCGCTGCGACGGTTGGAATCGATCAAACCTGATTTTGTTTCCGTGACTTACGGAGCCGGTGGCACCACGCGCGACCGAACATTGAATACAGTTTCGCGTATTGTTAAAGAGACTGGGCTTTCACCTGCGGCACACCTCACCTGTGTTGGTGCTTCTAAAGAAGAAGTGAACGAAGTTGTGCGCGACTTTTGGAATGCAGGGGTTCGGCATATTTTGGCTCTGCGTGGCGATCCTCCGGCTGGTGTTGGAACTCGGTTTAGCCCACATCCTGATGGCTATCGGAATGCTGCAGACTTGGTGCGCGGCATTCGCGAAGTTGCAGATTTTCAAGTTTCAGTATCAGCTTACCCTGAGAAGCATCCAGAGTCCGTTTCAATTGAAGAAGACCTCGCTTTTTTGGCAGATAAGGCCGACCATGGGGCCACCCATGCAATCACTCAGTTTTTCTTTCACAATTCATTTTACTTGCGTTTGCGTGACAGAATTGTGGCGCGGGGCATCAACATAAAGCTTTTGCCTGGCATTTTACCGATCACTAATTTTGCAAAGGCACAAGAGTTTGCAGGAAAATGCGGTGCGCATATTCCACCTGCAATGACAGCGCGGTTTGCTGGTTTAGATAAAGACCCAGAAACGCGGAACTTGGTCGCAGCGATGGTGGCGGCCGAACAAGTGCAGGCTTTGGAGCGCGAGGGAGTCGACGCATTTCATTTCTACACGTTGAACCGCGCTGATTTGGTTTATCCGATTTGCCGTATGATTGGCTTAGGTGCACCCGCCGAAGAACAGGCAGCTTAGTTTATTGACGCGTCGATTTTATCGTTCTAAAATCACCGAGGGGTTCAATGACGAGAAAGGAATATCAAATGAAACGACTTTCAATGATTGGACTGGCTGCTGCCGCAGCAATTGTTTTGAGTGTGGGAACATCTGCACCTGCTCAAGCAAAAATCTTTTTCTCCTTCGGCCATGGGTTTGGCTATGGTTACGGAATCCATCATGGTTACGGTTGGCACAATTGTGGCTGGCGCACAGTAAAAGTGAGACGTCACCATCGTTGGATTTTTGTGCAGCGCCGCGTCTGCTGGTGAGGTAATAGCAAATTGCTTTGGCCGCCCTTGCAAAAACGAGGGCGGCGAGGCATATGTTTTTTATGGATCAAGAAATCATTAAACCCGACAGCAAAGCGAAAAGCGGAAACCAAGCTTTTAGCCAATTTGGATGTTTGCTTGCTGCATCTGGTGTAACGCTGCTCACATTTTGTTTGGTGGGTGCTGCTGCTGCAGCTTCCGTTTGGGCTGTTGCGAAGTTAATCGGATTGCCCGACACATTTCTCTATGGAATGCTTGGCTTGGTTGCTATTCCTGTTTTGGCAAGCACAATCTGGACGGCGGGCCGGGCTTGGCATGTGGAGCAGCGTTTGGCTCAGGGACTTGATGTCGATACTCCAGTTTTTAAATTGGGTTATTATTTCCGCAAAACGGTCTAACGGGCTTTTTACAAATTTTAATATCAGCTAATGTAATCGGATGACTATTTGGGCACGCATTTCTGAAACTGTTGCAGGGCTAACCGATTCGATTTCACATTTGATCGGATTGGACCATTCGGCTGATGCGCCACCCGAAAAATCCATGGCTTTCACCATTGGTATGATCGCACTTGGTGCTAAGATGGCCAAAGCTGATGGCGTTGTCACCGACGATGAAGTGAGGGCTTTCTCAGAAGTTTTCCATGTGCCAGAAAAAGATCGTCCGGCAGTCGAGCGCGTTTTTAATTTAGCGAAACAGGACGTGGCAGGCTTTCAGTCTTACGCTTCACAAGTGGCCAAATTATTCACATTGAAATCAATCGTTTTAGAACATGTCCTGGACGGGTTGTTTCACATCGCCAAGGCTGATGGTGTGATTCATGAAGACGAACTTCAATATCTTGCAAGCGTTGCAGAAATATTTGGATTTGTGAATGGCGATTTTGCACGCATTCGCTCTCGCCATTTATCACTTCGCGATGACCCTTATGATGTTTTAGGCATTGAACCTGGGTCGAGTTTTATTGACATAAAAAAGAAATACAAATCTTTGGTGCGTGAGCTGCATCCCGATAAGCAAATTGCCGCTGGTGTTCCGGCAGAAATGGTGAAGCTTGCGACTGACCGACTATCAAAGATCAACAACGCCTTTGGCGCACTTGAAAAGGAATTGGCCTAAGTGATTGGCACGGTTTTGCCGCATCGGTTTCAACCTTCGCCCAATTATGGCGCACGACGCGAAAGCGCAAAGATTACCACAATAGTATTGCACTACACGGGCATGAGCGACGCGCAAAAAGCATGCGATTGGTTGTGCAATGAAGAATCTGAAGTATCATCACACTATTTGATTGATGAGGCTGGTGGCATTGTGCAGATGGTCGATGAAACCTGTCGCGCATGGCATGCGGGCGTTTCAAGTTGGCATGGCGACGAGGATATCAACTCATCATCTATTGGCATTGAAATACAAAATCTGGGGCATGCTCAGGGCTATCCTGACTTTTCTCTCGTCCAAATGAAGTCTGTCGCGGCGCTTTGTCAGGATTTGACCCAGCGTCATTCGGTTAAACCACGAAATGTACTCGCGCATTCAGATGTCGCACCAGGACGAAAGGTCGATCCGGGCGAAAAATTTGATTGGGGTTACTTGAACGGCCAAGGCGTCGGTCATTGGGTTTTGCCTGAACCAATCAAAGGCGGCACATTTTTACAAGCGGGCGATTCCGGTGATGCTGTGATGGCGTTGCAAGCGATGTTGAAACTTTATGGCTATGGCATCACACCGAATGGAACATTTGACCCACGCACTAAAATTGTAGTGGAAGCATTTCAACGGCATTTTAGAAGGACATTGGTTGATGGTATCGCCGACCAATCAACCGTAGCAACGTTGCACAAACTGCTGCGAGATTAGTTCACCATAGTACCAGCGCATCTGCGATCGAGCCCAATAAAGTCTGCATCGACGAGTGGATAGGTGTTTGTTTGTGACAGCACGGTGACCTTCAGGAGGCTGCCACTTTCAGCAGCCTTCAAAATTGGATCGGTGTTTTTGAATTGTCCCTCTAGGCTTGATCTATGATCTTTACGGTCAATTGCTACTTTTGCCTTAACCGAAAAGACCTTTTCATCAATTGAAACTTTGATAATTGCGCTTTGGTTCTGTTTCAGTTGCAAAGGTGCGCCGTTTATAAAAAGGGATGTTTTATTTGTTCCAATTTCACACCAGAAACTCAGTCCCACATCATCGGTATCTGGCACTCCGAAAACAAGGAAAGCTTCTTTTTCTGACGAGTTGAGGGTCCATTCCCGCTCCTGCGCGACGGCATCATGGGTTATCATCAAAAATGCAATAGCTAAAAATTTGAAGCGCACGGGATTTTTCCAAAATAGTTGCTGTAACCTTACTCCAGCCATCACGCTTGGTTAAGTTTATTTGGTCGCAGCGCCTCGAATAATATCAGACCGATTTTTTATGAATGAAATCATGAAGTAAATCCATATTCTTTAGGTTTGACTTAAAGAATACGTCAAACACGTCACCTACAATGGGAATTGTGCCAAGGCCGGCATCAATTGCCACATTGGCCAGCATTTTCATAAGAAGTGGATTGGGCGCACCGAGTTTGCGAGCTTCCAAAACAATATAGATCGAAACTAAAGCCGTGGCGGCGTCGCCAAAGCCCGGCACCAAGCCAGCGACCGAGTCCGCGCCAAACCGGATTTTTGTAAAGGGAATGCCCCAGCCAGAGTCCATGAACTTTGCTATCGTCTTCAAACGACTCAGTTTTTTCAGAGTTTCAGCATGTACCATTCCAGTGCTCCTCAAAGCAGGCCACAACATGGTGTATGCATTCTCTAATACAAGTGGTTTTTATTGACCGCGCCTGTCATCGCGCCTATCGGGGGCGCTACCAGTCGGCTGGATGGCCGCTCTCGCTATGCCCGCAAGGGTGCGAGGGAGGAAAGTCCGGGCTCCACGGAAATAGGGTGCCGGTTAACGACCGGCGAAGGTGACTTTAGGGAAAGTGCCACAGAAAACAAACCGCCACAGTTCGCTGTGGTCAGGGTGAAAAGGTGGGGTAAGAGCCCACCGCGGACTTGGCAACAAGGCTGGCATGGCAAACCCCACCCGGAGCAAGACCTAATAGGGGTGGCACGAAACGCAAGTTTCAAAGCTTTTCCGGCTCGCCGCCCGGGTTGGTTGCGCGAAGCATTTGGCAACAAATGCTCCAGATGAATGGCCATACACTGTGAAGGTAACTTCATGGGGACAAAACCCGGCTTATAGGCCGACTGGTATTTTATTTATCGAAAATGCGAATTCTTAACGGTGAAGTCTGCAACTTCGCCGGAATGCGCATTAAGTGTTGAAATGAATCGTATTTGAAACGATTTGTTAGGAATTGGCAGGGCATTGTCAGGTCTCATTAACCTCTTATTCACTGTGTTCACTCGTCCCATGATTTCAACCTCTGATGCAGCTCAACGCCATCTCCCCGTGATGTTGCCTGAAGTGCTTGTCGCTTTGGCACCGCAGAATGGAGGCGTTTATGTGGATGGCACATTTGGAGCTGGTGGATATACGCGCGGTATTTTGAATGTTGGCGGCACGAAGGTTATTGCAATTGATCGTGATCCCGACGCGATTGCAGACGGGGCCGATGCCGTGAAACAGGCAGAAGGTCGATTGCAATTGGTGCGCGGCACTTTTGGAGAGATGCAGAATATTATTTCTGATCTTGGGTTGAATAAAGTTCAAGGCGTGGTTTTAGATATTGGTGTTTCGTCAATGCAGATTGATGAAGCTGCGCGGGGCTTTTCATTTATGCGCGAAGGGCCGTTAGATATGCGCATGGGGCAGGAAGGAAAATCTGCCGCTGATTATGTTAACACTCTGGCTACCGAGGAACTGGCACAAATCATATTTGTGTTTGGCGAAGAGCCACGTTCGCGCTCTATTGCCAAGGCAATTGTTTCATCGCGGGCTGAAGCGCCGCTCATGACCACGATGGATTTGGTGAAAGCCGTTGAACGCGCCACCGGGCCGCAGCGCGCCAAAGACCGCACACACCCTGCCACACGCACGTTTCAAGCTTTGCGCATTCATGTGAATGCTGAGCTTGATGAATTAGCGCAAGCGCTTTGTGCGGCCGAGGACAAATTAGAAGAGGGCGGTCGATTGGTCGTTGTGACATTTCATTCGCTTGAAGACCGGATTGTGAAAAAGTTTTTTGCGGCGCGAGCCGGAAAATTACCAACTGGTTCACGTCATCAACCAGACGTTCACCAAGGCCCGGCGCCGAGCTTTGATCTCATTCACAAGGGGCATGTTGAGGCGAGTGTAGAAGAACAGTTGGACAATCCACGCTCGCGTTCGGCAAAATTGCGCGCCGCTGTGCGAACAAATGCTCCGTCATTCATTTTTGATTCCGCTGCAATGGCAGTTCCACAATTGCGCATAGGTAGGCACTGATGGTTAAAGTGATAAATGCTTTTTTGGTTCTGGGCGTATTGATTGCGGCATTCTTCATGTATTCACTGGAGCATTCGACGCGCGGACTTGAGCGTCAAATTGCGAAGTTAAAAACTGGGATTTCTGACGAACGCGAAACCATTAAATTGCTTGATGCAGAGTGGGCGAGTTTGACAAGGCCTGAACGCTTGCAAAAACTGGCCGAAGAACAACTGAAATTGCAGTCACTTAAAGCCATTCAGATAATTTCTGTGGCTGAAATTGGTACAAAAATACCCGATGCTCCGGTCATCAAACTTGATGACAAAACGGCTGATCCAATTGGCGCAGTTATTGAGAATTTACAGTGATGACCGACAATCAAAAACATCTCAATGTCCACAAGTTGGCAGGGCAAAATCGTATTCGCCTTGTAAGTTTGATTTTTACGGCGTTATTTTTGTTAATTGCAGTTCAGCTTGGCAAGCTGACCTTGATGCACAAACCTGATGGCAGTTCTCTTGATGTTGCCATACATGAGAAGGCGATGCCGCGGCCTGATATTGTTGACCGTAATGGTGAAGTATTGGCGACGGATATTGAAGTTGCGTCATTGTTTGCTGATCCGCGTAAAATCAGTGATGTTGACGAAGCCGTTGAACTGTTAACTGCGACATTACCAGAGCTAGATGCAAAAAGTCTAAAGGCGAGACTGCAAACTCCCGGCAAAGCCTTCGTGTGGTTGAAACGTCAAACCAACCAACAAGAACGCGATGCTGTTTATAATCTTGGTATTCCAGGTGTTGCTTATGTGAATGAACGTAAGCGGGTTTATCCGATGGGTCGGCTTGCTGCGCACACTGTTGGCTATGTTGATGTTGATACCAAGGGTATTGCAGGCATTGAAAAATATTTAGATGATCAAGGCGCACTCTATACTGCTTCACTAAGCGAGCCTGAAACCCAGACCAGCTATCCTGCTCAACTTTCACTCGACGTGCGCGTACAACACGCTGTTGCCGATGAAGTGCAGAAGGCAGTTGAAAAATTTAAAGCCAAGTCTGGCGGAGGCATCGTTCTTGATACGCAGACAGGCGAAATCGTGGCGCTTGCATCTTTGCCCGATTACAATCCGAATGCTGAAAACAAGAATTTGACTTCTGATCAACAAAATAAATTGACCAGTGGTGTTTATGAGTTGGGTTCAGTGATCAAGGCCGTTACCTTTGCGATGGCGTTTGACTATGGCGTCATGAATATGAATTCGAGATATGACGCCACGCATCCTTTGGTGATTGGCAATGCCCGAATTAGTGATTTTCATGCCCAGCGCAAAGTGTTGACCGTGCCTGAGGTCTTCACCAATTCCTCGAACATCGGTACAGCCAAGATGGCTTTGCAAGTTGGGCTTGAGGGGCATCATGAGTTTTTAGAACGCGTTGGATTTCTGGACCGACTTGTAACCGAAGTGCCGGAAAGCGCTAAGCCGTTGTTGCCGCGCCATTGGAGCAAACTTTCTTCTGCCACCGCAGCATTTGGCCATGGTTTTGCCGTACAGCCCTTGCAAGGACTGTCCGTGATTTCTGATTTGATCAATGGTGGAATGTCGATTCCGCCCACTTTCCTCAGGCGTACTAAAGAAGATGCGCAAGCTTTGGCACACCGGATTGTGAAATCTGAGACTTCAGAAAAAATGCGTTATTTGTTCCGGCTGAATGTGACGGACGGAACTGCAACCAAGGCTGATGTGATCGGATACCGGGTTGGTGGAAAAACCGGCACAGCGGAAAAGGTTATTGGCGGGCGCTATTCTAAAACCAAAGTGCTGACGACATTCATCGGGGCATTTCCGATGGAACAACCGAGATATGCAATCTTTGTGATGCTCGATGAGCCTCAGGCAATTCCGGGCACTTATGGATTTCAGACCGCCGGGTGGAATGCGGTGCCGACTGCTGCAAAAATTATAGAACGGATCGCGCCTATGCTAGGTGTGACGCCGCAATTCTCGCCGGAAGATTTGGCCAAGCTTGCAAAACAAGCCAAGTCAGCTGGTGTTGAAAAGAAACATGGTTGAATTTTATGACAGTTTTGCTTAGTCGGCTTTTGCAACTTGACGCGGCGATGCCCCAGGGTGGCGATGTTTCTGTTGAGGGCATCACCTCTGACAGTCGCGCTGTGAAGCCGGGATTTGTGTTTGCGGGCCTGCCCGGAACCAAAGTTGATGGCAGTGCTTATGTTGCCCAAGCTTTTGCCAGAGGGGCAGTTGCTGCGATTTGTCAGACAGGTTCTTATAAGGGCGAAGGCGCAGTCATCGAAACTGAAAATCCGCGCCGCCTTCTGGCTTTGATGGCAGCTCGATTTTATGATCGTCAACCCGACACGATTGTTGCAGTGACAGGAACAAACGGCAAAACTTCCGTGTCCGTATTTGTTAGGCAGATTTGGGCAGCCATGGGTTTTCTTGCGGCAAGCCTCGGAACCATTGGCGTGGTGGGGCCGGATGGTTCAGAATATCTTGCGCATACAACGCCTGACCCTGTGCAATTGGCGCAAATAGTAGCAAAGCTGCGCGATGATCATGTGCAGCATTTGGCAATTGAAGCATCAAGCCATGGTTTGGCGCAAAACCGTTTAGATGGATTGCGTTTGACGGCCGGTGCATTCACAAATTTGACACGTGATCATCTGGATTACCACTCAACGCTCGAAGCTTATTTTGATGCAAAGATGCGGCTGTTTGAAGAGCTTTTGCCGTTTGGGTCTCCTGCCGTGATCAACATGGATTCGCCGGAAGGCGAGGCAGTTTTGAAGAGAGCCCTTAAAGCTGGACTAAAGCCTTTTACTGTTGGTGCAAAGGGCACAGACTTGCGTTTGGTGCATTGTGTTAGCAATGGCATGGGCGAAGAATTGACCCTTGAGAGTGCTGCTGGTCAACACAAAATAAGTCTTCCTCTGGTTGGAGGATTTCAGGTTTCGAATGCGTTGGTCGCGGCGGGATTGGTGATTGCATCAGGCGGCGAAATCCATTTGGTTCTACATGCGCTCGAGTCTTTGAAAGGTGCCAGCGGGCGACTTGAGCTTGTTGGTACAAGTAAAACGGGTGCAAATGTTTTTGTAGATTATGCGCACACACCTGATGCTTTAGAAAATGCCATTTCAGCTTTGCGTCCCTATGTGAAGGGGAAATTGCATGTGGTGTTTGGTTGTGGTGGTGACCGCGATAAAGGCAAGCGCCCTTTGATGGGGGCCGCTGCAGCGAAACTTGCCGATGTTGTGTATGTGACGGATGATAATCCACGTTCCGAAGACCCAGCACAAATTAGAAATGAAATTCTCACTGCCACTCCGAATGCGAAAGTGATCGGGGACCGCGCACATGCGATTGCGGCAGCTGTGGCGGCTTTGAACAAGGGCGATATTTTGTTGGTGGCAGGCAAAGGCCATGAAGAGGGGCAGACAATCGGCAACACTGTTATCCCGTTTCGTGACCACGATGCCGTGAGAGCCGCGATTGCTGGAGAAGCTTATCATGGCTAATCGCCCGCTTTGGACTGTGCAGGAATTATTGGCGGCCACAGGTGGAACGCTGCATGGAGACATGGCTACCACATTGAACGGTGTGTCGATTGATTCACGCGCCGTAGATTCTGGCGATATTTTTGTGGCCATTAAAGGCGACAAGATGGATGGTCACGATTTTGTCGTGGGTGCTTTGAAAGCCGGAGCAGGCGTTGCCGTTGTGTCACGGCCGACAGAAGCGATGCGCGCGGCAGGTGCTGTTTTACAGGTTGCTGAAGATCCCTTGCGCGGGCTTGAAAATATGGGACGCGCAGCACGCGAATGGAGCAACGGTAAAATTATTGCTGTCACCGGCAGTGTTGGCAAAACATCGACTAAAGAGATGTTGCGAACAGCACTTTCGGCTTCGGGACTTACACATGTTTCGGCCTCTTCATTCAACAATCATTGGGGTGTGCCTTTGACACTTTCGCGCATGCCGCGTGATGCAGCTTACGGTGTGTTTGAAATTGGTATGAACCATGCAGGCGAAATTACGCCTCTGGTGAAAATGGTGCGCCCTCATATTGCGATTGTTACAATCGTAGCTGCCAGCCATTTGGGAAATTTCAAATCGCTCGACGAAATTGCGCAAGCAAAGGCCGAAATTTTTTCTGGTTTAGAACCGGGTGGCACAGCGATTATCAATCGTGACTCGCCCTATTTTGAAATGTTATCAACCGCAGCGAAAATGAACGGAGCGAAGACGATCATTGGGTTTGGCAGGCATGCAAATGCAAATGTGCGTTTGGAGCGTGTGGCTTTGCATCCCACTTGTTGTTGCATCACCGCGAGTGTGATGGGTGAATTGGTGACCTATAAATTAGGAATGCCAGGCGAACACATGGCGATCAATAGTTTGGCCGTTTTAGCGGCTGTAAAAGCATCTGGAGCAGATTTAGCGCGCGCGATGTTAGCCTTGGCGGATGCCGCACCAGCAAAGGGGCGGGGGGTGCAAGAACGGTTGACCGCACCGGGCGGTGAACTACTTTTGATTGATGAAAGTTATAACGCAAATCCAACTTCGGTGGGGGCCGCCTTGGCTTTGTTAGATGGCGCGCAGATTGGCAAAAATGGCCGGCGGATTGCGGTTCTGGGCGATATGTTAGAGCTCGGCGAATTTGGGGGCCAACTCCATGCCGAGCTTGCCAAAGCGGTAGAGCAACACAAGGTGGATCTTGTTTATGCTTGTGGCCCGTTGATGCAAAATCTATGGGAAAAGCTGCCAGCGGCAAAGCACGGAACCTATGCTGCAACTTCAACAGAGTTGAAAGATCAATTGCTGGCACAGCTTCGCGCTGGTGATGCCGTTATGATCAAAGGCTCGCATGGCAGCAAAATGTGGCTTGTTGTTGAGGCACTCCACAAAAAATTTCCAACTGTGACGAAGGATAGTTAGTTCATGCTGTATTATTTGTTGATCAAATTGACGAGTGAATTTTCGGCCTTCAATGTGTTCCGCTATTTGACGACGCGCACGGGCATGGCGATTATGACCGCTTTGCTTTTCGTGTTTGTGTTTGGGCCAAAAATTATTGCGTTGTTGAAAATCAAGCAAGGCAGAGGTCAACCTATTCGCACTGACGGTCCGCAACGCCACATTATTGAAAAGCAAGGCACCCCGACCATGGGTGGTCTGATGATTTTATCTGGCGTTTTCGTCTCTACATTATTGTGGGCGGACTTGAGCAACATTTATGTGTGGGGTGTTTTATTTGTCACGCTCGGATTTGGCGCAATTGGTTTTTATGATGATTACTTGAAAGTGACGCGGGCCACTGTGCGCGGATTTTCTGGTAGAGCGCGATTGCTGGCTGAATTTCTGATCGCCGGTTCGGTGGTGCTGTGCTTCATGTGGATGGGGCAAAAGCCGCTTTCCAGCGCTCTGGCTGTGCCTTTTGCCAAAGATGTTTTGATCAATTTTGGGCCATTCTTTCTGGCAATTGGTGCACTGGTCATCGTTGGCGCAGGTAATGCTGTGAACATCACCGATGGTCTTGATGGCTTGGCAATTGTGCCTGTTATGATAGCAGCAGGCAGCTACGGGCTCATCTCCTATCTTGTTGGTAACTTTGTATTTGCAGAATATTTGCAACTTCACTTTGTGAAAGGCACAGGCGAATTGGCCATCATATGCGGCGCGCTTGTTGGGGCTGGGCTCGGCTTCCTGTGGTTTAATGCACCACCTGCAATGATATTCATGGGTGACACGGGTTCACTTTCTTTGGGAGGCTGTCTTGGCGCAATTGCCGTGGCGACGAAACATGAAATTGTTTTGATGATTATTGGTGGGTTGTTTGTTTTAGAAACCGTGTCAGTGATAGTGCAAGTCGCATCCTTCAAAATGACGGGTAAGCGCGTGTTCGCCATGGCGCCGCTTCATCATCACTTCGAACAAAAGGGTTGGAAAGAACCAACAATCGTTATTCGTTTCTGGATTATTTCATTCGTGCTTGCGCTCATTGGCCTTGCAACTTTGAAGTTAAGGTAACAGTCAAGATGTTTCCTGCTCGTCAGTTTGAAGGTAAAGCCGTGGCTATGTTTGGCCTCGCGCGCTCTGGCATTTCGTGTGCCAAAGCTTTGCTGGCTGGTGGGGCAAAAGTTTTTGCATGGGATGATTCAGAACCTGCTGTAGAAAAAGCACGGGCTGAGGGACTATCCATTACCAATCTGCATACAGTTGATTTTAAAACTTTGAGCGCACTTGTGCTTAGCCCCGGTGTTCCGCTCACGCACCCAGAACCGCATTGGACAGTGACAAAGGCGAAGGCCGCTGGAATTGAAATCATCGGTGACACCGAAGTTTTTGCGCGGGAGGTGCAAAGCAGCGGAGCAAAGCTTGTGGCCATCACCGGCACAAATGGAAAGTCAACCACGACCGCATTGATCGGCCATGTTTTGATATCGGCTGGCTTCGATATTGATGTCGGCGGTAATATTGGTCTAGCAGTTTTTAATTTGCGTCCGCCGACCAAGAACCGCATTTATGTTTTGGAGCTCTCATCTTTTCAAATTGACTTGATGCCAAGTCTCCACCCAGATGTTGGAATTCTCACAAATCTCACCGCCGATCATTTAGACAGACATGGCGATATGCATCATTACGCATTTGTCAAAGGGCGGATGTTTGCGAGAATGAACACTGGAGACACAGCTTTGGTTGGGGTTGATGATCTTTGGTGTGTGGCGATTGCTGATCAAGTTTCACCGAAATCTGATGTTCGGCGGATATCAGTTTTGCATAATTTGGAAGATGGTGTGAGTGCTGCCAATGGCATCCTGCATGATCGTCGTGGTGGAAAGATTGTTGCTGAAATAGATTTGCGAAACATGCCAGCACTCAAAGGTAAGCATAATTGGCAGAACGCTTGCATGGCTTACGGAGCTGCGCATTCTATGGGTGTTCCGGCCGCTGTGATTGAAACTGCAATGAAAAGCTTCCCTGGACTTGCTCACAGGATGCAGCAAGTCGGCACAGTTTCGGGTGTACCATTTATAAACGATTCAAAGGCCACGAATGCCGATGCCGCAGAAAAGGCTCTGGCGTCCTTCAATAATATATATTGGATTGCTGGTGGCATTGCAAAATCTGGCGGTATTGAACCGCTTGCGCCATATTTTTCAAGAATAGCCAAAGCTTATTTGATTGGTGTTGCGGCGGACGACTTTGCAAAAATATTGGATGGCCGTGTGGCTTACGAATGCAGCGAAACATTGGAAAATGCAGTTGCCAGTGCTGCACGAGATGCAAAAAGTGATGGTGTAGTTCTGTTGTCACCAGCATGTGCATCATTTGATCAATACAAGAATTTTGAAATTCGGGGCGACGCGTTTGTCGAATATGTCGCAAAGCTGCCCGGCGCAGTCATGACCATTGGAGGAAAACCATAATGCTGATTTCACGCAGTGATCGCGGCTCGTTGGCGCGGTGGTGGTTTACGGTTGACCGTGCGCTTCTGTCGTCAATCCTATTGTTGATGGCGATTGGTGTTTTGATCAGCATGGCGGCAAGCCCGCCGGTGGCAGAGCGCATCGGCCTCGATGCATTTCATTTTTTCCGCAGCCAACTGTTTTGGATCTTCTTTGGTGTCATCGGCCTCGTTACGGTATCATTTTTTGATCAGGTTTGGGTTAGGCGCACGGCGTTTGCGACATTTTTTGGTTCATTGGTTTTGATGGTTGCGGCCTTGAAATTTGGGCCAGAAGTCAAAGGTGCGCATCGTTGGATATATGGCATGCAGCCTTCCGAATTTGCCAAGCCAAGTTTTGTAGTTTTTGCTGCGTGGTTCTTGGCGGACCGCATCAAACGCCCTGACATGCCGGGCCATTTGATTACGTTTGGCGCTGCTATCGTTTTCTTAGGTCTGTTGGTTTTGCAGCCAGACTTTGGCCAAACTGCCTTGGTCACTTTGACTTTTGGTTTTATGCTTCTGATCTGGGGTATTTCTTGGCGCTATGTTTTGGGTTTGGCAGCACTTGGCATTTTGGCGGGCGGTTTAGCCTATAAATTTGTTTCGCACGTTGCATCACGCGTCGATAGATTTTTGAGTCCAGAAAATGGGGACACGTTTCAAACCGACACTGCAGTCAGCGCATTCAACAATGGCGGCTTGATGGGGGCGGGGCCAGGCGGTGGTGTTGCTAAGCTTGTGCTTCCGGACGCGCATACGGATTTTTCGTTCGCAGTTGTTGGCGAAGAGTTTGGCTTTCTGGCCTGCATTGCTTTGATGTCGCTTTTCTTCTTCATTATTTTTCGCGTGTTGAAGAGAGCAAAAACGGAAGATGATCCCTTTGCAGCTTTAGCAATGTCGGGCCTCATCATCATGTTCAGTTTGCAAGCCTGTATCAACATGGGCGTGAATGTGGGATTGCTTCCGGCAAAAGGCATGACTCTTCCATTTATTTCTTACGGCGGTTCATCTTTGTTGGGCACGGCCTTGGCGATGGGTTTCATTTTAGCGTTGGCGCGGCGGTGGCATGAAAAATAATCATGGCCAGTTGGTCGTATTGGCAGCAGGTGGGACGGGCGGACATTTGTTTCCAGCACAAGCCCTTGCCGAGACTTTGGTAAAACGCGGCTACAAGGTTCATCTGATGACGGACGAACGGGTGCGTGATTATGGCAAATCTTTTCCGTCAGAAAAAACTCATGTGGTGCATTCTGCAAGTCCATCACTTTCTGATCCGATTGGATTACCGAAGCGATTGTGGAAATTATTTTCAGGGTACCGCGCTGCAAAAACTATTTTAAAGAATGAAAAGCCGATGGCGGTTGTTGGTTTTGGTGGATATCCATCATTTCCTCCGATCTATGCGGCGACGGCATTGGGCATTCCATGTGCTGTGCATGAGCAGAATGCAGTTTTGGGTCGCGCCAACAAAATGCTGTCAAAGAAAGTGAATTTTGTCGCGGCGTCATTTACGTCGATGATTGGTTTGCCAGATGCAGCAAAATCCAAACTTGTTTTGACTGGCAATCCGGTTCGTGCAGTTGCCCTGAGCGAGAAGGCGGCTCCATATCCAGTTCAAGGCCTGTTCAATCTGGTGATATTTGGAGGCAGTCAAGGTGCCAAGTTTTTTTCAGATTTTATGCCGCAGGTTTTTGAAAAACTGCCCTTGGCCTTGCGAAAAAATATTGTGCTCACACAGCAATGTCGTGATGAAGATTTGGCACGGGTTCATGCGGCCTATTCGGCGATGGGATTGAAGGTGGAACTGCAGGCCTTTTTCAATGATATGCCAAAGCGCATTGCCGCTTCACATTTGGTTATTTCGCGTTCAGGGGCTTCGACCATTGCCGAACTTGGTGTGATTGGTCGGCCCGCGATTATGGTGCCCCTGCCACATTCTATTGATAATGATCAGCTGCGCAATGCACAAAGTTTTGCTGGCGTTGGGGCTGGGTGGGTTTGCCCCCAGAAAGAGCTGGAGCCAAAGTCGTTTGCTGAATTATTGACCCGGTTGATTGGTGATGAAGCTGGCCTTAAGAAGGCCTCCCAATCAGCATTAAGTCACGGCAAGCCTGATGCAGCAGAGCGGTTAGCCGACCTTGTAGAAGATATGATTGTGCGCAAAAGCGCTCACTAGTTTGGAGAGACTAAACCTATGAAATTACCGCGCGACGTTGGCCCCATTCATTTCATTGGTATTGGCGGCATTGGTATGAGCGGCATTGCCGAGGTGATGTCAACCCTGAACTATAAAGTTCAAGGCTCTGATATTTTAGATAATTATAATGTTGCTCGGTTGCGCAAACATGGCATTGACGTTGCCATTGGGCATAAGGCTGAGAACCTTGGCAACGCGCAGGTCGTGGTCATTTCTTCTGCCGTGAAAGCGGATAATCCAGAGCTTATCGAAGCGCGCAAACGGTTTTTGCCAATTGTGCGCCGTGCTGAAATGTTGGCGGAGCTAATGCGGTTTAAATCTTGTGTGGCGGTCGGCGGCACGCATGGCAAAACGACAACGACCTCAATTGTTGCTGCGTTGTTGGATGCCGGAAACTTTGACCCAACCGTCATCAATGGCGGGATCATCAATGCTTATGGAACCAATGCGCGATTGGGTAAGGGCGATTGGATGGTGGTCGAGTCCGACGAGTCGGATGGAACTTTCGTCAAGCTGCCTGCCGATGTGGTTATTGTGACCAACATCGACCCCGAACATCTTGATCATTACGGCACGTTCGACAAAGCCAAGGAAGCGTTTTTAGCGTTCGTCGAAAACATTCCGTTTTATGGTTTTGCAGTCATGTGCATTGATCATCCAGTGGTGCAGGAATTGATCGGCAAAATTCAGGATCGCCGCGTGGTCACTTATGGCCACAGCCCGCAGGCGGATTTTAGATTGCTCGACGTGACCTATAGCGATGGCGCGACACGATTTGGAGTGCGCATTACCAACCGCTTAACACGTGAGACCCATGACATCATGGATTTGGCATTGGCAATGCCGGGCGATCATAACGCAATGAATTCCACTGCGGCTTTGGCCGTGGCGCGTGAGCTTGGGATGAGTGACGAACAAATTCGCAAAGGCCTTGCTAGTTTTGAAGGTGTAAAGCGCCGCTTCACACGCACGGGCGAGTTTAATGGCGTGACGGTGTTTGATGACTATGGTCATCACCCAGTAGAAATTGCGGCAGTGCTTTCTGCTGCACGCAAAGTAACGAAGCAAAAAGTTGTGACGATTATGCAACCCCATCGTTACACAAGATTGCAGAGCCTTTTTAATGAATTTTGTTCCTGCTTTAACGATGCAGATTCAGTTATATTAGCTCCTGTTTATTCCGCCGGTGAAGCGCCTATTGATGGCATCTCTCATCACAGCTTGGCGCAAGGCCTGCATGACCGTGGCCACCGTGCAGTTTACAAAATTGACACACCCGAACAATTGGCTCCGATGATCAAAGGCTTGGTTTCACCCGGTGATATTGTGGTGTGTTTGGGTGCGGGCACGATTAGCCAGTGGGCCTATGCGCTGCCCGGACAATTGGCAGAACTTTCGAAAGCGTGACGATGAAGATTGATGGCGAAACCCTGTTGAAAAAACTGCCAGCTGTGCGCGGGCGGTTAGAGCCAAATGCGCCACTGGCTGATCTTACTTGGTTTCGGGCAGGTGGCGCTGCTGAAGTGCTGTTTACGCCTGCTGATGAAGATGATTTGGGCGCATTTCTAAAAGCCGCGCCTGCTGGTATTCCGGTTTATGTGATTGGTGTTGGTTCAAATTTGCTCGTTCGTGACGGCGGAGTGCCCGGCGTCGTTATTCGTCTGGGCCGAGCCTTTATGAATGTTGCGTTAGAAGGCGAAAATCGTATCAGGGCAGGGACAGCGGCGCTTGATGTGCGTGTGGCGCGGTTTGCTGCCGAACATAGTATTGATTCATTAACCTTTTTGAGAGGTATTCCCGGCAGCATAGGCGGCGCGCTTCGCATGAATGGTGGTGCATATGGTGGTGAAACAAAAGACGTGCTGGTGGAGGCACGGGGTTTTGACGCTCAGGGGGAACTACACGTGTTGAGCAATGCCGACATGAAATATACTTATCGCCATTGTGGCGCAGCGGAAGATTTGATTTTCACATCGGCTTTGCTTCAAGGCAAACTGGGTGTGCATGCTGATATTCAGGCAGCGATGGATAAAATTACTGAAAGCCGCGAAGCCACGCAGCCAATTAAGAGCCGCACGGGCGGATCAACATTTAAGAATCCACCCGGCCAAAAATCTTGGCAGCTCATTGATGCAGCAGGTATGCGCGGTTTCAATGTGGGCCCGGCAAAAGTTTCGGAATTGCATTGTAATTTTTTGATCAACGAAGGCGGAGCGACGGCTACTCAAATTGAACAGTTGGGCGAAACTGTTCGGGCCCGCGTCAAAGCCAATTCGGGTGTTACATTGGAGTGGGAAATTAAGCGTATTGGACTTCCGCTGGAAGGAGCGGCTTGAGCATGGAAAAACGAAATCCTGAACATACCACTGTTGCCGTTTTGATGGGCGGCTGGTCAAAGGAGCGTAAGGTCTCTTTGTCTTCGGGTGAAGGGTGTTTTGAAGCCCTTCGTGCCGCTCGTTTTAATGCCATATTAGTTGATGTGAAACGTGAAACTATTGCGTCGGTTTTGCTGGATATGAAGCCTGATGTAGTTTTCAATGCATTGCATGGCACTTGGGGTGAAGATGGTTGTGCGTCGGCGCTGTTTGAAACACTGAATATACCTTATACGCATTCGGGTGTATTGGCCTCAGCTCTTGCCATGCATAAGGAAAAATCGAAATCGGTTTTCAAAGAGTTCGGCATTCCTGTGGCCGAAAGCAAATTAGTCGATATTGAAGAAGCTGCTTCGCGCCATCCCATGACAGTCCCATATGTCATAAAGCCGGTGGCTGATGGTTCAAGTGTGGGCGTGCATATTGTGGATCGCTCTTCGAATGGCCCGGTGACGAGCTTATTGGAAGAACGCCATATTTTTGGCGATCAGGTTATGGTCGAACGCTTTATCCCGGGAAAAGAATTGACCTGCGCGGTGATGGGTGATGTGGCTTTAGGTGTGATTGAAATTGTGTCCACTGGTGGTTTTTATGACTACGATTCCAAATATGTGCCAGGTGGTTCGCAGCATATTTTGCCTGCCGAAATTCCAAATGAAATTTATCGCAAGTGCCAAAAATATTCCTTGCTAGCGCATCAAGCATTGGGTTGCCGTGGCATTTCGCGTTGTGATTTCCGTTTTGATGACACCATTGATAAGGGTGAGCCCATTCTGCTTGAGCTGAACACCCAGCCCGGCATGACGCCCACGTCACTGGCACCTGAACTTGCCAAGCACGCCGGTCATTCATTTCAAGAATTGGTAACATGGATGGTAAATGATGCGTCGGTGAACCGATGAATTTATTTCAATCCGTTCTGTCTAGAGCCGCGTCACCTCGAGCACATATTGCGGCGCGCTGTTTTTCAGTTTTGTTTTTAGCTGCTTCCGTCGTCTACAGCACTTTGCATGGCGGAATGCTGGATTTTGAAGGCAGCCCACTGCGTAATTTGTCTGGCAAAATTGCCAGCATGGCCGGACTGGCCGCCGATGATATCCGTGTCAGTGGTTTGACACATCATGATCCTGAATTGTTGTTTCACGCTCTGGGTGTTCAACCCGGTGCCAGCCTCATTGGCTTTGACACGGGCGAAGCGCGGCGCACGCTTGAAGCGATGAATTGGGTTTCTGCCGCTTCAGTGCAGCGGCAATATCCCAACAGGCTTGAAATTAATGTGGTTGAGCGTGTGCCCTTTGCCATTTGGCAGCATGAAGGCGTTTATAATCTAATTGATAGAGCTGGTGTTGCCATGGGCGGCCTAGATTTGATGGGTCCTTCGCATTTGCCTCTGGTCACAGGGCAGGGTGCAAATTTGGCAGCTTCCGAAATTGTTAACCATCTGGAAGCTTATCCAATGTTATTCAAGAAGGTCAGTGCTGTCGCCATGGTGGGCAAGCGGCGCTGGACACTCTATCTCTACAATGGCGTGAAAATCGCCTTGCCGGTTGAAGGTGTAGTGGAAGCTTTAGCGAAGGTTAGCCAGCTCGATGCTGATGCCGGACTTTTGTCAAAAGCTATTCGTGAAATTGATATGCGGATCGCAGGTCAAATGACCGTTAAAGTCATTGAGATTGTGGATGCAAAGAAGACTGAACCATCAGGGGACAAAGTGGTTCAGAAGCAATAGTTAAGTTGAATAAAGTGGGTAGCGTAATGGATACAATGCAGGGCCGTGGCGGTGTTCGCCATTTAAATAGTACAAAGGGCCAAGTCGTTGCCGCTCTTGATATTGGCTCAACGAAGATCAGTTGTTTGATTGCTCGTGCACCTGTCTCAGATTCAAAATCAAATATTGACCCTCGACAACAATTACGTGTTCTAGGTTTTGGCCAAACACTTTCGCGCGGCGTGAAATCTGGCGCCATCATCAATATTGATGATGCTGAACGCGCCATCCGTCTGGCTGTTGATGTCGCCGAGCGCATGGCTGAAGTGGCCATCTCTGAGGTCTATGTCAGTGTCTCTGGCGGCCGTGTTCAATCCGCAAGTTTTTCAGCGCGCACACAAACGCAAACCGGCGTGGTTTCTCCGCGCGACCTTGATTTTGCCATTACCACTGCGCTGTCGCATGTCAGTGTAGGCAAGCGAACGATCTTGCATGTTCAGCCTAACAACTTTGTGTTGGACGGTGCTGGCGAGGTGAGCTCGCCAATTGGAATGCACGGTGATGTGTTGCAAGCCGATATTGGTGTGACCAGTGTTGAGCCTGCTTTTTTGAGAAATGTTACTTTGGCCGTTGAACGTTCACACCTCCGGGTCGCGGGCTTTGTGATTGCGCCTTATGCAGCCGCAAAATCTTGCCTCACTGTTGATGAGTTGCAGCTTGGCTGCACTGTTGTTGATATGGGGGGCGCAATCACCAGCATTGGCCATTTCCGTAACGGGCAACTTCTGGCAGCTGATACAATTTTGGTCGGCGGCGGCCATGTAACAAGCGATATTGCGCAAGGTCTATC